>JAPHRD010000079.1 GCA_026196225.1 Motiliproteus sp.
ACGGTAAGAAACGACCAATAATCGCGCGGCTAAGCCGTAAATCTAGCTTGATCGTCAGAATGAGTTAGAAGGCGGGACTTATTCGCAGGTTCCCTAGTCGACACCAATAGAAACTCGATCGGCTGGAAGTCAGTCTGCATGGGCGCTATAGTTGGCCCTCTCATATTGAATGTGGACTCAAAGGAAATTGGGATGTTTGGAAACTCAGGACATATTGCTGCCAGCGATGAATTGCCGGCAACAGTGATTCCATCGGCCATCGCTATGGATAAATGGCGTCAATATGAAGATTCTAAACTGCAGGTGTGGGTGCTTGGAACCCCACAGTTCAAGAATGGTGAAAAACTGAGAGATCTCAGTTGGTTATCTGCAGAATTGCAAGAAAAATCATTTGATCAAGTTTTTAAAACGCTTCAGGGACGCTTTGCTATCGTCGTCCGCAGCAAAAACGACCAAAAAACTTGGATTTGCTCTGATCGTTTTGCTTCACATAAGCTGTTTTACGTTCAATTGTCCGGAGGTTTGGTCATTTCGGATAAAATTGATTCGCTCCTGACATATTTGCCGAGTAAGCCGCAGATCTCAAATGAATCGGTGGTGAATTATCTGTTCTACCATATGATTCCTAGTCCTGGGACCATTTATGAAGGCATCTACAGTATCGAACCTGCTGAAATACTTGTATTTCAAAACGGTGAAGTGAAGAAAGGTACCTACTGGTCACCAGGGTTTACAGAGGACGCACTCTGTTCAGAACAGGATTACGCAAGTGAACTTCATGACATATTGCATACTGTCTGCGGAGATGAGGTTAAAGGTCGCGATACTGTTGGGTGTTTTTTGAGCGGAGGGCTCGACAGCTCAAGTATTAGCGGTATGGCGGGTAAACATAAGCCCGGTATTGATGTTTTCTCAATTGGATTTCCAATCGAGCAGTATAATGAGATTGATTATGCTCGTACCGCCGCAAGCCATTTTGGTTTGAAGGGGCATGAATACTTTATGACCCCTGAGGACGTAGTCGGAGCCTTACCTGATATCGTTGCCAGTATGTCACAACCCTTTGGCAATAGTTCTGTTGTACCTACCTATTTTTGCGCCAAGCTTGCTAAAGAGAACGGAGTTAGCCATCTGATTGCTGGAGATGGAGGTGATGAACTCTTTGCTGGCAATGAGCGTTATTCTCATCAGTTGAAGATGGAGCGATGGAAGCGGCGCTTAGGGCCTGTTTTAGGTTTGTTGGATCTGGCGTTTGTAAAAACAAACTGGCCTGAAACACTTCCATTAGCCAGCAAGGCAAAAAGTTTTACACGTCAATTAAATATGACTGTTCCAGAAAGATTGGAGTATTTCAATTTTCTGAATCTTCAAGATAGAAGAACTATTTTTTCTAGCGAGCTAATATCCACGACAGACATTTTTGTTCCTGAGCGACAAGCCAACACTATTTACCAGAGTTTAAATGGGGTTTCCGATTTAAATCGTATGCTTTATTTGGATTGGAAGCATACGTTAGCAGATAACGACCTTATTAAAGTTAACGATATGTGCCAGTTAGCCGGGGTCGACGTCTCCTACCCGATGTTGGATCAGCGCTTGGTTGATTTCTCACTCACTGTGCCATCAGATTTGAAATTGATCCCTAGTAATCTTCGCCATCTGTACAAGCTATCGATGAAAGATTTTCTGCCTGAGAAGATCATCAACAAGCCAAAACACGGCTTTGGTCTGCCGTTTGGCGTTTGGACTGCAGATCATGCCGATCTCAGATCATTAGCTTACGACGCCATCGACAGCTTGAAATCTCTCAACTTGTTTCACGATGGCTTTATAGATGAAGTGAAGCGACAGCACCAGGAAGTTCACGCTAAACACTACGGTGAGCTTGTTTGGGTGCTTATGATCCTGGCATTGTGGTTGGACCGTCATCAGAGCTAAAAGTATTTTCAACTAACAACTTTCTACCAAAATACCTTGAGGAATATCTATGGAATTTGAAGGTACCGTCAAAGAATTATTGCAGGTTGCAACAGGACGGGAAGACGCAAGTGACTGGTCAGCGGATACTGAATTGCTGGGCAATATTGCGGAGTTGGACTCTATGGCCATTGTGACTTTCTTCACAGTGCTGGAGGAAAATTACGGGGTATTCGTGGAAGATGATGAAGTGAGTGCCGAAACCTTTGAAAGTGTTGCCACACTGGTCGAGTTTGTAGCAACTAAATTGAGTTAAGCAGAGCAATTGTAAATGCCTGAATATCAAGGCCAGTTTATCGAAGGCGCGAAAGGAAAGCTTTACCTGGGCTGTTACGGCTGCTGGCCGGCAGAAAAAGTGATTGTTCTGTTGCCAGCCTTCGGTGAAGAAATGAACCTAAGTCGGGCCGTTTGTACCAGGCAGGCGTACGCATTTAATTCCATCGGTTATAGCGTTGTCTCGCTGGATTATTACGGCACCGGCGATAGCGAAGGTGAGTTTCAGGACGCAAACGCGGATATTTGGCGGGAAGATATTCGCATTCTACTAGAATGGATTGGGAGCCAGACTCAGTCAAAACCCATTCTATGGGGAGTACGTTTTGGGGCGTTGTTGGCTGCCAGTTACCTCGAACAGCAGGGCGATGAGTGTATCTCCGGACTGATTTTTTGGCGTCCAGTATTGGACGGTAAAATCATGCTGAATCAATTCTTCAGGTTAAAGAAGATGAACGAGCTGATGCAGGGGGGCGGTGAAAAGAAGAATTGGTTCAAGTATGTGCTTGATGGTGGATGCACAGAAGTAGCAGGTTACGAAGTGACTCCGTCTCTTGTTAACTCAATTGTCACTATGCAGATGAAGAGTTGTAACCGTACCTGTCATATCAACACTCTATGGATGGAGCCGGGCGTCGAAACCCTTACTCCCGTGATAAAAGCGCATACCAGCCGCTGGCAAAATGAAAAACTCCAGTTGTTTACCTGTACCTCTCCGATGTTCTGGCAATCTCCCGATGTCTACGAGGCGCCAGAATTAATAGCGATGACATCGGAACAGGCAGGGCGAATTTAGAATGAATGAGCAACCGATAACATTTAGCTGTAATGATCAGCTTCTTACCGGCATTATTCATCACGCTGAGCCTGTAGAAAACAGCACTTTTGCATGCGACAAAGGGATTTTGATTATTGTTGGAGGTCCTCAGTACCGGGTCGGAAGCCACCGTCAATTTATACAGTTAGCCCGATCTTTGGCGAAGCTGGGCATCTCGTCCATGCGTTTCGATATTACCGGTATGGGGGATTCTACAGGGTTGAAGAAGAGCTTTGACCAGATGGATGAGGATATTCGCTGTGCGCTTGACTGCTTTTCCGAGTGTTGTTCTCAGGCCAGGGAGTTTGTGTTGTGGGGGTTGTGTGATAGTGCCTCCGCATCTCTTATCTACGGCTGCAAAGATGCGAGGGTGTCCGATCTCATTTTGATCAATCCCTGGCTCGAAAATGACGCCTCAAAAGCGCAGGCTGAAATCAAGGGCTATTACGCCAAAAGGTTACTCAGTAAGTCATTCTGGACGAAGCTTGTCTCCGGCGATGTTCGTATCTTTGAAGGGGTTGCCAACTTATCCAAATCACTGTTGCTGGCTGCAAAAGGTCCAGGCTCCGAACCACCTGTCAGTGAGGCTGAAGATGATCCAGATGCTCCCTATCAGGAACGCATGCGACGTGGCTATCTCAATTTTAAAGGTAATGTACTGCTGATCCTTAGTGGTAATGATCTGACTGCAAAGGAATTTGAGCTTCAATTTTTTGGTGGCCATTCATGGTATGAAAGCAGAGCAAAAGAAACCGTTGAGATAAATCGGTTAGCGGAGGCTGACCATACCTTTTCTGCAAAAGAACAACGTTTTCAGGTGGAATCCATGGTGGCAGACTTTGTACTTTCATCGGATTGATAAACTCATTAGAAGTCTTCTGCTGGCGTGGATTATTCTTAGAATTCAGCTATAAAAACGACTAAAGGTTTTATGCATGCAGTGATTCTGGTGGTGAGATCCTAGGCACTCGTACTAAGTCTGAGATGCCAGTTATTGATGGAATTAGCTTGACCTCTACTATCATCTAAGGAAAAGAGGGCAATCATAAGAGCTGATAAATTGGTCAGTCTGATAGCTGTTATAAAAGAGGAATATTGTTAAAGTTAATATGATAGAGCAGCCGTATATCATTACTCCACTTAGTATGCCAGTCCATCGTTTTTCCATAGAACTCGATTGATTTCAGCGAATCCTTTACAAAAATATCTGGAAAATATCTTTTTCTCATTAAAAAAGCAGGAGAGCTCTTTTTATATTTTTCATTAAAGCTTGTTTTAAGAATTACTAGAACACCATTGAGTATGATGCAGATATCTGAAGCTGCCAATTCATCATCGATATAATACTGGTAAATGACTCCTTGGTGGTTTTTACAGAAATGTTGTAATAAGTCTGTATAAAAGCGTCCTTGGTTGTTGTCAGAAGAGACTGCGGTCCCTTCATCAGCCTTCCAGCTTAAGGTTTCTAGTATGCCGTATTGATTGATCGCTTTAGGAATTTCATCGGGAGAGGTGATCTCTTCCATTCTGATATTCGCGCCCTCCCGTTCTAGGCGGTTTGCAAGTTTGTTCATATTCTGGCGTAGATTTTTACCGCGATTTTTCCAATAGCTTTCAAAATCAACGTTGGAAGTGTCTATCCTAGCGGTGGAAATATAATCGATAGAGCTTATAGCAAAGCTTTTCTCTGGACGGGGATATATATTCGGGTCCTGTTGAGTAAGCCCTATTCTCAATACGAAGCCTGGCAGTGATGATGCCAGCTTTTTCAGCAAAGCCTTGATGGGCGTTGAGCTGTTGTTTATCCAGAATCCAACCGGCGCTTGGGATGGCTGAAAGGTACTCCAAACGGCTTGTTTTTGCTTACATAGAACGGACATCGCTGTGATTTCACCGTTCTCTTCGAAGCTGGCTAGTACTTCGTCGCCGTTACCAAAGTGTGCTAAGCCGAAAGAAACGAATGATGAGTCCAGAACAGGATTGTGAGGACCACTCCGATTAAGATTATCCCAATGTTCGGCATAGTTGTTGAAATCGTTTGCCGGAACAATATTCCATTTCATCTTAGATAGCCTTATCGGTGGTTTGTTTGTTTTGTAACGATTCAATATGCGACACGAAGTGGCCTGAAATTACGGCCCGATCATATTGCTGTATGTGCGCCATATTTGGGGTGTCAAAGCTGTTGGTCTGATAGTTGTGAAAAAAGGCTTCAATAGCTTTCTCTATTTCTTCTGCATTATACAGAGACGCTGTGCTTGAAACTCCGTTTTTCTTCAGCAGCTTGGCGGTATCACCGTTCTCATCAGTTAATGCCAATATTGGCTTTCTGGCTCGAATGTACTCGTAAGCTTTCGCTGGAATTTGTGAGTTACAATCTGAGCCCTGCAGTAAAAGAAGACCATCAACCTCGAACATCTCTTTAACCGCTTCGTGATAAGGGACAGGGGGGAGAACAGATATAATATCGCCAATCCCCAATTCTTCAATCTTAGCGTTGTATTGATCGTCATGGCCGGTGGCTCGAAGCATCAATCTTAACTTTGACTGACTAAAGAAACCTTTGGATTTAAGGTTATGGATCGCCTCAAACAATGAATTGGGGTTTCGTTCAAATGGATAGATAACACCGGAGTGAAGGACCCGCAGAACCGGATTTTCAGAGACATTGTCTACAGATATGTCCGCGTACGCACTTTCATCATATCCATTGGGCATGAGATACCATCCGCTGGCATCACGGCTTGGAAATCGGGTTTGATACTCTTCGATGCAGCCTGGTGTAGCAAAGACCATCAACCGGGCATGTTTAGCAATCTGTTTTTCAAGCCAGCTATATGATTTCCACTGCATTTTATTGGCCGGATAACCCTCTTGCGCCATGGGGTCCCTGAAATCTGCGATCCAGGGTATTCCTGTGATTTTGTGGAGAATGAGGCCAATGGCGTGGGCGGAAGCGATAGGGTACGTAGAGATAATAAAATCGGGTCTGCGCTTGCGTATAGCGAAGAGACCTTTAACGACGGAAAACAGAATCCAGCTTTGGAGTCGATCGGGTAACGCCATCGCTTGTAGGTACTTACCTGCGATTGACAGGTGCTTGGCCGTGTTAAATGCTTTGGCTCGATGTATTTCTATATTGGCGTGAAGTTTTTTTGAGATTTGCTCATCAATGCGATCATAAATCTCTTTATTGGCGGTCAATACAGACACATCCCATTGATGCTCTGAGAAGGCATTAGCCAGCGATATCATTCGATGAACACCGCTACTAACAGAAATCGGGGGGAAGTGATATGCAATGATCATTGCAGACGATCGGTTGCTGTTGTCCAAGCCTTTCATCCTCAAATCTAATATAATCAGATGGAATAAGAGTGAGTGGGATATTCCATAATAATGCAAGTGGTGGAGTTAGGGCCGCCTGCTGCGTGTATCGTTTTCTGGTTGCTGTTCAATTCTAAAGATGTAAATATTAGCGTCAAAGTGCTGAAAAAAAAACTAAGGAAGGTCTGATTAAGTTCCGTTAGATTCCGTGGCACAATGGCACACTACTATTTCAACAATCGAGACCAGCCGTGGATCAGCTTAGCTTTTCGGACGC
>JAPHRD010000040.1 GCA_026196225.1 Motiliproteus sp.
GATGATCAAAAAACGAGCAAATGATGGCGATCATGCGGCCGAATGGCTTTGATGAGCGATATTGTTCAATAAACAGGACTTAATCACAGGATCCCTAGTTAATATATTGCTTGGATATTGTTTAGGTATTGTTTAGGTATTGTTTGGCGTTGATTCGTTTTTAGTTTGTATCTACTTGGAATTGTCATCAGCCAGATCAAACAGCAGTAGCTCAACTGGTTGGCCGCTAGGGTTGTTTACAACCAGATCCCGTAACTCTCGAATACGCAGTCCATCGCCGTTGCTGATCCGAGTGCCATTCACCTCGAGTTCTCCTTCTATGACTTGAAGATAGAGTTGTCGCCCAGAAGACAGTGGCCAGTGCAACTGAGACTGATCACTTTTTAGTAAGTAGAGCAGGGCGTCTTGGTTGATAGGCAGCGAGCCCTGTCTTCCATCCGGGGAAACCAGGAGGTTTAATCCATCCAGATGATCAAAGCTGCGTTGCCGGTAGCCGGGTTTTAGTCCCTGTGTATGAGGACGAATCCAGATTTGCAGCAGCTTTAATGGGTGGTTTTTAGAGGGGTTGTATTCGCTGTGAAGAATACCGCTGCCGGCGGTCATCACCTGTACCATTCCTGCCTTGAGTCGATTGCGGTTGCCCAGCGTATCCTGGTGTTCTATCTCGCCGTCGATAAGGTAGGTGATGATCTCCATATTCTGGTGGGGGTGAAGGGGGAAGCCGCCACCAGGCTGAATCAAATCTTCATTGATGACTCGCAGAGATGAGACACCCATATGTTGAGGGTCGTAATAATCAGCGAAGGAAAAGCTGTGATAGGTCTGCAACCAGCCGTGATCGGCATAGCCCCGTTCGGAACTCTTTCTGACCTCAAGCATTGCTCTTCTCTCGCAACTGAATAAAACGTTGAGGAATAGAATAGAGTCAGATAAATCGAATAAAAATCAGAAAAAAACCACAAATATATTCTAAAAAATAGAATGTATGCTCTTATCTGACTTTGTTAATGCAGTACTGCTGGGTTGTTCCGTTAATAGTCAGTTTTATCTCATCACCTTCGTAGTGACCCATTAGGGCTTTTCCCAGTGGTGCTGTGATGGATACCAAAGTGACCTGTTGATCCTGCCAGTCCAGTTTCAGGCCGCCAGCTGTGGGGCTGAGAAATAGCGAGCGGAGCTGCTCCTTGTCATCTTCCAAGAGCACTAAAGCGCCTACTTGAATGGAATCTTCCTCGCTGAAATTGCGATCGCTTAATTGGCCGAAGCTAGCCAATGAGTCCTGTAATTGTTGAACTCGATTTGATAGGCCGTGGGCAAGATAGGCGGCTTCTAAACCCCGGGTGTCGTATTTGTTTTCGGCCTTGCTTTCACTGTGAGTGGCATTTTTGTGTGCATCGTTTACAGCGTTCATTGCGGTTTCTAGCTCAGCCACGAGCACTTGTTTAATCCCATGGAGTAGTTCGGATTTTTCCATTTCAGGTTGTTCAGTTTGCCTTTGTCGATAAGAAGGTGGCTATTGATCTTAGAATTCCTTGGCGCATCAGGACAGTTAAGCGGTTCAGCAACCGTTTAACGACCCTTTATGGCGATGCAGTCCCTGTTGTCTAGTGGTACTATCGCTCCACTATAGCTTTAATTTTTTAGGGAAGTCATCATGACTGAAGAAATCAAAGAGAGTGCCCTACGTTATCACACCGAACCGGTACCCGGTAAGTTGGCGATTCAGCCTACCAAACCGCTAGCCAACAAACGTGACCTGTCTCGCGCCTATTCACCCGGTGTAGCCTATGCCTGTGAGGCGATCGTAGAGGATGAGAATGAAGCAGCACGGATGACCGCTCGCGGTAATCTGGTGGGCGTCATCACTAACGGCACCGCTGTTCTTGGTCTCGGAAATATCGGTCCATTGGCTTCCAAGCCAGTGATGGAAGGTAAAGCGGTACTGTTTAAGAAATTCGCCAATATCGATGTCTTCGATATTGAAGTTAACGAGACCGAAGTTGACCGTCTGGTAGATTGCATTGCTGCTCTGGAACCTACCTTTGGTGGTATCAACCTGGAAGATATCAAAGCGCCTGAGTGTTTCCTGGTTGAAGCTCAATTGCGCGAACGCATGAACATTCCGGTATTCCACGATGACCAACATGGTACGGCCATCGTTGCGGCGGCGGCGGTATACAACGGACTGCGGGTTGTTGAGAAGAAGATCGATGAGATCAAACTGGTGGTCTCCGGTAGTGGTGCTGCCAGTATCGCCTGTGTAGACCTGCTGGTTAGCATGGGGCTAGAGAAAGAAAACGTTACTTTGATCGACCGCACCGGCGTTATCTACCAAGGCCGTGAAGCGGGCATGAATCCCTGGAAAGAGAAGTACGCTCGTGCCACTGAGATGCGCACCCTTGATGATGCCATGGATGGGGCTGACCTGTTTATGGGGCTATCCGGCCCTGGTGTACTGACCCAGGATATGGTCAAGAAGATGGCTGAAAAGCCTCTGATCTTGGCTATGGCGAATCCCACGCCGGAAATCATGCCTGAACTGGCGCTGGAAGTACGTCCAGATGCGATTCTGGCTACCGGCCGTTCCGATTATCCTAATCAGGTTAACAACGTACTTTGCTTCCCATTCATCTTCCGTGGTGCACTGGACTGTGGGGCCAGCACCATTAACGAAGAGATGAAGCAGGCCTGTGTGAAGGCCATTGCCGATCTGGCCATGAAAGAAGCTACCGATGTGGTTGCTGAGGCCTATGCCGGTGAGAACCTGACCTTCGGTCCTGACTACCTGATTCCCAAGCCATTTGATCCCCGTCTGATCGAGGAAGTACCTGTCGCGGTTGTTAAGGCTGCGATGGAAAGCGGCGTTGCTACCCGTCCTATTGAAGATCTGGACGCCTACCGTAAGAAACTACACGAGTTCGTCAACGCTGCCAGCTTGTTTATGCAGCCAATGATCGAATCCGCCAAGCAAGGACCCAAGCGTCGTCTGGTATACGCCGAAGGCGAGAACGACGATGTATTGATGTCCATGCAGGCAATTGTCGATGAAGGTGTTGCATCTCCAATCCTTATTGGTCGTGAGAAAGTTGTCGCAGAGAAGATGGAGCGTTTGGGATTGAGCTTCAAACTGGGTGATGATGTCACCGTTTTCAATCCAGTAGATTGCGATCATCACGATAAATACTGGCAGCATTACCATGAGCTGGTGGGCCGCAAGGGTATCAGCGTTGAAGCCGCCAAATCTGATATGCGGAACAACGCTACCGCGTTGGCATCGGTAATGGTGTCTATGGGTGAAGCCCACGGTATGATTTGCGGTAAGGTGAACCGCTTCGATTCACACTTCCAGAAGATCTATGAAGTGCTGGGGACGGCACAAAACCATGAACACATGTCTACGGTGTGTGCACTGTTGCTACCTACCGGGCCGCTGTTTATCGCGGATGCTTTCCTGAACGTCGATCCTACTGTTGATGAGGTGGTTTCTATCACCGAATCCAGTATGGATTTCGTAAGATACTTTGGTATTGAGCCTAAGGTTGCTCTGCTGTCGCACTCTAACTTTGGTTCTTCTCGAGGCGGATCCGCTCGTAAAATGCGTCAGGCGTCGGGCATTCTAAGGGATAAGCATCCAGAAGTTGAAATTGACGGTGAAATGCACTCCTATGCCGCACTCAACGCAGAGCTGCGTAAGCTGATCATGCCGGATGCCAACCTTACTGGGCGCGCAAATCTGCTGGTAATGCCAAATCTGGATTCCGCCAACATCGCATTGGGTCTGATACGTTCGTTGACTGATGCGCTACTGGTAGGACCTTTCGTCAACGGACTGTCCAAACCCGCCCATATTGTAATTCCGTCCGTATCGGCGCGAGGCATCTTCAACATGAGTGCGTTAACCGCAGCACATGTTGAGCGCTTCTGCGAGGACAATGTCTGCCCGATTTAAAGACAGTTATAGAATAAGAAAGAAAACAAGGGCTGTTGGTTGATACCTCCAGCCCTTTTTTTGGTAAAGTTTGTGCGTAATCTGTAGTTGTTCCTGTGTACCGATAGATATCTTTAAATATTATCGAAGCTTTATCAGATAACGGGTACACATTGTAATAATGGGCCGCTTCGACTTAGTGGCACACTAGCCTACCACCGAGGACAAGCGGGAAGTCCAGATGCTATTCAATTCTGCTGAATTTATTTTTGCTTTTTTGCCTATTACATTAATAGGATTCTTTATTTTGGCGGGGCGTGTAGGTAAGGAATCGGCCATCCTCTGGCTGGTCGCTATGTCTTTATTTTTCTATGCCTGGTGGGATCCCAAGTATCTCCTGATAATTTTGTTCTCAATGGCTGGGAACTACTTGTTAGGGCAAAAATTGCAGCGAGACCAGAGTAGAGGGCTGCTACTTGCTGGAATTGCAGCGAACTTAGCAGTGTTAGCGTATTATAAATACGCAGGTTTTATCGTTATAAACCTAGCCTGGGCTACTGGCTCCAGCTGGTCCATAGAAGAAATCGTTTTACCCCTTGCGATATCGTTTTTTACTTTCCAGCAGATCACCTATCTCGTCGACGCATATAAGCAAGAAACGCGAGAATACCGTTTTATTCACTACGCGTTGTTTGTAACGTTTTTCCCCCAGCTAATTGCCGGTCCTATCGTCCATCACAAGGAGATGCTTCCGCAGTTTGAAAAAGCAGCGACCTTTAAACTGCAATCGAGCAACTTGGCTATAGGGATCAGTCTGTTTGCTATTGGCCTCTTTAAAAAAACCGTTATAGCTGACTCCATGGCTTTATATGCCAACCCTGTTTTCAATGGTGCCGATGTTGGTGATGTTCCTACGATGTTGGAAGCTTGGGCGGGTACGCTTGCTTATAGCTTTCAGATTTATTTTGATTTTTCCGGATACAGTGATATGGCACTGGGCTTAGCCAGAATTTTTGGAATCACATTGCCGCTAAATTTTTACTCCCCCTATAAGGCGACTTCAATTTCAGAATTTTGGCGCCGTTGGCACATGACCTTATCTAGATTTCTGCGAGACTATATTTATATTCCTTTGGGTGGTAATCAGAAGGGACCAAAGAAACGCTATCTATTTCTCATGACTACGATGTTGCTGGGAGGGTTATGGCATGGTGCTGGATGGAATTTCGTTATATGGGGCGGATTACATGGCAGCTATCTGATTATAAATCATGGATGGCGCAACCTTTCCGATCGGCAGCCAAGTCTTAGCATCTCTCATTTTCCTGCTTGGGTGCTAACTATGATTGCTGTAATGATTGCATGGGTATTTTTTCGGGCAACAACCTTAGATGGTGCTCTGAATATGCTTTACAGCATGTTTGGATTTAATGGATTGGCTATCCCGAATGCTATATTGGCTCGCCTGGGAGAATTGGGCGTATGGATGCAGTCGGTCGGTGTTGAAACCTATCATGGCGGTGCTGGACAACTAGCAAAAGCTTGGATCTGCTGTTTGGTTTTGATTCCCGTTGTGACAGCACTACCAAATGCTCAGGATCTCTTTCGCGAATATCGACCGTCGTTATCGGACTCTGCTATTGAGCATCGCCATACATGGTTTTTATCGCCCAAAGCTGTTTATTCCATATCATGGCATCCACAAAAACGTTGGTGTTTATATTGTTCACTACTTTTAGTTTCTGGAGTCATGACTTTGGGGCAAGTAAGTGACTTTTTATATTTCCAATTTTAGATTTCTAATATGAATTCCTATTTGCGAAATTTTGTACTTACCTCAATAGCGATAGTTTTTTTTGTAGGATTGCTGAATCTACTTATCGATCCTTATGCTATCTGGCACAATAAATGTGTAGAAGATGTGAATTGTCGAAAGACCGAAGCGGGAAGTAAGATCTATTTGACCAAAGCATTCCAGTGGAAACACTTAGAACCTGACGTGGTTATTATTGGGAACTCTAGACCTGAATTAGGTATTGATCCTGAAAGTCCTCAATTCGGAAATAAATCGGTCTACAATTTGGGGTTGCGGGGGGCAGGTGTAACGACACAGGCTATCTATCTGATCAATCTTTTAAATCATCATAATCCTGAGCGGGTGATTCTAAATGTAGATTTTCTTGATTTCTTACAAAACCCAAATAAAACCGTAGCATGGCCGCCAGTTAATTCTTCTGCACGTTACTTAGAATTGGATCTGTTTGGAGACAAAGTAGTATCAGAAGATTTCGAAGATATTGAAGCTAAATTGAAATCGTTGATAACATTGGACGTTACCTTGGCTAGCTTTAAAACGCTGTTTCTACAAAACCACGAGACTAATTTTACAACTCAAAAAGGGTTTAATAACGCAGAGGGTTTTAAACCTATCGTTAAGTCTGAGGGTACAGCTGCCTTATTTGAACAGAAGATACAGGAATTATCCAAACGTCTATCAGGTAAAAAATATAGTTTGTACGATCAGAATGGAGTTTCGAAAAGTTTTTTAACTCTGAATTACCTTATCGGTGAATTACATAAAAAAAATATACACTTGGATATATTTATTAGCCCATACCATGACCAATACCTTCAAGTTGTTGAAGAGACCGGTCATATGGATCTTTTTTTGTCGTGGAAAAAAGAGCTTGCTATACACTTAGAAAAAACTGGCTATTTTGAAAACAGCGAATTGTATGATTTTTCGGATATGAACGATTTTATAAAGGAACCTATACCTGACAAGAAAGGTGAATTTATGAAATGGTACTGGGAGCCAGCTCATTATACTGCTCGATTAGGGGAAGAAATTTTGTCCTTATTGTCACAGAAGAAAACTACTAGTGATTCTTTGAGAACTGATGGGCTTTAGTTTTAGCTTTACCAGATCGTCCTTACGATATCGGTTCTTGTAAATTAATTATGAGAAAGTTGGTTTTAGTCTTTGGGGTCAGATGCTGGATTGGCTTTTTTACACGGCATCTGCAGCTCAATCTCAGCCTGTTAGCGCCGAATAAGTTCGATAAAAAATGCTCAGGAAAAAAATTTAACCTCGCCTATTATCGGGTGCCGAATCATCAATTTGTTTGCGTAGGATAATCGGAAGAAAACGTTTAACTCGTTGTGTGATCTTCTCAATCTTTGGGTTTTTCCTGCGAAATTCTCTGACTCGACGGCGGAATCGCTTATTGCTTGAGATGGCAAGTGCTACGCCAGCCAAGATCAAGATTGCCCCTAACCCGGATTTTTCATGAAGGCCTAAACAGAAACGGCTGAAAGCCTTATGCTTGTTGGTGTCTAGACAACTCACACAGGGCTACAGCCGTGAGCA
>JAPHRD010000072.1 GCA_026196225.1 Motiliproteus sp.
CTTCAGCTTGCACTGAAAGTGGCGGAACGGACGGGATTCGAACCCGCGACCCCCGGCGTGACAGGCCGGTATTCTAACCAGCTGAACTACCGCTCCGCATCTACTTGAATCGGACCCTGTCACTGGGCACCCCGTTTCAAGAGCTGCGAATTTTACGTCATTTGGCTGCCTTGTCAAACACTTCTGACAAAAATATTTATCCTTTTTTACAACTGCACAATGTTTATTCAAACCCGGGCGAATCGCGTATAAAAACCGATCAACTTGCTATTATTTAAAGAGTTCTAGTATAAAAAACATCCTAATGGGCGGTACCAAAGTGTTTAACAAAGTAGGTAGCAAGGAGAACCGTGTTTTACAAACCAGCCACCAATAGATGTGCGGTGATGGTTTTCAGAGAAATAATACAAATACCAATCTAAATACGGATAGAGAAAGGTGAAGAATTGGCTGCACCTATAACTACTGACAGCCCACAACGAAAACAGCTACACTCCGACCCATTACCCCCCATTTGTTTAGGAGCAATGACAGAGTGAATGCCGTCGAACAGGCACTGGATCGTTTAATTGATGACTATATTGCTCTCTATGCAGATGAGGCATTCTCACTGCCCATGACAGAATATGATGACCAATGGCCCTCTGAGTGCTACCAACAGTCAGGCGCTGAAGGAAAGTCAGTTCCCTGGCGCCCTTGCCTGCAATCCCAAGCACACTCTCTTTTCGATGGACTGGAACAGGCACTGGAATTACCCATTCACGAAGATATCAAAACTTACTATAACCGCTACTGGTCAGACCCCATTCCCGCTCGCTTTGAAGATGGCGATCTCAGCCTGCTCTTTGTCTGGAACGAGGCCGATTTTGAACGCCTTCGGGGAAACTTAATTGGCCACGCCCTGGCCAAACACAAAATCAAACAACCTCTAACATTTTTCTTCGCCTGCACGGAACCCGAAGAGCTGGTTTTAAGTCTGCAGAATGACAGTGGTCGCATTTTACTGGAACAGCCGGGCAAACCACCCCTTCGTGAGGTAGCCAATTCACTGGCCGAATTTTTAGACCGGTTAAAGCCGTTAAAAAACTAGCTTTTGATGGATAAGGAAACGCACATGTTTATTCGCCCCCTAATCGCAACGACATTTTCGCTTTTGTTAACAGCCTGTGCTTTAAGCCCTCAGTATGTGGAAATCGATCCTGACATCGAAGTGCGCCAGCAGGTAGTAAGCACCCATGTTACCACGCTTGATATTGTTGACCGTCGCCCCAAAAGCGAGCTAGGTACCCGTGGCGGTGTTTATGCTGAGACCAGCTTTATCTACCCGTCCCAACCCCTACCGGACAGCCTTCGCCCGGCTGCTATAGAGGCCTTAGGCAAGCTGGGATTGGCCACCCAAGGACAAAGCCCGCAGCCGGTCAACATCACTCTCTATATTGATGAACTGAGTTATCACACCGACAGTGCGGCCCTGCAAAAAAATGTCACCTTAAATTGCCGAATCAGCGCCGAGATTAAAAAAGGCACTCGCAGCCATCAGGGCAATTTCAACTCAACCAAAATGCACAGTTATCTGAAGGCCCCCAACGAGGGAGAAAATCGGAAGATTATTAACGAAGTATTGTCAGAAACGCTGACACGGGTTTTTAACGATACTCAGGTCATCAACTTTATTCAGAACTGAAAAAGCTGACGCCCCTTCAAGCTCGCAAACACCAGTCCGCATTGGATTGGTGATTACCAGCCCACAGTATAAGACAGCATCAAGCTGATATGACTGTAGGGCTGGCCACTCTGCTGATGCCACTGGTTGAAAACCTGCTGCACCTTTTTCAGATCTCGCTGACTGGTGGGATTTTTATCGATAATATCCTGGGCTTTCAGCGCAGCCACTACGTCAGGAGTCAACTTAAAGGTATCCTTGCCCACCATCCGTAGAAAAGATGAGCCAGACATCCCCCCTAACTGCGAACCCTGTTTTTTGAATAGCTTCCACAGGTCAATGATTTCGTCGCTGGGCCACTGGGCTAAAAACCGGCCAAAGCCACCATGCTGCTGACTCAATTCATTAACCATCACGGCGTTGGTGCGAATAGACTTAATCTTTCCCCAATGACGGATGATTGATCCATTCTGCATCTGACTTTCCAGCTGCTCATCACTTATCAGACACAATTTAGCCGGCTCAAAATTAAAAAAGGCCTGTTCAAATGCAGGCCATTTTCCATCCACCACGCTGTGTTTCAACCCTGCTCGGAAAACCCGTCGACTCATATCAGACAGGTAGCGGTCATCGGGCACAGCGGCCAGTTGCTCTGGAGTTTTTACCTGTGGTAACCGAGACCGAACCAAGGTTTCACCTGCATGAGCGAAAGCGTGCTCCTGAATCCAGCTAAATGGCTTCAACGTTTTTTCTCCGGGATGCGGATTGTTCGAGCGCCGAATTATCCCTTCTCAGCCGGTTCAAAGTCCAGAGAGGCAGAATTGATACAGTAGCGATTGCCGGTGGGTTGAGGGCCGTCTGGGAATAGATGACCCAAATGGGAATCACACTGTCCGCACCGTACCTCGACACGGACCATGCCATGAGAACGGTCTTCTAACTCCCGCAATCCGTCGTTTGAAACCGGCTGCCAATAGCTGGGCCAACCGGACCCCGAATCATATTTATATTCACTACTGAACAGAGGCTCGCCGCAGCAGATGCAGCAATAAGTACCAACTTCTTTGTGATTGTAATACTTACCTGTGAAGGCCCGCTCGGTACCGCCACATCGACAGATCTGATACTGCTCTGTGGACAATTGTTGCTGCCATTCAGCATCGTCTTTATAAACTTTCGACATAGTGCCTCCGCTTGCTGTTCCTATAATCTACAGGATTTTGCATCTTGCTTGCGTTGCAAGACGATCTATTCAGCTTCTTGTTACTGAATATCTAAGCCTAGATAGATAAAATTAGACCCTATCCCCGATTTTTCTTGGACTTCAGACCCGCTGAACAATTGCATGTTAGCATTAGCAGCGTATTATATCGGGTTCTCTGTGGCCTCCATCTTTTATTCTTTTGGTCGATAAAAGACCTTGATGGTAAAGCAGTTTATATATAGTTGAAGTGGATTCAGGGTAAGACAATGTCAGTCGTCAGAAAATCAAACAAACTGATCAACGTATGTTATGACATCCGTGGACCGGTCCTCGAAGAGGCCAAGCGCCTGGAAGAGGAAGGTCAGCGCATTATTAAGCTCAACATTGGCAACCCTGCACCCTTCGGCTTTGACGCACCAGAGGAGATCATTCAGGACGTTATCCATAACCTGCCATCAGCACAGGGCTATTGTGATTCTAAAGGCCTGTTTGCAGCCCGCAAGGCCGTGATGCATGAGTGCCAGCGCCGTGACATTCCCAACGTTACCATTGATGATATTTTCCTGGGCAACGGTGTTAGCGAACTGATCATGATGTCTATGCAGGCACTGATCAACGATACCGATGAGTTGTTGATCCCATCACCCGATTATCCACTCTGGACCGCAGCGGTGAGCCTTTCCGGCGGCACACCGGTGCACTATCGCTGCGATGAAGAAAAACAGTGGATGCCCGATATTGAGGATATTCGCAGCAAGATTAGCGAGCGTACCCGCGGCATTGTGGTAATCAATCCCAACAATCCTACCGGTGCGGTGTATTCCAAAGAGACACTGGAACAGATTATTGAGCTGGCTCGCGAACACAACCTGATCATCTTCGCCGACGAGATCTACGACAAGATTCTTTACGATGACGCCGTTCATATTCCAATGGCTTCTCTCGCCGACGATGTACTCTTTGTCAGCTTCAACGGCCTGTCAAAATCCTATCGATCTGCTGGCTTCCGTGCCGGCTGGTTGATCGTCAGCGGACCAAAACACCGGGCCCGCGACTATATCGAAGGGCTGGAAATGCTCTCGAATATGCGCCTGTGCGCCAACGTACCCGCCCAAAACGCTATCCAAACGGCACTCGGCGGTTACCAAAGCATCAATGAATTGATTGTTTCCGGTGGTCGACTCTACGACCAACGGGAATCCGCCTACAATATGCTTAACGAGATCCCTGGCGTCTCCTGTGTGAAACCCAAGGGCGCCATGTATCTATTCCCAAAACTAGACCCCAACGTCTATAACATCCACAATGATGAAAAGATGGCGCTGGACTTGCTGATGCAGCAGAAGGTGCTAGTGGTACAGGGTTCCGGATTCAATCTGCCCGACACCCAGCATTTCCGCCTGGTATTCTTACCTCGTCAGGACGAGCTGGAAGAGGCCATTAACCGAATCGCCACATTCTTGAAAAACTACGAACAGTAATCATCAACGGAAGGGATTATGCGTAAACTCATCACCCTGGTTATTTTACTGGCGTTGCCCACCCTGACCTGGGCAGACAGCAGCAATCTGATCGCCTCTTATTGTAAAAAACAGTGGCGTGGTAACAAAGTAATGCAATCCTTCTGTATCAAGGAGAAGCGTAATTACCGGGACTGGTTGAAATATATCCGTAAGCGCGTCTACAGCAATCCCTATCAGCTAGCTAAAGTGGATCAGTGCATCCACAATTTTGAGCCCGACTTCCGCCGCGCCATCGACTGCTATTGGAGCAAAAGCTCCTCAGATGATTTCCCCGAAACTCAATAGCCGCCGTTAGAGCAGCGGCTTTAGACCGGGCGTCGATAATCGAACTGTAACACCTTCAGACTCCGTTCCTTGTCCCGCTCAGGGAAACTGTCCGGATTGGGCAGTCGCTGGACAAAGCTGGCCTCGGGACAGTGGGTCTGCATCAGCTCCAACAGAAAATCCGAGCCGATATTGGGATCATTGAGGCAGACCAGCACCTTAGCCTCGTCGGCCAGCAATTCCGGAAGTCGTCTCAACACCCGCTGGTAATCCTTAGAGGCAACAAAACTACCCTTCTGAAACGAAGGCGGATCGATGATGATGCGATCGTAAGGTCCCCATTTGCGAATACGCCCCCAGGAGCGAAACAATTCGTAGGGTAAAAATCGCACCTTCGAAAGATTATGCTCATTAAGTCGATGATTAACCCGACCACGCTCCAAAGCTCCTCGGCTCATATCCAGATTAATTACCTCAGCTGCCCCGCCAGCCATGGCTGCAACCGAAAAACCACAGGTATAGGCAAACAGATTCAACACCTTCATACCGCGACAATTCATCCGCACCCACTGTCTGCCTTCAGCCATATCGAGGAAAAAACCGGCATTCTGGCGAGCACCGGGCTGAATCTGAAACAACATCCCCGCTTCGATAATATCCAGCGCTTGCGGCACGTTTCCGTAACGCACTTCGCTGGGGGCACCTTTCTGGTATCGATGCTGCACCAATACGCCATCGACACCAGACTGCCGCGAAACGAAATCCACTAAGGAATCAATAAGTTGCGAATCTGCCTGCTGATAAAGGGTGATATAAACCACCGGTGGAAACAGATCGACGTTAACGAATTCCAGACCATCAAAACAGTGACCACGACCGTGGAACAGCCGCCTGGAATCAACGTTATTACCATTCAAACCGCTGAAAATAGCGTCGAAAAGGGGTTGCATGGAAAGTCCTTAAACCGCAGAAATGAGTTTTATTATAACCTGAATTAACCTTGAAACTTTATCCCATCAACCCCATCTAATCAGCAGATTCATTTTATGTAGCAAAGGAATTACCCTTATGAGAATTTTGCTTTTTTTAGCAACTAACTTAGCAGTCGTGATTGTAGTCGGCATCGTGATGAGTGTGCTTGGCATAGGCTCTTACCTAGAAGCCGGTGGAACAAGCTTGAATCTCACCAGCTTGCTAATATTCTGCGCACTCTTCGGCTTTGGTGGTTCGCTGATCTCATTGTTCTTATCAAAATGGTCTGCCAAAAGGGGCACCGGTACAGAGATTATTACTCAGCCACGCAATGCCAACGAGCAATGGTTGCTGGAAACCGTACAAGAGCTTTCGGACAAGGCGGGAATAAAAATGCCGGAAGTGGGTATTTTCCCATCACCACAATCCAACGCTTTTGCCACCGGTTGGAATAAAAATGACGCCTTGGTCGCTGTCAGCCAAGGCCTGTTAAGCCGATTTCGCCCCGAAGAAATAAAGGCTGTTCTTGCCCATGAAATCGGTCACGTCGCTAACGGTGATATGGTTACACTTTCCCTGATTCAAGGAGTAGTAAACACCTTTGTTTTATTCCTAACCCGGATCGTTGTATTCGCCATCGATCAATTTACCCGTAACGAAGAGGGTGAAGGCGGACTAGGCTTTATCGCTCACTTTGGTCTTACCATCGTCCTAGATATGCTATTCGGTATTCTAGCTTCCTGTATCGTTGCCTGGTTCAGTCGTCGCCGCGAATACCGGGCCGACGAAGCTGGCGCAGCCTTCGCTGACCGTCATGCCATGATCGGCGCCTTACAGCGACTAAAAGCCGAATCAGAGCAGGAAGTGCAGATGCCCGCTACACTCACCGCTTTTGCCATCTCTGGTGGCAAGCTGTCCGCTTTCTTCGCATCGCACCCTCCTCTGGAAGATCGAATCGCCGCGCTTCAAAACATGAAATAAACGGCAGACGTTTTATACCAAGGGGAGCTCAGGCTCCCCTTCTTGTTTAACACTTGTCCCACTCTAGGAAACGATTTTTATCTAATTCCAACCACTCTAACCTTTAAGTTCTACCCTTTAAGCTCTAACTTCTATCAATGTCAGTGCGCCCAGATGCCAGAAGAAAAAAACACCGTAGAAACCGTATTCTCTCCCTGTGGAGAATATCGCTATCTGTTTAAACAACAGTGGGATCAGTCGAAACCCTGGGTGATGTTTATTGGCTTAAATCCTACCGAAATTGACCCGATTAAGCTCAACGCCACCTTGCGGCGCTGTATTGTCTATGCCAAAGACTGGCAGTACGGTGGTATCTGCATGGCAAATCTGTTTGCAGCGCTGGCAGCGACCCCAGAAATACTGCGAACGCATCCCGATCCTGTGGGCACCGATAACAATCACTGGTTAGAGAAGCTATCTGGCGAAGCGGGTTTGATCATTGCAGCCTGGGGGAATGATGGCTGTTATCTTGATCGCGGACAGGATGTTCGAAAGCAACTCAATAACCTCCACTGCCTAAAGATCAATCAAAGCGGCGAGCCTGCTCATCCCCTATATCAGCCCAAATCAGCAAAGCCGATCAGCTATCGATTCGGCGCAGGGGAATAGAGTTCTTAATAGTCCGCGACTCGGTAAAGTACTGCGTCTTTGAAACCGGTAATGACTCGGATTAAGCCGGATAGTTGGTGGTTCAGCGCCTGATCCCCAGAGTCCACCACCAGTGGACGCCCTTCCAAGGCTTTGAGTTTAGTTTTGGTGGCGATCACGATCAAATTATCACGGCCAACTTTTTTCAGCAGTTCTGCACTTAACTGCTGGTTTCCGCGCCCAATAATATGGCCCTGACCGCCGATGACAGTAATCACAATTCGGGCCTCATCATCACCGATATGGTCAAGTAGCTGATCCGCCGTCAGGTCACTGGCAACCAGCTCACCATCTTTGACCAGATCCACCCCCAGCAAGGTGTTAGGCAATCCCAATTCATCCATCACCGCCCCGACTGTGGTGCCGGAGCCGATCACGTAGAACACGCCATCCTCCATGGTCTCCACCACTTCAGCGGCAATGTCGGTCAGCACTATCTCTTCGATCTCTTTGCCGCTGCCATTCTTAACGTGTTGCAGATACCGCCCTTCTTCCGGCACCAACAGTTCGCCGTAATATTTGGCCCGCACCGAACCCTGACGGAACGCCTCTTCATCAATATCCCGTACTTCCTGGTCCCGTAAGGTCACCAGCTCCCCGCGCACCAGCATAGCCACAATCTCACCGGCGGCTTTTGGGGTTACCGCATAGACTCCGGAATGGATTTTAACCCCGGCTGGAATACCCAGCACCGCTATGCTATCGGATACCGCACTGTAGATATCCCGAGCGGTACCATCACCACCAGCAAACAGAATCAGGTCCACGCCTGCTTCAGCCATGGTCTTTGCCATGCGTTGAGTGTCTTCACCCGAGGTATGGCCAGAATCGATCGCGCCGATAACCTCAGGTTCAAAACCCAGCTCACGGGCAATGTTTTCTCCCATCTGCGCCGGTGCCGTATAAAGTTTCAACTGTTGCCCTAGGGACTGATCCTTCAGCACGGCAAGAGCTTGAGTTGTCCGCTCTCCGGCCCGCGGTACCGCCCCTAGTTCCAAAGCCTTTTGCGCAGTAGCTTCACCGTCGCTGCCCTTCAAAGCAACACTGCCACCAACACCAGCCAGGGGGTTGATAATCAGGCCCAGTTTGAACATAAATACCTCGTGGAAAAACTAAATCTGAACTAAGAAAATCGGGGCAGAGAGATCAGAGTGCACCGAGCTCTTTTAACATCTGCTGGTATACAAAACCACTCAGGGTTAGGCGGGTTTCCTCATCCATGTCCATAAATTCGACCCCATGGATTACCCGGTATTCACCGCTGAACGGATCTTCAAAATCTTCAAGATTTCGGACCACACAGCGGCTCAGCAACAATTGATCGACCTCACCGACTTTCATCCGTGCTGTCATTAAGAACTGTTCGTCTACTTCGGCCAATAGATCGCCGGACTCAATCCGAGCACCGTGTAAGCTGATATCCGAACAGACAGCCTGACGGGGCCAACCACCTCCCAGAATCCCCTCTTCCACTTCATCCAAAGAGACAATAAGCCGACTCTGCACCCGTGGTGTTTTGCGGATCATCACCGCCTCGACGCTGCTTGGATAACTGATGCAGAGCATTGGAAAAGGTTTCAGTTGATGACGCTGCACCCTGGCCGTAAATGCACAAGCACGATTCGACGCGATAAAACGAATGGTGACCGGGGAACCATCAGGAATAGGTTGTACTTTGCCGTTTTTAACCGGCATCGACAAAATCAGAGTCTGGTTTTGAACATGACCCACATAAAACACTGAATACCTAGCCTTGGGGGAGCGAACTTCCAGGCGCAAACGCTCGCCAACGGGGAACCGCAATTCTTCGAACTGCAACTGCTCTTTATCACCCTGTTGAAGTTGCGGTAAGGACATAATGAAATCGGCAAATTCCTGCGGTTAATAGCGACGACAAATCAAACACGACAAGGGTCAAGGATACTGTGTTTCCCGGCCGTCTCCAAGCCAGTTTTCGAACTACAAAAAAGGCTCAAAAAACACCGCCAGCCAAGGTTAAGATTTACAATGAAATCCTAGTGCGATCAACGCTTGTTTCCGTTCAGATGAAAGCTCAACACCACTGAGATCGAGGCTACTGAATTCACGTCGTGCGGGGTATTGCTTGCGCAACTGATCAAATCCGAAACGCACTGCCGAGCGATCTCCCTTGGCATCTGCCAGCATCTGTTGCAAGCGATGGTGATCCTGGCGCAGATCATAAACCTGATTAATCAGTGCCAAGTTTTCTGCTCCGCCTTGGGCCTGAGCACCAGGCGCAAGCAGACCGGTTAGTGACTGGCACATTGGTACAGCCAAAAATCGACAGGCAGCCTGGTAGATCATCTCGGTACCGCGACTACGTCCCTCGATGCTGTAGCCAGCGATGTGGGGTGTTCCCCAATGCACCTGCTGAGCGAGTCGCAGGTTTATATCGGGCTCGTTTTCCCAGACATCCAGCACCACGGTTAAATCAGAGCGCTGTTCCAGCAGCGCTGACAGTGCCTGATTATCAATGGCACCACCACGCCCGGCATTGATCAACCAGGCCCCTGGTTTTAACGTGGCTAGGGTTTCAGTATTGAGCAGGTGATAGCTGGGGTGATTGCCACTCCGGGTCAAGGGAGTATGCAAGCAAAAGATATCTGCTTCGGCTAATAGCTGCGGCAGAGGCGTAAATTCAGAGTTCCCCTCTTGGTCAGCACGGGGAGGATCGTTTAAGAGCACCCGACAACCCAGCGCTTGCAGCCTCTGTTGGAGACGACTGCCAACATTGCCAACGCCGATTATTCCGACAGTTCGATCCAGTAAATACTGGTCCTGTTCCTGGCACAGATTCAGCAATGCCGACAGCACATAGTCCACCACCGAATCGGCATTGCAACCTGGCGCATTCGCAAAGCCGATACCCTGCTGACTCAGATAGGCTTGATCAATATGGTCGGTACCAATGGTGGCGCTGGCGACAAACCGTACACCACTACCGGCAAGCAGCTGCTGATCCACCTGAGTAACTGAACGTACCAGCAGCAGTTCGGCCCCTTGCAATTGAGCCCGGTTCATATCCCGACCGGGGATACGCTGGATAGGTCCCAGCTCGGCAAAAAATTCCTCGACCAAGGGGATGTTTTCATCGGCAACGATCCGCATATTCTGGATGACCTCTTTTAAACCACTCAAGTAGCCCTCGACCATTTACTTTTGGTCGGCTTTCAGGCTCAATGCGCCGCTCTCAAAAAGCAGCAATTTCCACCATCGTACTGACAACACCCTATGGTTATTCTCTGGCGCAAACAACAGCACTATTTTCGGGTCCGCCTATCCCAGGATCTGTTCGGCGATTGGGTGGTCGTGCGCAGCTGGGGCAACCTAAACAATAACCTCTGTGGATGCAAGCAGGATGTGGTCAACGCTTACCCCCTGGCCTTGGAACTGGTGGAACAGATTCGGCGCCGCCAGTTGACACGAGGATACCAAGAAGCGACCTCTAACGACTGACTGCTATTCTTCATTTTGGTAGTTTTAGATCATTCAAATATACGCTAGTGTATACAACAAGATCGAAGCCAATTAGCTACAGAAGCAAACGGTCAGGCTTTGAATGATTTGAACACTGAAAGAGAGTTGCAATGAAGACAATAGAATTCGCAGCTATGCCCGATAGCAAAGGTTTTTTTGGGAACTATGGCGGTCAGCAAATCCCCCCAGAGCTTAAAACGATCATGGACGAGATCAATGACGCTTATGAGGAGATCCGTCAACAAGCCGAATTCCAGCAGGAACTGAAGCAGCTATTTTCTGATTACGTCGGTCGCCCCAGCCCTATTTACCATGCCAAGCGCCTTAGCGATCAAATTGGTGGTGGCCAGATCTACTTAAAGCGAGAAGACCTTAACCATACCGGCGCTCACAAGATCAACCACTGTCTGGGGGAAGCTCTCCTGGCCAAATACATGGGCAAAACCAAGGTAATCGCCGAAACCGGTGCCGGCCAGCACGGTGTCGCTTTGGCTACCGCTTGCGCTCTGGTGGGAATCCCTTGCGAGATTCATATGGGCCAGGTGGATATCGAGAAAGAACACCCCAACGTTACCAAAATGAAAATTCTGGGCTGTAAGCTGATCCCTGTAACCCGCGGTACCGCCACCCTTAAAGACGCCGTCGACAGCGCCTTCGAAGAGTACCTCAAAGATCCGGTGAATTTCATCTACGCCATTGGATCAGTAGTAGGCCCGCACCCCTTCCCTAAAATGGTCAGAGATTTCCAAAGCATTATCGGTATCGAAGCACGCCAGCAGATCCAGGATAAGACAGGCCGCTTGCCAGACTTCCTGACCGCCTGCGTTGGTGGTGGTTCTAATGCCATGGGCCTGTTCACCGCTTTCTTGGAAGATGAATCGGTGAATATCGTCGGTGTCGAACCCGCCGGTAAAGGGCTAGATACGCCAGACCATTCCGCCACCCTGACCCTGGGTAAACCCAGCACCCTTCACGGCATGAACTGCTATGTGCTAGAAACCGATGATGGTGAACCTATGCCGGTCCACTCTATCGCTTCCGGGCTCGATTATCCCGGGGTTGGTCCTCAACACTGCTACCTCAAGGATCTGGGGCGAATCGACTACCAAACTGCCAGTGATCAGGAGTGTCTCGACGCCTTTATGACTCTGTCACGGGTTGAGGGAATTATTCCTGCGTTGGAAAGCGCTCACGCAGTGGCCTGGGCAATGCGTAAGGCTAAAACACTATCTAAAGATCAATTTATTCTGGTCAATCTATCCGGACGCGGCGACAAAGACGCCGATTACGTAGCGGATAAATTAGGATTGTGATTTTGTCTTAGCCGAAGCGGGTTATTGACGTGCCCCACAATATCGAGCTTCCCAGCAAAGATTCGCTTTATCCAGACTACCCCCCCCCCCCGTTGTTAGCGGCGGTGGTTTTTCTGTTCTCTAAAGCGCTAGTGAGTCACGTCGTAAAAATGCTCATCAAGAGGCTGCTGGTCGGTTTCCACCAGTTCATAACGACAGCGATAGTTTTTAGGGTCTTCACCGTTATCCTGACATAGACTGTCGATACGTCGATAAAGACTGCTGCGACTTTCGCCACGAGCCTTCAGTTCTCTCTCGATGGCCAATAGCGCATCTCGTTGCGCTCCTTTGTTGCCAAAAAGATCCAGCAAAAGTTCAGCATGATCTACCAGATAATCGACTCGTTGCGCCATGGACTTTCCTCCATACCAAGTTGAGGCCCCTGCGAACTGCAGCTATTACTTCTTTCTCGTAAGCGCCATCACCTGTTGTTATATAGGTTTCCACTGGAGTATAGGACAGCAATCGGGTACCAGTGACAAATATCAGAAATTATTGATTTAAAACAACACGGTTAAGATACCTCTGGCCTAGAATAGTCTGTACTATCAATAGTACTTCGCAAGCACATCACCAGCTAAACGCCAGTTTCGCTGCCAGGAGGAGAGAGATGCAGACAGGAAAAATTTTCATCCATCACGTCTTAATTGGCGTTTTGGGAGTAACAGTATCCAGTACTGCCAATGCCCATTTCTTTGCTGAATCTCCCCAGTGCAAAGCACCCAAAAAACCGCTGCAGTTCGTCACTGATATGGACAAGAAAGAATTTGATAAAAAGGTAGACGAATACCGAGGTTGCTTGGAAGGATTTGTTCAGCGTCAAAATGCTGCCATGGAAAAGCACAAAAACGGAGCTGATAAAGCAGCTACTATCTGGAAAAACTATGCCGAAAACGAGCTGGGCTTAAAAGTCATCCCCGCCGACACCACAGCTTCAAAAGCTACAGAGAGTAAAGCGCAGCCAGATCCCACAAAAGCCGAAGCCACTCCACAAAAGACTACGGAAAACAAACCAGCACGCTGATAGTTTCTTCGGAATCAGACCTACGCACAAAAGCTATATTCAAAACATATAGGACCAAAACGTGCGATAACCAGCGATAGACTACCAATGCCCAGTTAAGGGTAGCCCCATTTGGCCCATTTTTGGTCTGCGTTCTAAGCCTATGCAGTCTTTACTAAACAAGTGCTTCCCGTTATGAGCTAAAAAAGTGCCTAACGTGTATTTGCTAACCGATGATATTTTGCAGATACGAACGTGCATCGAGAGGATGTAGCAGAGGAACTGAACAAAAGGAATCTGATCCTCAATAAAAACCATTGTCTTCTGGTCAAGCTTCGGGGGTTATGCGTTTTCGGAAAATATGCCAAACGCTTTATTGAAAGCGAAGAAGAGGCAAAGATTACACTTGCCGTAGCCAATGTCTTTGAAAAAGGCACCGGTTATCACGAGCATGGAAAATCCTCGCCAATAGTTTTCTCTAGCTCAATACGCTGGCATTTTCCCCCAGAGTTTTTGAATCAGAACGAGACGCCTTAAGCTGGCTTACACAACAGGGGGAGAACTCCTCCTATCATTCAGTAATAGAAAGTAACCAATAGACTAAATTAGTTTTTGTCGATTGCTACAGACCTTTCTGGAAACATCGCGGTGGATTCCAGCTCTTCTCGATAGGACTTCTCTAAAAACGGCCAAGTGAAACGGCTAACGTCAGGAATTTCAGTTTCTTCGCCGCTTAGTCGTATGATTAAATCTACTGCCGTTACAGCCTCTTCTTCTATAGCGGACGGGTGACTTGCATAGAGATAATTGGCAGGTACCAACTCTGAGTAAGACAATCGATCAGGCAATACCGGCTTACATCCAGCCAACACGCCCTCTAAAACAGACACACCCTGAAACTCGTGTAGCGCCGTAGAAAGAAAAATCTCAGCCGTTCTCAACCATTCCAAGTACTCTTCTCTGCTCTCTGCATACCCGTACTGAACTATCCGCACGCCCGCTTCTTCGCGAATGGCGTCAAATTCTTCGGGGACCTTTCTAAAGGTTTCGCCTAGTAGGCAAAGACGGTAGTCGACATCTCTTCGATTAAGCTCTCTCACTATCGTCAATAATTGATCCGGCCCCTTGTCATGCTCCCATCTGGCCGCCCATACTATTTTGATAGGGGATTCATTTGGCTCACACTGCCATCGGTGATCACTGTCCGATATAGGTGAAGAATTCCTGCGCTGATCACTGTCACCATATGCCGACTCTTCCACAGCCACCGGCAAAACAGCTGACTTATCTTCTAACCACTCTGAAATTCTCGGTGGCCTGAGATCCGGCATGCGTTTAATCAGCTGATCAGCACCGGTTAAAAAGGTCTGTCGATTAAACTCCGAATTAAATAACAGCCGGTCAGCGCTCAAGGCTGCGTAAATATTTACCATTTTAGGTTCCAGAACAGTGCCACGTTGTGGTTGTGGTTGTGGCTGTGGCTGGTTCGGGTAAGCAAACTGGTTTTCATGGAAGTAGCAAATAGTGGGTGCCGCTGCCAAACCGGGAAATATTCCTTTCAGTGTGGAGAGATCCACCATTGAGGTTGCAATGATCAAATCGTAGTTTTTAGACAGTTTTTCTGACTCAGTCATCAACCACGAAATAGGATTGCCTCGGATTCGCCAACTAAAATGGCGACCTGGTAAGGTCAGCACCGTCCATTGATATTCGGAAAATTGCGCAACCAATCCCTTACGCCAATAACTGTGGCTACCGCCATCATAGGCGCTGAGCAATAAAATCCGCATCTGTGTCCTTAAAATTCGATAATTTGTCTGGCACACGAACAAGCTAAAAAGCAGCATGTCAAAATCATCCATTCCTGGATAACGGTTGCAACGAATTTTTTCGTCGCTATCGGAGTCTAACTGCTTGTAAGACAGCGCCAGCTAATTGGGTGGATATTTCTCCACTATACTGCAAAGACGGTTCCTTCTGACGTATATGGAGGTGATTGATGGCAGAACTACCCTGTTTCGACGAGTTGAAGGCTTTAGCAGATAATGACCCTGAAGCCTTTGAGAATTTTCGCCGAAGCTCCTGCCAGGAGTTTATCTGCTGCCTTCCAAAGCAGCATCAGAAACGCATGAGAGCCGTTCAATTTCGGGTCGACTGCGAGATTGCACGCGCCAAGACCCCAATGGCCGGTCTGGTAAAAATATCAGTGATGATGCACGACAGTTTCTACAATATGCGTGAAAAACTAAACGTTTTGAATCGACTGGTCTTCACTCCGGTCGCTCACTCAATTCCCCAAGAACAAAAGATTGTAGATCTAAATCGATGGCGCGATCACCATGACAAACATAATGGCTCACGCAAAAAAGACCGTTCTATAGACAACTAAATCCCTAAACTGTTGAAAATCATAACGCTTAACCGATTGAACCCAACATTCAAGCATGGATAATGAAGGAATGTTATCGTCCAGTTTGTCTCTGAGCGTGCTATAAACAGATTCAGCGCCAAGGATTCTGCCCCAATACCGTTAACCATCTGAAGGAACCGGATAGTCATGAACGCACTCTTTCACTGGGTACTCAAGCGCAAGTTCATTGTCCTACTCATCTCCTTAGTATTGATCACACTTGCAGCTTCCGGTGGACGTTTCCTGGTTTTCAAGGGTGATTACCGAGTATTTTTCGGCGAAGAAAACCCGCAATTGCTAGCCTTCGAGCGAATGCAGAAAACCTTTGCAAAAAGCGATAATGTACTCTTCATTTTGGCTCCCAAAAATGGCGATATATTTACCTCCGAGAATCTTGCAATAGTAGAGCAATTAACCGAAGCCTCCTGGCAGCTTCCTTATTCTACTCGTGTCGATTCTATCACCAACTTTCAGCACACTTACGCTGAAGAAGACGACATGATTGTAGAAGATTTGGCAATGGATTCTGCCTCTCTGGATCAAGAACAGATCGAACGAGTTCGTTCTATAGCCACTCAAGAACCTTTATTAGTGAATCGACTTGTTTCACCGGATGGGCAAGTCGCCGCAGTAAATGTCCTGGTTACCCTCCCTGGTAAGAACCTGATAGAGGAGTTTCCTGAAGTAGCGTCGGCCACCCGTGAACTAAGAGATCAAATATTAGCTCAGCATCCAGAAATGACTATTTATCTCAGTGGCATGGTAATGATGAACACTAGTTTTTCAGAATCCGCGCTAAACGATAGCTCCACCCTTATCCCTCTAATGTTTATAGTGGTGATTGTATTTATCGGTGTGTTAATCCGCACATTCATAGGAACATTAGCCACCCTCGTCATTATCATTGCCAGCATAGCTGGGGCAATGGGCTTGTCGGGGTGGTCCGGGCTGTATCTGACTGGACCCTCCTCTTCTGCACCTACCGTAATACTCACTCTGGCAGTCGCCGATTGTGTGCATATATTGACCACCCTATACCATGAAATGCGAATGGGGATAGAAAAACGACAAGCAATACTCAACAGCCTAAAAATCAATTCCCGCCCGGTCATCTTAACCAGCGTTACAACCGCGATCGGATTCCTAAGCATGAATTTTAGTGATTCACCACCTTTCGCGGACCTAGGTAATATCGTGGCTACAGGAGTTATGCTTGCATGTGTTCTTTCCCTAACCCTATTCCCAGCCATGCTGATGATGATGCCTTTAAAAGTCTCTGTGAGAACGGATGACAAGAGCTCCTTTATGGATCATTTTTCTGCCTGGGTCATACGTCAACGTCGACCATTATTTTGGATATGCGTAGCAATCATCGCAGTAAGCGTTAGCCAAATTCCTCGAAATGAACTGAACGATAATTTCGTTGAATACTTCGACACTTCCGTACCATTCCGTAATGCTGCCGATTTTAGCGATAAACACCTAACTGGTCTTTCCGTTATGGAGTTTGAACTCAATAGCCAAGAAGCTAGCGGAATCAATGAACCTCAATTTATGCAGCGTACGGCTGATTTCGTAGCCTGGTTACGACAGCAACCGGAGACAGCTCACGTTGACACACTCAGCGACACCATGAAGCGATTGAATAAGAATATGCATGGTGATGACGAAAGCTACTACAAGCTACCGGATAATCGCGAGCTGGCTGCACAATATTTGTTGCTCTATGAGATGTCCCTTCCCTACGGCCTCGACCTCAATAATCAAATCAATGTTAATAAATCCGCTATTCGCGTAGTGGCCACCTATTCCAATTTAACCAGTAATCAGATGCTGGACCTCGAACTCCGAGCCAATAACTGGTTACAACAAAACGCGCCTGAACTAAAAACCTCTAACACCAGTCCGTCCTTAATGTTTTCCCATATTGGGAAAAGAAATATCGAAAGCATGTTGCTGGGTACTTTATTTGCCCTGCTTCTCATCTCCGTACTGTTGGGCATTGCTTTGAAATCAGTCAAATACGGTTTCCTGAGTTTAATCCCGAATCTAGCCCCAGCTGCCATCGCATTTGGCCTATGGGGGATGACCGTAGGCGAAGTGGGACTGGCTTTGTCTGTCGTAACGGGAATGACCCTAGGTATTGTTGTCGATGATACCGTGCACTTTCTCAGCAAGTACCTGCATGCCCGAAGGGAACGGGGAGAAGATCCCACCGCAGCCGTACGCTACGCCTTCAATAGTGTAGGAAAGGCATTGTGGATCACCACCCTGGTATTGGCAGCAGGCTTTATGGTACTAGCTCAATCCAGCTTTAAGGTCAACGCCGATATGGGATTGTTGACCGCAATCACCATCGTCATCGCGCTGATTATGGATTTTTTGCTACTACCTGCCCTACTTCTGTTGATCGACCGCAAGCCAAAATCAGACGCAACAATTACAATCGAACAACCTGCCACCACCGAGGCCCGTTAAAATGGTTAATCGAATTTGCAAACTAACCTTCGTCACCATCACCTCTTTTAGTCTTTTTTCCAGTCTTCCAGCCCAAGCGCAGACCATGGAAGAAAAAGGCTTAGAGATCGTTCAAGAAGTAGACCGTCGGGACTTGGGGTGGAACAACTCCGAAGCTGACATGACCATGGAATTACGCAATCAACACGGTGACACCAGCACTCGTTTCATTCGTTCCAGAAGTCTCGAAGTCGATGGAGACGGCGACAAAGGACTGACCATTTTCGACAAACCCCGTGACGTCAAAGGCACCGCCTTTCTCTCCTTTTCTCACATTGCCAAGCCTGATGACCAGTGGCTATTTCTGCCGGCCCTCAAGCGCGTAAAAAGAATCTCCTCCCGCAACAAATCTGGCCCCTTTATGGGCAGCGAATTTGCTTATGAAGATATGTCTTCCTTCGAGGTCGATAAGTATACCTACAAATACCTACGGGACGAGCAACTGGACGGCATGGACTGTTTTGTGGTGGAAAGCTATCCCGTCGACAAGTACTCAGGTTATACCCGATTGGTCAGCTGGTTTGATAAAGCAGAATACAGAGTGCAAAAAATAGACTATTATGACCGCAAGAATGCGTTGCTAAAAACCTTAAGATTCAATGACTACCAACTTTATCTGGACAAGTATTGGCGGTCACTGAAGATGGATATGGTGAATCAACAAAATGGAAAGAGTACCACTCTAACCACATTCAACCTTAGATTTAGGACTGGATTAACCGACAAAGACTTTAATAAGAACAGTCTCAAGCGAGCTAAATAGAGAGAAGACATTGAGGGGAATCGATCGATATTTTAAAGCAGCAGCCCTTGGCGCTTTGCTGCTATTGCCTGTTGGAGTTCAGTCCGAAGACTGGGAGATCTCAGGCTATGTCGATCTGGAGTGGCGTTACTTCGATGATTCTCCCATAGACCCAAATCAGAAGGATAATTTCCTGGCCACCGGCGCCGAAGTCGAACTCTATAAAGAGTTCAATGACGGTAATGACACCGTCACGGTTACCCCTTTTGTACGCGTTGGCCAGCATGACGGCGAGCGTACCCACGTTGACTTTCGCGAGGCCAATTGGCTGCATATCGACGAAGGATGGGAAATCCGTGCCGGTCTAGCCAAAGTATTCTGGGGTGTTACCGAATCCCAGCACCTGGTGGATGTCATTAACCAGACAGATGCGCTGGAAGGCCCAGATGGCGAGGACAAGCTTGGCCAACCGATGATCAACTTGGTGTTAAGCCGCGATTGGGGGGACCTGTCGCTTTACTGGTTGCCTTACTTCCGCGAACGCAGCTTCCCCGGTTCACAAGGGCGCTTGCGCAGCCATCCGAAGATCGATACAAATTACGCCCGCTACGAATCAGGAGCTGAGGAGTGGCATCAAGATTTCGCAGTACGCTGGAGCCACACCCTCGGGGATCTGGATGTCGCAGTATCCCACTTTCATGGTACTAGCCGTGAACCCACAATGATTCCAACCCTGGATAACAGCGGCAATCCCATCATCGCCCCCCTCTATGAACAGATCGATCAGACCGGCCTAGAGCTTTCTCTGGTCAAAGGGGACTGGCTCTGGAAACTTGAAGCCATTCACCGTAGCGGCTAGGGCGAAGATTTCACCGCCATGGTCGGCGGCTTTGAATACACGCTGGTGGGCATCGCCGATACCCAGATGGATCTCGGACTGTTGATGGAATATCACTACGATGACCGTAAGCGGGGTGCCACAACTCCCTTCGATGATGACACCTTTGTAGGACTGCGGTTAACGCTGAATGACATGGCCTCAACAGAGTTCTTGGCAGGTGTAGTGATGGATAACGGTAGCTCCGGCACCATCAGTTTTGTCGAAGCCAGCACCCGAGTGGGTGAAAGTATCAAGCTATCAGTGGAAGCCCGCTTCTACGACAACTTGCCCAGCTTCGATCCACTATCTGCAGTAGAGCAGGATGACCATATCCTGCTCAACGTCGCTTGGTATTTCTAACTACTCCAGACCCTGGATAAACTTCTGAGCGTCTTGGATGGAACGATCCATCTCCTGAACCAACCCCTTCACATTAGAATCTAAGCGACGAACTTCGCCCTTCAAGGCGCTGACTTTCTCAGCATTCAGATTGTGCTTCAGGTAAAGGACCTGATCCTTAAACACCGCCAGCACTGGTTTCACCTTGGCTTCAGAACGCTTCAACGACTTAAGGTAGGTGTTGTACCGAGATTTGGTGGCCTGTAGCTTTTGGGAGCTGGAAGCTCGCAACGAGGCACTGCTGTATTCGCTCAGTTCCTGCTTCCACTCTTTGAACAGCGCATCGGCAACGGACTCAATGGCATCCACACGGTCAGATAACTCTTCCGCCTTGTCTAGGCTGTCTTCGTAGGCATCATTGAGGGTTTCGTATCGCTCCTCTAACGGCGTGCTTTCGAGTTTCAGCAAGGCGTTAAACGCTTGGTAAGCAGACTGAAACTCCTCTTTTACCTCCTGCTGGGTTTCAGTTGCTTCCTCAACCCGGTCAACCAAAATATCTCGCTTGGCATACCCCATTTTCTCCATGGTGTTGTAGTAAGCACTTTGGCACCCCGCCAGCATCAAAGCGGTAACTAGGGCTAGAAAAGTCCGATAGGATCGCAGTTGTGACAATTTCATCAATAAACCTTTTTCATCCAGATTAAAGCTGGCTGCAAGAGTAACCGATTAGTCCAATCGACGAAAGCGAGACCAACGGCCTAACAAACTGAGTTAAATTCCCCGAGAAACGGCTTCTATGGAGCAATTTTCATCTCACAAAAGCCAAGGAGAATTACACTGTATATGAGCAAGAGCTTAATCTAAGGGATCTGCGATCCGGTTATCTTTGCTATTGGAACCTAATCGCCAGTCCCCAATCACGCATCTTAAAGATGTGGAGGAGGTTGAAATGCCTGCCCGAAGACTCACCAATTATCTGGATTCGGAGAAAATTCGCTATACCACGCTGAAACATTCCCCCGCCTATACCGCTCAAGAAGTGGCGGAGTCGGCCCATATTCGCGGTCACAAACTGGCCAAAACGGTCATTCTCGATATCGACAACAACCTGACGATGTTTGTCCTGCCCGCCAGCTATCGTGTGGATATCGACTCTTTGCGTCGTTCTATCTCAGCCCTAAAACTGGAGATGTGCAGCGAGAAACAATTTAGTGATCTATTCCCCAGTTGTGAACTGGGCGCCCTGCCCCCCTTTGGCAATCTCTACGGTATGGAAGTCTATATTGCCGAAGCGCTGGTGGATGTCCCGCAGATTACTTTCTGCAGTGGTACTCACACCGAATTGATTCAAATGGAATACACGGATTTTGCCCGATTGGTACATCCTATTCAGATCGAACACGGAGCTTATCCGGTGCGCCACACCCCACCCCGAATGCACAGTACCGGTCTGCACTTTCACTAACCTGTGTCGATAAAATATTTCGCAGTAGAGCTCCTCTTTGATTGAGGAGCTCTTTTATTTCGGTCGCCTTTGAGCCAGAATCACCCTGTTATTTTGACTGTTTCTAAACTTTGAAAATGCCGACACAAGTATCGGCCCAACCGTTAGATAAAGGCAACCACCTTGAAATCATATCAATTCTTTACCGACGACGATCGTGGCGGCACCATGCTATGCGATGACGACACGCTGGAACTGGCGGTATCTGAGCTAACCAAACGGTTTAAAGGCGTGGTTCGAGTACAGATCGGTAAAGAGGTGTGGACCGCGGACGACGATTCATCCGATTCGGTAGCAGAGCCTGCAAATACCGCCAGCAGCGCTGATGAGTCCAGCTAATCACCTTAGAGAGAGAATTAAAACAAGTTAGCTTTTCTCGGATTGCTGTTTTCGCCAAAGACTATGCAACCGCCCCCACATCACCAAGGCAATCAGGGAAACCATAAACAGCAGAAAAGTCAGTACGCTCAGGGTTGTAGACCATTCATCCTCAGCTTTCACATACTGTCGATTCAGGGTAACAATAATGGTTTTTAAGCTATCAGCACTATCAACGTGAGTGATCGTCTCCACCATTTCGGTACTGTCACCGGCAACAGAATCGACGCTAGAACGCATAATGATACCGGTAAACATGGCGATCAGAACGACGGCCAGGGGCAGCCAAGCCATAATTTTCAATCCCAAATCGTTGTTTTTACTCACGCATCACCCTACCAAAATTCCATACCAATTTATCGATTCAAAACCATTGGAATATCCCAATCATATGGTTCTTCCAACAATGAATCTATTGCTGAGAATCAAAAGATAAGCAATTGATTAATCTGTCATTTAAACAGCTATCGACTGACAATAGTGAAACTGTAGCTAGGGAATGGAGCTCTGCTTCCCTATTGGGAATCAAAATCGAAGACCAGGGTATCAGGATAAAATGCATACCAGGCAAACCAGAACGCGTTGATGGTAGCCAGCTCTCGCTCGCCAGCGAAAATGCGGGCGTTTCGTAAACCAGCGTCAAATTTTATCGAAAGTTGTTCATCAGCAACCCAATCTTTAACCATGCCTTTATCGCCCAGCTTGGCCAGTTCAGCAAAGGGATACGCCTTAACAACGCCCTTATATAGCAAACCGATAACCCGCTCTTTGGGATGGTAACGATAGCTGAGAAATTCCACCGGGAAGGCAAGCCCCGGTGCGGTTTCGTAACCTTCGTAGGGATTGCGGCTGTAATCACGGCGATATCCAGTATTGACCGATAAAACCGAAGTGTCCGGATGCTGATGTTGCCAGTTTTCCCAACTGGTTAATTGCGAAGGCACCATCACCAGATGTTGTCCCTTTAAAGGCCCGGAGATCGCCTGACTTTTCAACTGAGACCAGAGCGACTCTGTAGTGCGGTCGTAAAGCAAGACATCGCTGTTGTAGAGCAAACCAGAAACCCCAAAGCTCAATATTTTGCCCTGATGACCCGCTTCATAGACCACGCCAGTCCCACACAGAGGGCAAAAAGTAACCACTATTCCCTGATCACCAAAGGTATCGTTGACCACTTCATGCCAATTTAGGATCGCTATGGGGTAAGCCTTGGCAATACCGTTGACCTTGACGCCAATAACGGGACTATCGGGCTTAAGAAATTGAGCCTTTATGGCTTCCGTAAAGCGAGGTGTATCGATGGCAGGAATACCATCCCGAGGAGGTCCTCCCTGCATTATTTTTTTGACGGGAATCAACGCATCCTGCACGTTAAACCCGTTGTAAGGCGCTGCAGTTGAAGAATAACTGAAAATTGCCAACCATAACGCCAGGCAGTACAAAATAGTCGAAGGCGCTTGGGTCACCGATCTCATCATTTCACCCTCATTCAAGATATCTTGCCGGGCAGCATCAAGCCCGGTTTAACTGACCGTATTAGCTAGACGCAACTCAGCCGCTGCTGTTACAGGCGTTGATGCAGTGACCCAGCGGTCGGCTTCTCCTATAATGCCCCGCTGGGGAGCAAACTGGCACTGCTGACAGGTTTCCCGATTTCTATTCCAGGCAAGGAACCTATTAGATGAATCAAGACGCCCCTCAATCCGAACGTAAAGCCAACAGCCCCTTTACGCCGGTCAATATCATCACCGGCATTCTGCTGCTGGCAGGTGCCGTTTTTTTTCTAAAACCCACCTCTCAACCGCAATCCAACCCAGAGTCTGAGGTACTGTTTTCCCTGGCTGGAAAAGATTACGGTTACCAAGACCTTCCCCTGCGCATCAGCCAACCCCTATATCAAAACGAACTAAATAGCTTTCGGATTAAGGAACGCTTGGTCGGGGCCGCTGTGGTGCAGCTCTACGTGGAACAGCAGATCGAACAAAGCGGTGAGAGCCAGGAAGAGGTGGTCAAGCGTCTGTTCCAGCCAACCCCACCTACCGAACAGCAAATAGAAGCCTTTTATGAACAGAACAAAGCTCGTATTAAGGTCCCGCTGGAACAGGCCCAACAAGAAATATCGGTGCTTTTAGCCACATCCGAACAGCACCAAAAAGAGCAACAACTTCTCGCCAAACTTATCAACCTAAACGAGTTGTCCTTAAACCTGAGCGAACCCAAAGCGCCCTTTGTGACCGTCAATACCGAGGGTTACCCTAGCAAAGGTCCAGCGGACGCCAAAGTCACTCTGGTGGAATTTGCCGACTATCAGTGCCCTCATTGCAAAACCGCCCATCAAGTTTTGGCTGAGGTGATGCCCCAGTATCTGGATCGTGTTCGCTACGTATTTATGGATTTTCCGATCAACCGCTCCGGCATCTCCCGGAAAATTTCAGAAGCCGCCATCTGTGCTGATCAACAGGGGAAATTCTGGCAGTACCATGATCAAGCGTTCCAGCAGCAAGAATCTCTGACACTTGAATCTGCGCTGACTATTGCTGAGGAGCTTCAGTTAGATATGGAAAGTTTCACCGCCTGTTACCACAATGAGCGCACAGCTCTTAAGGTCAAGCAATCTGAGCAACAGGCGATTAAGGCGGGGGTTACCGGTACACCAAGTTTTATCCTCAACGGCAAAAAACTGGCGCTACAGGATTTTCGCACCAGTCTCCCTCGGCATCTGGATGAAGCACTAGCCATAAGCCAGTAACATCAACAACTTCAACTCGCTGTATACAAGCCCGTATCAGGCGGGCTTGAATTCCGGCACGGTAATGGAAGATGATTCTTTAACCTCCTCCATGACGATATAGCTTCGCGATTTGTCCACATTTGGCAATGCAAGCAACAACTCACCCAGTAACTCGCGATACGCGGACATCTCACTGATTCGCGCCTTAATCAGGTAGTCAAAATCCCCTGATACCAAGTGACACTCCATTACATGAGGTATTTTCAAAACTTCCCGTTTGAAATCGTCAAACACCGTACCCGAACGGTAGGTTAAGCTGATCTCGACAAAAACCAGTAACGCCGCTTCAAGATACTTGGGTTCTAAAACCGCGGTATAGCCTTTAATAACACCGTCTTTTTCTAACCGACGCACACGTTCTAGGCAAGGCGTAGTACTCAATCCCACCTCTGAGGCCAGATCCACATAAGACATCCGACCATTTTTTTGCAGTTGCCTGAGGATATTTCGGTCAATCCGGTCCAGGTCACGCAGCTTCTTTGCCATTTAGAAATTATTCCTGTCTATGAAATTATTTTCAGAATTTAAGTCTGGAAATCAAAATACTTCAAAAACATCTTCTCATTAATTGATCATAAGATAGTCGTTAATATCGGATGATGCAAACAGCGCAGTTTATTCATCGCCCGTGTAAATAAAAATCAACTTTCTATGCTTCATGCTTCCGAGACCAAGACTATGAAAATAATTATCCTTGGCAGCGGTGTGGTTGGCGTAACCAGTGCTTACTACCTAGCCCAGCTAGGACACCAGGTTACTGTTATCGATCGCCAGGCCCAACCCGCCCTCGAAACCAGTTTCGCCAACGCCGGACAAATCTCCCCCGGCTACTCTGCACCCTGGGCCGCCCCTGGCATTCCTGCAAAAGCGATCAAATGGCTAATGTCGGAACACTCTCCTTTAGCAATAAAACCCAAGCTGGATCCAGCCCTATGGGCGTGGATGACCAAGATGCTGGGCAACTGCAACTCAAACCGTTACGCCGTTAACAAAGAACGAATGATGCGCCTGGCTGAATATAGTCGTGATTGCTTCATCGACCTGCGGGAACAACTGGACATCAGCTACGAAGACCGTCAACAGGGCACCCTGCAGTTATTCCGAAAAGCAGAACAGGTCGAAGCCTCTTCCAAAGATATAGAAGTTCTCAAGAGCTGTGGCGTTCCTTTTGAAGAGCTGGACATTAATGGCTGCATTTCCGCCGAGCCAGCACTGGCACGGGTAAAAAACAAATTTGTCGGCGGCCTTCGCCTGCCCGGCGATGAAACCGGTGACTGCTTCAGCTTCACCCAATCCCTTGCCAAGAGCGCAGAAGAACTGGGCGTTGAATTCAAGTTCAACACCCATGTCCAGAAATTACTGGCCAGCAATGGTGAAATCAGCGGTGTAAAAACCAGCGCCGGATTACTGACCGCTGACCGCTATGTCGTAGCGCTGGGAAGTTATTCCACCAAGCTACTTAGCGAAATCGGTGTAGATATGCCCATTTTCCCGGTCAAGGGTTACTCCCTGACACTGCCTATTGTCGATCCTGAAGCCTCTCCGGTTTCCACTGTGATGGACGAGACCTATAAGGTGGCCATCACCCGTTTCGACGATCGTATCCGCGTAGCTGGAACCGCCGAGCTGGCCTCCTTTGATACATCACTGCCGGACAAGCGCCGCGACACCATCGCCCACGTGGTTAAAGACGTATTTCCCGATGGCGGCGATCTGCAGCGAGCAGAATTCTGGACCGGCCTGCGTCCCATGACACCGGACGGAACCCCTATCGTCGGCGCGACACCTCTCAGCAATCTCTACACCAATAGCGGCCACGGCACCCTAGGATGGACGATGTCCTGTGGTTCTGGACGCCTATTGGCAGATCTGATCCACCAGCGCCAACCCGACATCGATCCCGCAGGACTCGATGTTTATCGCTACGCCAGCTAAGCAACCTTTTTAAGGAACACCCCATGCAGATCCAACGTTTCGAAACCAAGCAACGGATGAGCCGAGCGATCATTCACAACAATACCGTTTACCTGTGCGGCCAGGTTGCCAAGGATGCGGACGCCGATATTGGCGAGCAAACCCGCACCACTCTGGAAAAAATTGACGAGCTGCTTGCCAGTGTTGGAACCGACAAGACACAACTGTTATCGGTCACTATCTACGTCAAAACCATGGACGACTTTGCTGCCATGAATGCGGTGTGGGATGCCTGGGTACCCGAAGGTCTGGCCCCTGCCAGAGCCTGCGTGGAAGCCGCCATGGCGCGCCCTGCATTGTTGGTCGAGATGTCAGTCATCGCCGCAGTGAAGTGAAATTTAGCTAGGCCACGGAACCGAATACATACACACAAGGAAAAATGATGAGCAACAAAAGCATTATCTCCAGCGATCAGGCACCTGCCGCGATCGGGCCTTACTCCCAGGCAGTTAAGGCCGGCAATACGGTTTACATGTCCGGACAGATCCCACTGGACCCAGCAACCATGGAAGTGGTTAGCGATGAATTTGAAGACCAGGCAGAACAAGTCTTCAAAAACCTGAGCGCTGTAGCAGAAGCCGCCGGTGGCAGCCTAGCGAATGCCGTAAAACTCAATATTTACCTGACTGATCTTAGCAATTTTGCCCAAGTCAATGAGGTGATGACGCGCTACTTCGAAGCCCCTTATCCAGCCCGCGCTGCGCTTGGCGTATCAGAACTGCCTAAAGGTGTTGCGGTAGAGGTTGAAGGCGTATTGGTCATCTAAATTGGCCCAGCCTTAACAAACCAAGAATGTCAGATCGGGACACTGTGCGGTTCCGGTCATCATGCCCCGCCGGAGGTTATCCGCGCACGAGGAAATAACTAAAACGAGTACGTTTGACAACCATGTCGTCCCTCGTTGGCTGACTCGAGAGTTCATCATGCCAACTTAAAGAGTACGACAGCGGCGTCGCGTTGCACAGCACTAACTATAAAAATTAGAGGATTAAAACATGGAAGCACTGAGCAATATCATCGGTGAAATAAACAGTATCGTCTGGGGACCGATGATGCTGGTACTGATTCTAGGTGTAGGCCTGTTCCTGCAGTTGGGTCTAAAAC
>JAPHRD010000069.1 GCA_026196225.1 Motiliproteus sp.
ATGGGTTTTTTAGGTATCCAGTAAGGCTGCTGGCCCTAAATCCATAACGCACAACTGAAAATATCGGTATCAGAGCGGCTCATGAAAAATGCGGGTTAGGAAAGCGATCCCGTTTATCGAATCGTTCATGCTCAATCAGCGACAAATAGCTTTCATACTCATCCGTATTCATGGGTTTGGCGAACAGGTAACCTTGGGCAGTATCGCAATCCAACCGTTGCAGAAGATCCAGCTGCAGTTCATTCTCCACTCCTTCAGCAACTACCTGCAAGTCCAAACCGTGGGCCATGGCAATAATCGCCCTCACTACCGACAAGTCATCCTCACTCTCAGGCAAGCCGCTTACAAAGCTGCGGTCGATTTTAAGCACATCAAAGGTGAAACGTTTCAGATAACTCAGTGATGAATAACCGGTACCAAAATCATCAAGAGCTAGCTTAATACCCATAGCTCGGAGTTGTTGCAGTTCCTCAGCCACTTCCTGCTCATCGTTCATCAACACACTTTCAGTAATTTCCAGCTCAAATGCATGAGCGGGTAAGCGATGATAGGCCAGCATTTCGCCTATGATCCAACTAAGTTGCTCCTGAAACTGTACACGGGAAATATTGATTGCCAGGTATCCGCAATCCCAACCGCACTGCTGCCATCGGCTCCAGCATTTAGCTGCTTGACTGATAACCCAGCGCCCGATGGGGATAATTTGCCCGGTAGCTTCAGCGATAGGAATAAAAATATCAGGACTGATGAGGCCCTTTTCAGAGTGATTCCAACGAAGTAAAACTTCAGCCCCCAAATGCTTGCCTGTCTGCGCGTCCACCATGGGCTGAAAGACCAGGTTAAGCTCCCCCAGCTCCAACGCCATATTCAGGTCCTGCTCCATCTGCAATCGTTCCTGAACTCGCTCATTCATCTCCCGGGTAAAAAAACAGATAGATGCACGGGTCATATCCTTAGCCTGGTACATAGCGTTGTCAGCATTCGCCATCAGCGCTTCAGCACTATCTCCGTCGTCGGGATACATGGCAATACCGATACTGCTGTGAACCACCACATCCCGGTTTTCCAGTTTAATCGGGATTGAAATTGCCATGGCTAAGCGTTCTGCCACCTGCTCAACTTCAGTTAGCTCCTTAATATCCGTCAATAGCACTAGGAACTCATCACCGCCAAGACGAGCGATCATGTCCGCACAGCGCAACTCCTCCTTCAGGCGCTGACCTAAATTACTCAGCAACTGGTCACCGGTAGCATGCCCCAGGGTATCGTTCACCACTTTGAAATTGTCGAGATCGATAAACATCACCGCCAACTGCTGTTGTTCACGACTGGCTCGACTGATTTCACTCTGGAGCCGATCAAAGGCCATCATCCGATTGGGTAGATCCGTCAACGCATCAAAGTTGGCCTGGTAATGCAGCTTGTGTTGCTCCTCCTGAATCTCATCGGTCATTGAATTAAAGGCCCGGGCTAGCTCCCCTAATTCATGGGTGGAATTCACCTTCACTCGCTGATATTCCCCTCGCCCGACCCTTCTTGAAGCCTGAATCAATGACAGTACCGGTTCTAAGACATTGGTGCGAAACACCAGATAGATAGCAAAACTAAGAAAACAGATGATCGCCCCGTAGATCCATGCATGTAGCCATAGCTGTTGCTTAAACAATAGATCCAGGGGGCGTCGATCGATGCCCACTACAAAGTATCCCAACAGACTTTCGTTACCCGTAATGGGATATTCAAAAGGCATCAACTCCTCAGCCCCCTGCAAGGCCCTTAGCCTTGCAGCCATCCCTTGTTGAGGCAATGAAGTAAGAACTTTAGACACCAACGTATCTTTGTCGTTGAGATAGGTGGTTAACGGCTGTTTATCAATATCAACAAAAGCGGCATACACAACGTCTTTCTGTCGTGTAATTTCGCGAGCGTATCGATTCAAACGGGTAAAGTTGAATTCTGCAACCAACTCAGGGGTCAGCATGGACAACACATGACCTAATGAGCGACCACGCTCCTGCAACTGCTTCTTGTGAAAGTTGTGTTGTTGGTCGAGGTTATAAAGGGTGTTGAGGGCAAGTGTAACCGACAGGATACCCGCCACAATGAGGATAAATTTGCTACCAAGCCGCATCCCTATGACCTTCTCGCCAAATCCCTGGGCGCTGTTGGGGTTATCTTAAGTTGCGTTGCAGAAAAGAATACCGTTTCCTACAGTGTAGATGGCAATTCTGTTTTTGTCGCTTACCTCCAAAATAACCGACGATTGTGATTTTTATCATCACAATCACTATATTTAAACTCAAACAGACTTTAACAGTATTAAAAAAGGCATCCTTGCCAATCGTCTTGAAGCCCGGGTTCTCCTCTCCCAGAAGCCCCCAGTGGACATAACCGTTAGCAAATCGTTTACGTTCTAGCGATCAGATTTAACCTCGTCATACCAGAGATCATGGTGTTGCTTGGCCCATGTTTCATCCACATGTCCGTTCACCATCCCTTCCAGCGCCCCTTCGGTCCCTAGAGAACCGATATAGATATGGGCAAAGGTTGCGCAGAGCACTATCAGTGATGCCGCCCCGTGGATAAGATTAGCCAGCTGGAAATCCTCACGCGCATCAATATAGGCAGGGAAATCCAGAACCAGTCCCGACAGAGAAATCACAACCCCACCCAGCATCAGAATCCAGAACCACAGTTTTTCACCGCCGTTCATATAGCCGGCGTGAGGATGCTTGCCTTTGATCATGCCACCACCTTGGATAAACCAACGGAAGTCGTGACCGTTAAACCAGTTGTTGCGCACCCACTTGAAGAACATGATCACCAGCGTGAGGATAAACACCGGTCCACCATAGTTGTGGATCCACTTACACACCTGCAGGTAAGTACCAAAACCGTCCTTGCCAATCAGATCCGGCATAAAGTGCTTGGCATAGAGAATACTGAGCCCAGTCAAAGCCAGCAGTAAAAACAGTACCGCTACTATCCAGTGGACATAGCGATCCGTCCGTTTCCAACGCTCTATCACCTGGCCACTACGTGGTTGATCAAGGCGATTTTTACCCACCAGCAGATAAAACACAAACAGCACACCCAGCGTACCAGCCAGCATCCACTGGCCGATCGGCTTGACCTGCTGATTTCGGGTCAAGCGCCAGTCTTCACCGCTGCGGTTGATCAAAACCCCTGCTTCTTTACCCTTGGCTGTTGTATAACCAGACTGCCCTTGCTGATTAATAGCCCGCCAATAGTCAGCGCCTTTGGTTCCATTGCCGTCGGCGGAAGCAACATTGCCAGCGTAACTAGTACTGGCCAAAGAAACGCTAAACAGCAGCGTAATCAGTACCAGCATTCGCTGTAGGAATCCCGAGAACAGAGTTGAGTGTAGATATTCAGACATCATAAAACCTATATGCTTGCGGATGACCCAATGTGCAAAACTGAGCCAACCAAATGTCGATCAGATCAGAGATCACGGGACGCTACAGCTGTAGCAGCCCCGATCTCTCATCCCCTTCAAACCGACTGATCAAATCAGCGTTTGCGACCATCAGCGTTATAGGCCAGGTTCTGTCCCCAGGCACCCTTGTTGGAGCCACGAGAGATAACCCGCTCACGGTAGATATCAGATACCTCGTTGGCGTCACCGGCCAACAGCGCCTTGGTGGAGCACATCTCGGCACACATGGGCAGCTTACCTTCAGCAATACGGTTAGCACCGTACTTGGCTTGCTCGGCTGGAGAGTTATCCTCCTCCGGACCACCGGCACAGAAGGTACACTTGTCCATCTTGCCGCGCTCACCAAATGCACCTTCCTGAGGGAACTGAGGCGCTCCGAAAGGACAGGCGAACAGACAGTAACCGCAACCGATACAGGTGTCCTTGTCGTGCAGGACGATCCCTTCATCGGTCTGGTACAGGCAATCCACCGGACACACCGCCATACAGGGGGCATCGGTACAGTGCATACAGGCAACAGACAGAGACGTTTCGTTGGGCTCACCGTCGTTGATCGTGATTACTCGACGACGGTTAACACCCCACTCCACTTCGTTCTCATTTTTACAGGCCGTGACGCAGCCATTACATTCGATGCAACGTTCGGCATCGCAGAGAAATTTCATTCTAGCCATGGTTTATCTCCTTCAGGCTTAGGCTACGCTGATACGGCACATGGATACTTTTGATTCCTGCATCTGGGTGACCGAGTCATAACCGTAGGTCATAACTGTGTTGGCCGATTCGCCCAGCACGTAGGGATCCGATCCTTCAGGGTATTTGCTGCGCAGGTCTTTGCCCTGGAAATGTCCGGCAAAGTGGAATGGAATAAAGGCCACGCCTGCTTTCACCCGACGGGTAACCAGCGCCTTGACCTTGATCTTGGAACCTTCTGGCGTATGAACCCAAACGTCTCCGCCATCGCGAACACCATTGTTGTTGGCATCCACTGGGTTCAGTTCCACAAACATCTCCTGCTGCAGTTCTGCCAGCCAAGGATTTGAACGAGTTTCATCACCGCCACCCTCATATTCCACCAATCGTCCACTGGTAAGAATAATTGGATACTCCTTAGAGAAATCCTGCTTCTGGATAGACTCGTACATGGTCGGTAGACGGTAGTGGCTCTTCCGATCCTTGAAGGTTGGATAATCCTCTACCAGATCTCGGCGAGTGGTGTACAAGGGTTCACGATGCAGAGGAACGCGATCAGGGAAAGTCCAGACAATGGAGCGAGCCTTGGCGTTACCGAAAGGCGCACAACCGTGCTTGATAGCAACCCGCTGGATACCACCAGAGAGGTCAGTCTTCCAGTTTTTGCCTTCAGCTGCTTTCTTCTCCTCGTCGGTAAGATCATCCCACCAACCCAGTTTCTGAAGTAGCTTGGCGCTGAACTCAGGGTGTCCGTCCTTCAGTTCGTTACCCTTAGGATATGAACCTTCGGCTAGCAGCGTCTTGCCTTCAAACTCGACACCGAAACGAGCACGGAAGTTAAGTCCACCATCTGCAACCGCTTTGCTGGGATCGTAAAGAATATGAGTACCGGGGTGCTTCATCTCCGGTGTTCCCCAACAAGGCCATGGCAGACCGTAGGTCTCACCATTGGCAGGGCCACCTTCAGCTTCCAGACTGGTGTAGTCAAAGGTGTGCCAGTTCTGCTGGTGCAGTTTCATCCGCTCAGGACTCTGTCCGGTGTAACCGATGGTCCACATACCCTTGTTAAATTCGCGGGTGATGTCTTCGATTAGCGGCTCGTCGTTGTTGACCTTGATGTTCTTGCACAGCTGATCGGCAAAGCCCAATTTCTTCGCCAGCTTGTACATGATGGTGTGGTCTGGCAGGGAATCGAACAGCGGATCGATGATCTGATCACGCCACTGCAGTGAACGGTTGGATGCGGTAACCGATCCGTAGGTCTCAAACTGAGTGGTTGCAGGCAGCAGGTAAACGCCGTCTTTGCGATCAGGTAGTACTGCAGAAGCGGTGGGATATGGATCGATGATCACCATCATATCCAGTTTTTCCATCGCCTTCTTCTGATCGGCACCTCGGGTTTGGGAGTTAGGAGCGTGGCCCCAGAACACCATGCCGCGGATATTGTCTTTCTGAGCGATATTGGCCTTGTCTTCCAGGACACCGTCAACCCAGCGAGAAACCGGAATACCCTTGGTATTCTGTGGCTTGACCGGCTTGCCTTTTGACTCCTCGTAGCTGTCTTTATCGAAGCGATCAGCAATCCAGGCAGGATCGACACCCCAGACCTTGCTCCAGTGCTTCCAAGCACCGCCGGAGAGACCGTAGTATCCAGGCAGCGAGTGGGACAGTACGCAGAAATCGGTGGCGCCCTGTACGTTATCGTGGCCACGGAAGATGTTGGCACCGCCGCCACTGACACCGATGTTACCCAGCGCCAGCATCAAAGCACAGTAAGCACGGGTGTTGTTGTTACCGGTGGTGTGCTGAGTACCACCCATACACCAGATTACGGTGCCGGGCTTGTTGGTTGCCAGGGTCTTGGCAGCAGTACGCATCTGCTCTTCATCCAGACCGGTGACACGCTCAACTTCAGCAGGATTCCACTTCTTAACTTCTTCACGAACTTCGTCCATGCCGAAGACACGCTGGGCGATGTACTCTTTGTCTTCCCAGCCGTTTTCAAACACGTGCCAGAGCAGACCCCAGATCATCGCTACATCGGAACCGGGACGCAGAGGCAGATACTGATCAGCTTTGGCAGCCGTGCGGGAGTAACGAGGATCGGCAACGATAACCTTGGCCTTGTTACGTTCCTTGGCGTAGAGGATATGCTGCATCGCTACCGGGTGAGCTTCTGCAGGGTTGGAGCCAATCAAGATGGCAGCCTGGGAGTTGTGGATATCGTTGAAGCTGTTGGTCATCGCACCGTAGCCCCAGGTGTTGGCCACACCAGCTACTGTGGTGGAGTGACAGATACGCGCCTGGTGATCAACGTTATTGGTTCCCCACATGGCAGCGAATTTACGGAACAGGTAAGCCTGCTCGTTGTTGTGCTTGGCCGAACCCAGCCAGTAAACGGAATCGGGACCAGACTCCTGACGGATCTTTTGCATGCCGTCGCCGATCTCGTTGATGGCATCTTCCCATGACATCTTCTGCCACTTGCCATCCACCAGTTTCATGGGGTACTTGAGACGACGTTCGCCGTGACCGTGCTCACGAAGGGCAGCACCTTTGGCACAGTGAGCACCGCGGTTGAATGGGTGGTCGAACGCAGGTTCCTGACCGGTCCAAACACCGTTTTGTACTTCAGCATAAACACCGCAACCAACCGAACAGTGTGTACAGATAGTACGTTTCACTTCGGTGGGTGCAGAAGATGGTGCGCTCTTGGCCGTGGCCTTGCGCATCATGGTTGGAGACAGCATGGCGCTAGCGGCAACACCACCGGCTGCGATACCGCTATTACTTAAAAAGCTACGACGGCTGAGACCTGTTTTATTCTGTTGGGAGCCTTGGGCACCCGTCTGCTCAGCGGAGCTCTGTTTGCGAGTTAGTTTCATTATCCTCACCTATCTCAGATTTTTGTTCTGATCGGACGGCCAGTATCAAATCCGTGCGGATTTGTAATAGGCGCGGACGTGATCGGTTTCGCGATACCCTGATTTCTTCTCATCAGGCTCCTCTGTTGCTGGCTCTGCAGCGGCGTTAGCCCCTCCGGCAGCAACCACTGCAGCTGCACCACCGGCTGCAGTCAGCGTCTTCAGGAAGGCACGGCGTTGTGGATCTTGTTGATCCTCAAGCTTCTTTTTACTCATCCCCTATTCCTCATCTTTTTTTAATTTGTTGGTTGCGCAGAGCAGCCAGCTCGCGATAACCCGGGTACTGCATTTTTAATACTGCGGCCAATCCTTCGACCCAAACTTCACACCGGTCATCGTTACTGCTGCCACTGCCATTGAAACCACCGTTAAAGGGTGTTTTCCGGCTCCAACAACAGGCTTTCCATGCCGGTAAAAATTTCTCCAAAACGTCCAACAGCACTGTAAAAATGTGCGTTTTTGGCATTCTGAAGATCGATAAAAAATCGTTGTGACCAGCAACCCACATGGAGGTTATAAAAGGTTTGCTGCTGGTCTTTGGTGAACCCTTCCTCAGGATTTACCAACACCGCCATTACTTCGCTCAACGCAGCCATGTGATCTTCTGGCTCGCATACTTCCTCATCACGCTCAAAACCCAGTTGCTTGAGATCGTGACGTAATTGAACCAATGGCTTTTCCATCAGAAATCCAGTCAGATACCAAGAGCCGAAAGGCACCAGCTCACCACGACCTATGCCGATAAATAGCTGTTGGTATTCTTCGGCGATCTGATCTGGATGGGCCCGACTAGCAGCCAGTTGCAGCACTGTCCAGGCTTCGTTCATCAAGGAGTCTTGGTTTTCGTCCAATTCAATCTGCTGCAGCCAGTTCAACAGCTGCTCATCGGCTGGTGCTGCCAACAGACGCGCTAGCAGCGCATAGGCATCAGAGCGGAACAGGTTGTAGCCGTAGTCAGCAGAATCAGCGGGATTGGGTGTTACCGCCTGTGGATCGATAGTTTTCACAGCTATCTTCTCAGCGGTAGCAGTACCTGTGGCGATATCGTTCATGACTCACCTCCCTGTCCAGCGTTCTCAAGCTCAGCGCTTGAGGCAATTAGCTCCGCACCGTTAATAGGCTGGGCCATTTTTTTAGGATTAGGTTCTGCTTCGGCGATCAGATTGATGTTCCCAGGTAACGGCTCCTGCCCCCGGGCCTGATGATAGAGTTCACTTTGAGGGTCGTTGACTACCATATCCACCACCCGGCAGTCTTCGCACATCTCCAATCGTTTCAGGGCATCACCCCCGAACATGCTGTGGCCCGACAGACGCTTCAGCATCGTTTTGACCATGCCTTTAGTGGCAAAAGGCTTACCACAACTGGTGCAGCAGAAGGGATCCTCCTCCTTCAACACCCTTGGATTGCGGCGCTGTTCAGGATCCAGTAGATAGCGAGGTTGAAGGCTGATAATTTTCTCGGGGCAGGCCTGCTCACAGAGTCCGCATTGAACGCAGTTATCTTCGTTAAAACTCAGCTCCGGAGTATCAGATGCACTGATCAATGCTTTCGATGGACAGGTGGAAACGCAGGACATGCAAAGCGTGCAGTCGTCCTCTTCGATCACCACGGCACCGTAGGCGGCTGCCTTTGGTAGCTCTACGGCTTCGCCCAACTGTTTGGAATCGGCATGCTGGTAGAGATAACTCATCACTTTAGAGATCTGAGTACGCTTGTCTTCGCCGGCATTTAATCCAGCTTCTGGCCAGTGAATGGGGTTCTGCTGTTGTAGCCATTGAGCTGACTCTGACAGAGAACTGATTGCTACACGATTACCCATCGCCAAGCCATTTAGCAGACGATTAGCAACCTCCACTTCTGAAACCAGCGCCTGAGTAATCGATTGCGGAACTGCATCATGAGTGAGCAAGGTCACTTGACCAGCTCCCCAAGCCAACGCAGACAACCAAGTATCCAGCCCTGCAGCCCCCATCTCTTCCACCTGCAAAGGAAGCCAATGGCCAGGCAGTTCAGCCAGATGTTTCTCAATCCAATCGAGCCCGACTTCAGCATCGTGAATTAGCAGCTGCGGAGAATCCCCACCAGCTTGCAGGTAGCGCTCGATAAGTTGTTTACATTGCTGTTGCAGCAATTGAGGCTGCGGGTGACCGTATCGGATAGCAGAGGTTGGGCAGGCAGTAGCGCAGCCACCCGCTCCGTGGCAAAGATGAGCATCCACATTGATATTGCCGTTAACCACATCAATCGCATCAGCAGGACACACATCAAGACAGCGGGTGCAGCCGGTATTGCCATTGCGGCTGTGGGCACAAAGATCACCGTTAACCTGAATATATCGGGGCTTCTCGAAGTCGCCGCGGAGATGACTGAGATCCTCAACCGCCGCTTGCAGATCATCCATCCCCTGAACGGGTGCAATATGAAAATATCCGGCAGGCTTGAGTTCGGAGGCAATATGACTTTCGGTGTTCAGATCCAACACCGTATCGAAGCGTTTTGCGTCGGTAACCAGTTCCGCCAGATTGGCAGCCTGACCATTGATATCCACCTGGATCAGATACTGACCCAGATAGCCCTTAACGGCTTTCAAGGGGAAATGAAATAACTTCTGCGATTGGCTTTCCGCTAGCTTGGCGGCCTGCTCTATCTCGGCGCTGATGCTTTCAGGTAGCGCCTCGGTCACCAGACAGGTTAACGCGGAATCGCTGCTGAACAGATCCACCGCCAGGCGGATACGATGCTCAGGCCCCATCACCAACACCTTACCGCCAGCACTATAGCTGACAGAAGGGGCAACCAGATTCACTGCCGGACTAACCTGCTGCAAAGCGGTCTCCCGGGCCTGTGTATTCTGACTGTTTTGTGCTTGGTCGCTTATTGTCATTATTGTGTTGTTAATAACTTTATCCTCCTGCACCAACCCGCTTCTTCAAAGGGCTTGTGGTTACAGAAGGATCAATCTGTTGATTTCCCGTTCCGTATCGCACTGTCGCTCCGAACGACAACACACCCTTTATTAACAGCAAGTGACGCACCAACATTTGTAGGAAAAGAACACCCCTAAAGGCATCTGGGTATAACGGATCTGGTCGCTTTGCCGACAGCCGTGACAAAATGACCCTGGCGGTAAAAACCGCGTAGACAAAATGGGCAGAAAAGCCGATACAGCCTCCCCTAGCCAAGTTCGGCATCCATCTCGTCATCAAAATCGTCTTCGTGGTCGTGGTTGTGGTTGTGGTTGTGGTCGTGGTTGGGGTTGCGGTAGTCAGAGGCCTCATCAACCGTTTCAGTACCACCTGAAGCCTGGTTACTCTTGGGACTATTTTCTGGATTTGTTTCTGATTCGAGCCCGGCATCAAGCGCTGAACTGGAATCAACTTTTCCGCCCTCTTTATCGAGCAAGGCTTGCTTAGCTTGTTCTGCCTCACGCTCTAGCCACTGCTTCATCTGATAAGTGACGGTGTCCCCTAAGGGGATAAAAATACTGAAGTCATCGTCATAGTCGTTAAGACCATCACGAATATTAAATTCAGGGAGGTGAAACAGTTTGCGCATCGCTTTTCGCTTCAGAGCTTCTGACACTCCTTCGGACAGAAAACCACTGTAGTCAGAGTCTTCAGTTAAGGTTTCGATATCCGGCATATCTTCATCGGTTAATGCTTCGACCGACTCAGTCTGCTGTAGGGATGACTGTTCTGAAAGCTGTCCTGGAGAAGGCTTTGGAGAAAGATCTGGAGAAAGCTGTTGCGATTGTTCCGGTGACAACGGTTGCGATTGCAGCAGCTTTTCGACTTCTGCAGCGTTATCTAGGTCGGTGCTTTCTAGATCGGCGCTATCTAGATTGGCGCTATCTACATCGGATACGCCCGGAGACGCAGAGCCATCTACTCCACCCCGTTGCTTTAGCCGGGACCAACGGCCTAGAAATCCCTCTGCCTGAGACTGCTCATCCATGGTTAGCAGCCTCCTTTGCACCCGATCCTGAAACATCCGATTGCGCTACCGCTTGGCTGGCCCCCTTAGCCTGGCGACCATGGTTTCTGCGCTTGCCTTTACGGGCCTGCAGATCCGGTTCGCCATGGCGGCCAATAAAGGATTCGATCCAGCACTGCACCGCTTCCGGCATGGGTAGCGAAAACACATCTTCCTCGCCACCATCCATATAGGACGCGGCCTCATCCTGACTAGCGGTAATCAGAAACGGCTGCATCTGATCCTCGTCTTCCTCATTGCAAACCACGAAGAGCCGCGGATCATCAGAGCTGAGATTAAAGCGATAGGCCGCCCGCTCATCGCGGAATATTTCCAGAGACAGACCGCGCCAGTGGTAATCACAGCAATCTTCAGCAACGGCTTTATGTTCTACCGTCAATTCCCGCTGACCACCGACATGGCGATCACTGGCAACGGCAGCAACCGACCAGCTGTAGGCTTCCCACCGACCTCGGTTAACGGTTTTACGACGCAGCTGAACCACCAATGGCCAGTGTCTAATCTCAGATTTCGAGTGCGTCTCCGGTTGCTGGGTCATTGCGGCCACCTTCTCTCTGTATCCGTTAGCTGTTAACTGTTGTTTTGTTTGTCGTGGGCAGGCTAAACGCAAATAACATTCCAACTAGCCGCAACCCGCTATCTTTGGGGCCTAACAGGGAGACGAAGAAAATAGTTCCAATCCAACAGCAACCATTCGGGACAAAATTACCCAACTGAACCGGGGTAAACAGTCAATTTGTCCCAACCCATAACGCCAATCCTTGAAAAAACCGCAATCTCAGACGGGCACAGATATTGCTCTTTAGCTTGATAGCTTCTTAGGGTTTCACGATGACTGCTGATTTTTAGTCAGCACGCCTCCACAAGGGTTGAACATATGGACGCAAAGACCAACTACAGGCCGCTGATGAGCGACGCTGGTTTCTTCAATACCCATCAGGTCGCGGCGATTGATGAGCAGGGAGAGCCGAGAGAGGTGTCGGTTGCAGGCGAATCCCCCCTAACCCTCTACCTGGATAAAAAGGAGATCGTCACCCTGATGACCCTGGGCACCCATCCTGAGTTATTGACGTTGGGATACCTGCGAAACCAGGGATTTGTAAACCACATCGATCATGTGGAATGCGTTCAGGTTGATTGGGATGTGGAAGCTGTTGCGGTGGTCACCCGTGATGGTGTTGAAGATATCGACGAAAAACTCAGCCATCGCACCGTCACCACGGGCTGCGGTCAAGGCACCGTGTTCGGCGGCTTGATGGAGAAGATCGAGTCCACCCAGCTACAACCCAAACCCCTAGCGCAATCGAAACTCTATGGATTGTTGGAGAGCCTCAGGGTCCACAATGATATCTACAAAAAAGCGGGCGGTGTTCACGGCTGCGCTCTGTGCAGGGGCACAGAGGTTCTCAGTTTTGTTGAAGACGTGGGTCGTCACAACGCAGTCGATACACTGGCTGGGGAAATGCTGTTAAAACAGATGGAAGGAGAGGACCTGATCTTCTACACCACGGGGCGACTCACATCAGAGATGGTGATCAAAGTGGCTCAGATGGGCATTCCCACCCTGCTATCCCGGTCCGGCACCACTCAAATGGGATTGGAACTGGCCCAACAGGTCAATCTGACCATGATTGGCCGAGCAAAAGGTCATCACTTTCTGGTATTCAATGGCGCGGAACGGGTGATCTATGATCAGCGACCAGATCCCACGCTAAGTTCTCAAAAGCGTTGTCAAAAGCGTTCCCAAAAGCAGCCTCAAGAGCGTCAATCACTAAAGGAGCAGGCATAATCATGGAAGTTGAATTCAAGCCCCAATCAATGCCTCGCTTTATGAATATCAAGCAGGTAGCAGAGTACCTGCACCTCAACGAAAAGAAGGTCTACACCCTTGCCAGTGAAGGCCAGATTCCTGCCACCAAGGTCACCGGTAAATGGCTGTTCCCCCTCGATCTTGTGGATCAGTGGCTGGTGGAGTCCAGTCACGGCGGGGTATTAAATGACCGATTGATTATCGCCGGCAGCGACGATCCGTTGCTACACCGAGCGGTCAGCCAGGTGGCTCAGAAGATACAGACCGCTGCTATGGTCAGTTACACCAGCACCGGCACCAAACTAGGCCTATCACTGCTGGCACGACAACGAGCTGATGTCTGCGCCATTCACTGGGGCCCCGCCCAAGAGAGTGGATTCCGCCATCCCGCACTGTTGAGCCGCTACCGCCAACACCAGAAGTGGGTACTGGTTCACGCCTTTAAGCGAGAGATCGGTATCATCGTGGCGCCAGAAAACCGTATCAAGTTCGATAACCTCAGCAGTCTGATCAAAGCCGACCTGCGCTGGAGCCTTCGCCAAGAAGGGACGGGATCCCTGCGCTTTATGGAAGAGAGTTTCAATCAGTTGGGATATCAACTTGACCAGTTAAATCAGGTCGAACAGGGGCTCACCGAACGGGAGATCGCTTCTCAGATCGCCATGGGCTATGCCGATGCAGGCCCCGGCGCCCGCAGTACCGCCAGCGAATTCGGATTGGATTTCGTATTCATGGGCTGGGAATGCTTTGACCTGGCGCTTTATCGCGGAATTTTCTTCCGCCACCTGTTCAGAGAACTGATGCAGCTGTTAGAAAGCCACGACTGTCAACAACAGGCACAACGGCTGGGCGGATATGATTTTTCTGAGACCGGGAAAATGATCTGGTCCTCTTAATTCAGGCCCATTTTACAAAGCCCCTGTCCATCCTCTTCACTTGTAGGGTTGACAGAATACGGTGCCGCCAAGGGATTCATCCACCTCCTGCAAGCGGTGGCTAATCTCACGAGCAATATTCAAAATGATCTGAATATAGATATCGGTGTTATTTTTGCGGATCTGATTCAGGTCTTCCTGTCTCAACTCGAAGGCCTCCACAAAATCCAAGGTGCGAACAGAGGCAGTGCGAATACTGGCATCGATAAGCGCCATCTCGCCAATACTATCGCCCTCCTGGCGCACAGCGATGGGAACCTGAGTTTCATCAGAAAGACGATTAACTACTTCTACCGATCCTCGCTGTATCAGATACAGAGAGTGTGCGTGATCGCCTTTCAAAAACAGATAGCGGCCTTCGGCAAACTGGACCGGTTTCAGATAAGTGGATAAGACAGCCAAATCGGTTGCTTCAATACCATGAAACAAGGGATAGCTGGAGAGATTCAAGTTGCTCATAAACATCCCCTCGGCAAAGAACCGGTTATGGCCAATAAAACAAACCCTATGGGCTAATGACCCAAAGCCGCGGGCTCAGTTCCGCAAATGGTTGAGTAAGATAGGAATAGTAAAAAAAAACGGGAAGGCGTTAAGGAGAGAGCAGGGTTCCCGAAGGGGGGAGTTGGAACCCGCTTTGCCTTCCCAAGTTTGGAGAGATAGAGTGTCGGTACTACTTAACTTGAAGGGGGAGATAGTCAGCAGTCCCGAACTCATGTGACTATGATCTCCCAGATTCGTTCAACTGTCTGCTGAAGTCGGGGAATAGAGAACATAACGAGCCTGTAAATAATTCTGTGTAACTGCCAGGGTTAAAGGTAATCAACCAAGCGGTCTTCGAACTCGATGATAAATCGGTTCAAGGCCGCTTTCCAAT
>JAPHRD010000068.1 GCA_026196225.1 Motiliproteus sp.
ACGGCGGCCGCATATGGCCTTAAAATACAAAACGCCCGATGAAGTGCATCGGGCGTTTTTAACCTGAAATAGTGTCAACTTATTTTAGGACTAGACATACTAATATTGAGTAGTATTGGCTCCACAGGCCATTGCAACACAACAGTTTCAATTCGCCACGACGATAGGGCTGTGAGCGTAACCAATCGGTTTATGGGATCTGTATTCGATGAGCACACCCACAAGCAATACAGGAAAATTTCTGAAAGCAGATGATCCTGATGCGTTTCAGGTCATCAATCCTAACGGCAGAACGCCACTATTGATCGTCTGCGATCACGCCAGTAATTTTATTCCCGATCATCTCAACAACCTGGGAATGGATGCACAATTGCTGGAAGACCATATCGCCTGGGATCCCGGCTCCGCAGATGTTGCTAACCTGATCAGCCAAAGGCTGGACTGCCGAGCTTTGCTGGCCAACTATTCTCGACTGCTGATCGACGTTAATCGTGATCCTCTCGATAACGACCCGACGATGATTCCTGAAGTCAGCGACGATTACCCTATCCCCGGCAACCAAAATCTCAACGACCAACAGAAGCAGCAGCGTATCGACGAGCTGCTAGAACCCTATCACCAAGGCATCGAACAACAATTGCAATCACTGCATGAATATTCGCCAGCGCCACTATTGTTCTCGATTCATACCTTTACCCCTGCCATGCAAGGTTGCAACAAACCCCGGCCCTGGCACGCCGGTATGCTTTGGAATGCCGATCCACGGATCGCGATGCCGCTGATGCGTCACTTGCAGCAGCATGACCACCTGATTATCGGCGATAACGAACCCTACTCCGCCCGCGAGGTCGCCTACACCATTGATCGCCACGGCCATGCCCATGGCTACCCCAACTGCGCCATTGAGATCCGCCAAGATCTGCTGAAAGATCATGCAGATTGCCTCTGGTGGGCAGAAAGACTGGCCGAAGGGCTACAGAAGGTTCTGGATATTGAAGAGGTTCAGCAAGTCCAATATTTTCAGCTGGAGGCCTGAGCCCGAGCGCCGATAACCTCTGGTAACCACTGATTAAAAGGGAGGCTAGTCACTATGGTTTACCCCAATCCCGACTTCACCATCGGCATTGAGGAGGAGTACCTGCTGGTCGACCTGGAAACTCGGCAGCTGGCCTCTGATCCACCGGAAAAACTGTTCAAGCGCTGCTCCAAGCTGCTACCGAACATGGTGACCCATGAGTTCCTTCGAGCCCAGATTGAGGTCGGCACACCGGTCTGCAAAGACCTGCAGGAGGCACGGGAACAACTGGCCTCACTGCGCTCCCAGGTTGCCAAAATCGCCAACGACTACGGTCTCGGTCTTATTGCCGCCTCCAGCCACCCGTTCGCCCACTGGGATCAACAGCAACACACCAAACTGGATCGCTACGATCTGCTGGCCCAAGACCTCCAAGGCGTGGTCAGACGATTGCTCACCTGCGGAATGCACGTTCACGTAGGTATCTCTGATGATGATCTTAGGATCGATCTGATGAATCAGGTGATCTACTTTCTACCGCACCTGTTGGCCTTAAGCACCTCGTCGCCGTTCTGGGGTGGCGACGATACCGGACTAAAATCCTATCGTCTGTCGGTTTTTAACGAACTGCCCCGCACCGGCCTTCCGGACCGATTTAATAGTTTTGCCGAGTACAAACGCCACGTCGATATCCTGGTCAGAACAGGACTGATCAAAGACGCCTCAATGCTGTGGTGGGATATTCGTCCCTCCGCCCACTTTCCCACCTTGGAGATGCGAGTCACCGATGTCTGTACCTGCATCGACGACGCCATTACCATCGCCGCACTCTATGTCAGCACCCTCAAGATGCTTTACAAGTTGCGGGCTGGAAACCAGCGCTGGCGCCAGTATGCACCCATGTTGATCAACGAAAATCGTTGGCGCGCCCAGCGCTATGGCATTAGCGAAGGGCTGATCGATTTCGGCAGCAGTGAAACAGTTGATTATCGAGAGCTGGTAGAGGAGTGGATGAGTTTAATCGCCGAATCCGCCGAAGAACTGGGCTGTAGCCAGGAAATTGCCCATGCCCTGACAATCATCGAACGGGGCACCAGCGCAGACCGGCAGCGCGATATTTACCAACAGGCTTTATCCAACGGTAGTGACAACCAACAAGCACTGTTCGAAGTGGTGGATTGGTTAATCAGCCAGACCGTTAACGTCTAGTCATTCCACCAATCTGTAGAACGTCTAGTAAGCGCCAAAAGGTTCACCTTTGTGCGTTTATAAAACAATTTCTGGCGCCTGCTCTCGAATCCTCCTGAACTCACTCACCTACCGCCATACCACTGTAAAAATATTGTAAAACCGGCAAATCCAGTAACCATCGGCCACCCAACGCTGTCCAAAGGTTAAATCCCCAGCTAAACAGCTTAAGTCACAGATTTGTAAAAAGAATCCTCAACTACACTTGAGGAAAACCTGAAACAAGACGGTTTCAGCTTGCACAAGGGTAATTTCCCTTAGTTTTAACGGAGCTGAAACTAGTTGGATCGCTTGAGTTCAGTGGCATCAGAGAGAGCGGAAGGTGGAATATATGAACATTTTTAACAATTACAAAACCCGATACGCCGAGACTCAAGAAGAGGAGTTAACCCTCCAAGAGTATCTCGACCTCTGCAAGACAGACCCCTCTGCCTATGCGTCAGCCTCAGAACGAATGCTGGCCGCAATCGGTGAACCCTCACTCGTAGACACAGCTAAAGATCCCAGGCTCAGCCGCGTGTTTTCCAACAAGCTGATTAAGCGCTACCCCTCTTTCTCTGAATTTTATGGCATGGAGGAAGCGATCGAGCAGATCGTTTCCTACTTCAAACACGCAGCCCAAGGACTGGAAGAAAAGAAGCAGATACTCTATCTGCTAGGCCCAGTCGGTGGTGGTAAATCATCGCTCGCAGAACGACTGAAAGTGCTGATGGAAAAAGTACCATTCTACGCCATCAAAGGCTCGCCTATTAACGAATCCCCCTTGTGCCTGTTTGCCCCTGAGGAAGACGCAGATATTCTCAAAGAGGAGTACGGAATTCCCAAACGCTACGTCAAAGGCATGATGTCGCCTTGGGCCGTAAAACGATTGCACGAATTCAAAGGCGATATCTCCAAGTTCAAAGTGGTCAAACTCTACCCCTCGGTATTGGATCAGATCGCAGTATCCAAAACCGAGCCTGGGGATGAGAACAACCAGGATATCTCCAGCTTGGTGGGTAAAGTCGATATCCGCATGCTGGAGGAGTACGCCCAGCACGATCCAGACGCCTATAGTTTCTCCGGTGGCCTCTGTAAGGCCAACCAGGGCATCATGGAATTCGTGGAGATGTTCAAGGCTCCGATCAAGGTCTTGCACCCACTGCTGACAGCGACCCAGGAAGGCAACTACAACAGTACCGAAGGGATGGGGTCAATTCCTTTTGAAGGCATCATCCTGGCTCACTCCAACGAATCGGAGTGGCAAACCTTCAAGAACAACAAGACCAACGAAGCCTTTATCGACCGGGTCTATATCGTCAAGGTGCCTTACTGTAAACGCGTCACCGAAGAGATCCATATCTATGAGAAGCTGCTGGAAAACAGCTCCCTCAACGAATCTCCCTGCGCTCCAGACACCCTCAAGATGCTGGCTCAATTCAGCATCCTGTCCCGCATGGTAGAACCGGAAAATTCCAACATCTATTCCAAGATGCGGGTTTACGATGGTGAAAATCTCAAGGATACCGATCCCAAGGCCAAATCTCTGCAGGAGTATGTAGACTCTGCCGGCGTTAACGAAGGTATGGATGGCCTGTCCACTCGTTTCGCCTTTAAAATTCTCTCCAAGGTATTTAACTTCGATTCTTCTGAAATCTCAGCCAATCCCGTCCACTTGCTGTATGTGCTGGAAAAAGAGGTCGAGCAGCAACAGTTTCCACAGGAAATCCAAGAAAAATATATCCGTTTTATCAAAGAGTTCCTGGCACCAAAATATATCGAGTTTTTAGGCAAGGAGCTGCAAACCGCCTATTTGGAATCCTACTCCGAATATGGACAGAATATCTTCGATCGCTACGTCACTTACGCTGACTTCTGGATTCAGGATCAGGAATACCGTGACCCAGAAACCGGAGATATTCTCGATCGCGCTGCCATCAACGAAGAGCTGGAGAAGATCGAAAAACCAGCAGGCATCAGCAATCCCAAGGACTTCCGCCACGAGATCGTCAACTTTGTATTACGCGCCCGGGCCAACAATAAGGGTAAGAATCCTGCCTGGATGAGCTACGAAAAAATGCGGGCGGTTATTGAGAAGAAGATGTTCTCCCAAACCGAAGACCTGTTACCTGTCATCTCCTTTAACGCCAAGGCTTCTTCTGAGGATCAGAGCAAGCACGCCGAGTTCGTCAAGCGGATGATAAAGCGGGGTTACACCGAGAAACAGGTACGGCTGTTGTGCGAATGGTATATCCGTGTGCGGAAATCCCAATAGGGGCAGTTCACTCCCCCACAGACGAGGATTCTGCCCATGAGCTATATCATCGATCGTCGATTGAATGGCAAGAACAAGAGTTCGATCAACCGTCAGCGCTTTTTAAAACGCTACCGGAAGCACATCAAGCAATCGGTTACCGACGCTATTAAATCTCGCAGCATTACCGATCTCGAGAACGGTAGTGAGGTGACCATTCCCAATAAGGACCTGTCCGAACCGATCTTTCATCACGGTCCCGGTGGCATAAACCATCGAGTGTTCCCCGGTAACAAAGAGTTTGTTGTTGGCGACCAACTGGAGCGCCCTAAGGGTGGGGGCGGCGGTGCTGGCGAGGGCAAGGCCAGTGATTCCGGCGAAGGCGAGGATGAGTTTTCTTTTCAGATTAACCGTGATGAGTTTCTGGAATTCCTGTTTGAAAATCTTGAACTACCTAACATGGTCAAGAAACAGTTGCAGGACAGCGGCGACTACAAACTGATTCAAGCGGGATTCAGCAACGAAGGCAATCCTGAACGCATCAATATTGTCCGCTCCCTACGCAGCGCCCATGCCCGCCGCATTGCCCTTTCCGGCAGCACACGACGGGAGATCCGTGCCCTGGAGAAAGAGCAAAAGGAGTTGATGGAAGCCGCGGATAGCAAAGATAAAAACCAACGTTTGGCAGAGATCGAAGAGCGTTTGATTGAGCTGCGCGCCAAAGTCAGCAAGCTGCCATTTCTCGACACCTTTGACCTTAAATACAACAACCTGGTCCGTCAGCCGGTACCCAGTTCCAAAGCGGTCATGTTCTGTGTGATGGATGTCTCTGGATCCATGACTCAAGCCATCAAGGATATGGCCAAACGATTCTTTTTACTGCTGTATCTATTTTTACAACAGGCCTACAAGCGCATCGACGTGGTCTTTATCCGTCACCATACCCAGGCAAAAGAGGTGGATGAGGAGGAGTTTTTCTACTCCCGAGAGACTGGCGGCACCATTGTTTCCAGCGCCATCGCCCTTACCGGTGACGTCATCGAAGAGCGTTATCCCACCTCGGAATGGAATATCTACGTCGCCCAGGCCTCCGATGGCGATAACTGGGATGGCGACTCAGACGCCTGCCGGGAACTGCTGATGAAGCGGGTGCTGCCACTGGTGCAATATTACGCCTATGTGGAGATCACCACCGGAGAACATCAAAATCTCTGGTTTGAGTATGAAAAATTGAGACAACTCTACCCAGAAAGTTTTGCCATGCGAAAAATTGAGCGTACCGGCGATATCTACCCGGTGTTTAGGGATCTGTTTTCAAAACAAACAGAGGAGTAAAAAAAAGCCTCTGATACAGCCAAAACGGCTATTCAGAGGCAAAAGTACTAGGAGGAAAGTTTTCTCACTGAGTAAGAGAACTCGATAATTATTATATATCACTTTTTGTGCATTGCAACAATTCTGTCTAAATTCTGCACAGCGGCACTTTTAGAGTGATGACGAGGGCCTAAATATATGAGCGCAAAGCCCATCTCGACGGGGTCAGAGTGGACCTTCGAACTGCTTGAAGCCTATGACTCTGCAATCGCCAAAGAGGCCGAACACTTTCAGCTGGATACCTATCCTAACCAGATTGAAGTGATCACCTCGGAGCAGATGATGGATGCCTATTCGTCTGTGGGAATGCCGCTCAATTACAACCACTGGTCCTTCGGCAAACAGTTTGTCAGCACCCATCAAAATTACAGACGCGGCCGCATGGGCTTGGCTTACGAGATCGTAATCAATTCGTCGCCCTGTATCGCCTATCTGATGGAAGAGAACACCATGACCATGCAGGCACTGGTGATCGCCCATGCCTGCTATGGCCACAACTCCTTTTTTAAGGGCAACTACCTTTTTAAAACCTGGACCAACGCCACCGCCATTATCGATTACCTAGTTTTCGCCAAACACTATATTGCACGTTGCGAGGAGCAATATGGCATCGAAGAAGTTGAGAGTTTGCTGGACTCCTGCCATGCGTTGATGAACTACGGTGTCAATCGCTATAAACGTCCACAGCCAATCTCGGCCGAAGAGGAAAAAAAACGTCAGAAGGCGCGGTCAGACATACTGCAACAACAGGTCAATGATCTATGGGATACCATTCCTAAAAAAGCGGAAAGCGAAGAAGACAGCGCCACAGCCAACTTTCGTTTCCCTGCAGACCCTGAGGAAAACATCCTCTATTTCCTAGAGAAAAACGCTCCGCTGCTGGAGCCTTGGCAGCGAGAAATCATTCGTATTGTCCGCAAAGTGGCCCAATACTTTTATCCCCAGAAACAGACTCAGGTAATGAACGAAGGTTGGGCCTGCTTCTGGCATTACGCCCTGCTCCATAGTCTCTATGACAAAGGTCTGGTTACTGATGGTTTTATGATGGAGTTTCTCCACTCCCACACCAGCGTGGTCTATCAACCCCCTTTTGACAGTCCCTATTTCAGCGGCATCAACCCCTACACTCTGGGGTACAACATGATGCAGGACATCAAGCGCATTTGTGAAAACCCCAAGGACGAAGATAGAGAGTGGTTTCCTGAGATTGCCGGCAGTAACTGGCTGGAAACACTGCATGAAGCGATGCATAACTACAAAGATGAAAGTTTCATCCAGCAGTATCTGTCCCCCCACCTGATGCGGAAACTGAAGTTGTTCACAATTTCCGATGACGATAGCAAAGACCACCTGCTAGTCTCCGCCATCCACAACGAACCCGGCTTCCGCCAACTGCGAGCCGATCTGGCGGAACAATATAATCTGGGAAGCCGCGAACCCAACATTCAGGTTTACAACGTCGATGTTCGAGGTGATCGTTCGCTAACCCTGCGACACTATCTGCACAGTGGCCGCCCCTTGGGAGATACCACTGACGATATGCTCAAGCACCTTCATAGACTGTGGGGATTTGACATCCATCTGGAATCGTTGTCTGGGGACAAAGTGATTAAAACTCACCACTGCCCACCTAAGCTCTCGGAATCAGACTAACTGAAATCCAACGCAGCAATCTCTTCGATAACTACAAAAATCATTGGGGGGAGTAACAGCGCCCGTGTGAAATACAGGCGCTTAGGGCTGATCATGTCGAATTACTGAAGATTTTCACGCTCGCCGACCATCTCATCAAACACCTCTGTGGTCTCCAATCGAATGGGCAATTCTCCGAGATGTTCAAATTCCCGTTTCGCTTCGATAAAGCTATGAAACACCATCGGTAATCCCGTCGCCTTAGCTTCAATGGTATAGCCAATGCCGTGGATCACAGCTTCAGCAGTGTAGATATCCCCTTCGTTAGAAAGCACATTGATCGCTTCAACGTGTCCCCTGAGGTTTTCCAGAGTCAGGTCACTGTACTTCATACCAACCTCCATTGGATGAATGGAAACTATCAAGGCCAGCCAGAAGCAAAAGTGCAACCCTTTAATCAGGCGTACAAACAGCTGCCATGGGACAGCCGCGCCCCGGGTCGAATCCGACCAAGGCCAATGAGGTCAATATAGTTCAGGAACGGCGCCTTTCAAGGGCACTGCAGACTGTATGAAGAAAATGCACGTCCTCAGAATTCAATGACGCCATCCGCTGTTGAGCCCAGCCCCACAACTTGGATTTTTGATCGTATCCTTCCAACTCCATCAGCTCTGCAACCCGTTGTTTCAATTTATGAAACTGTCCTTGCTGATTCTGACTGGGTCGTAGCTGTCGGGGCTCACCCTGAAGACCACTGAGGGCGTAGGCGTATAACATCACTGCCTGAGACAAATTCAAGGATGGATAGGGATTTGCCAGGGGAATACTGGTTAGCAGGTCGCAACATTCAAGTTGCTGATTGGAGAGGCCCTTGTCTTCGCGGCCAAAAACAAGGGCGACACGGTCTACGATATCGGACTTTTGATCGATCACTGTTTTCAGCGTTTCAGGAGTATGTAGATCACGATAATCGCCTCGCTTCTTGGCCGTGGTACCTACTACCAGATCGCAATCAGCAACGGCTGCGCCGAGGTCATCAAAGCGCTGTACAGATTCGAGAATATCCCAGGATCCATGAGCAACCCAACGGGCTTTATCTTGCTTATGCAGGTCTGAGTTCACCACCCGCAACTGCTCAAAACCCATGGTATTAATCGCCCGTGCGGCGGCGCCAATATTTTCAGCCACCTGGGGCTCAACCAGTATAAAAATCATCTCCATAGCATTCATCACCGTTCTAGAACGGCGGCAACTATAGCATGGAATTCAATCCCATAGCCCTGGCTCCACGCCGATATCCAAGACACTAAAAACCTGATAGATTATTTATCGTTCCAACACCCGCAACGCTAAAACAACCAGCCAATTTCTGATAGGCTCTGATCAGCCGCCAAGGATGGTTTCCTTTTAGCCGTTGCAGCCAAAATTATAAGATGTCTCAGTTTCACAGCGAACAGGTTATTCGAACCCTCTACCAGATTACTGCCGACTACCAACAGGGCTTTGATCAGCAGGTCAAACAGCTACTGCAATTGGGGTGCGAACGCTTTGATCTGGAGATTGGCATTCTCTCCAGAATCACCATCAATGACTATATCGTTGAGCACTGCATCTGTCCCGACGGCATGGAACTGGAAGCCAAAACTCGATTCAAGCTAAAAGATAACTACTGCACCCTGACCCTGGCCGAAGGTGGTCCGCTGGGATACGAGCATGTAGGCAAAAGTGAGATCTCGGTCCACCCTGCTTACCGTGAATTTGCCCTGGAATCCTATATCGGCATTCCCATTTATGTGGAACAGAAGATCTACGGTACCCTGAATTTTTCCAGCCCCTACCCTCGCAGCCGCAAGTTTCAGGAAACCGATATCGAGGCGTTGCAATTAATGGGGGTCTGGATCGGCGCGGAATTGAGCCGTCGCCAACGGGAAAAGGAGCTATGGCTGGCCGAAGAACGCTTCCGTATTGCCATCGACGCTTCCCCCAGCCCGATGGTGATGGTCAACAGTGAGGGTCTGATTATCCTCACCAACCAGGCCACCGAAAAAATGTTCGGATACAGCAGTGGCGAGATGCTTAACCAATCGGTGGAGATTCTGGTTCCCGATAATGTCCGTAAACTACACCCACGTTTTCGCGAATCCTTTGTCCGCCGTCCCAAACCTCGTGCCATGGGCGCCGGCCGTGATCTTATGGGCAAACGCAAAGACGGTCGCTGCTTTCCCGTATCCATCGGCCTCAACCCAATTGAAACTCCCGAAGGACCGGTGATCCTGGTGGCCATTGTCGATCTCACCGAACGGAAACGCTTCGAAGAGCAGATCGTCAGCCAATCCCTCCAGCTGAAAAAAGCCAACGAAGAACTGTATCTGCAGGCAACCACCGACAGCCTGACCGGCTTAGCCAATCGCCGCAGTCTGTTTACTCATCTGAAGTCGATGTTACAGCTGGTAAACCGCAGCAGTCGCTCACTGTCATTGCTGCTGATCGACCTGGATCTGTTCAAGAAGTACAACGACGAGTTTGGCCATCCTGCCGGTGATAAAGCCCTCAAAGAGGTGGCCGCCAGTTTGCTTTATGAGGCCCGTGGATCCGATCTAGTGGCCCGCTACGGCGGCGAAGAGTTTGCGATCATTCTTCCGGAAACCGATAAAAAGGGGGCTATGACTATCGGTGCGCGAATTCTGGAAAGTGTTAAATCTATAGGCAATCTGGAGCGGCAAATCACCGTGAGCATTGGTGCTGCCACCCTGGAGTTTGAAGCCGAACGAGAACTGGACCCGATGGCCGTCAGTCTTAATCTGATCGAGGTGGCAGACCAGGGTTTGTACCAGTCAAAAGCTCAGGGCCGAAACCGCATAACCCATTACGAGGATTTTATCCGCGAAAGCCGTAAGCACCTGTTTATGAGCTAAACGATCGCTTAGAACAGACCTGACATTCGCGACAATCATCCCGCCTTCGATAGCGGCGCTGGGGGCTCGGCGTCCAATTCTGGCTGCAAGGTTTGCAATGCCTGATACTGACTCAGAAACACCTGCCCCGATAGATGCTCGAGTAACGGTGAGCGTTTCAATTTATCCATCACCGGTCCCTTAACTTCCGACAGATGCAATTTCACTCCAGCATCAGAGAGCCGATGCATCAAGTCTTCTAAGCTCTCCAGGGCGCTGGCATCAATATGATTGATGGCCGGACACATCAACACCACATGTTCCACCAACGGCTGCTGGACCACCTTGTCGTAGATAAGATCTTCGAGAAAACGGGCGTTGGCAAAATAGAGGGATTCATCCACCCGAATGCTAAGCACCGTGGGATGGGTAATCACCTCATGCCGTAGCACGTTGCGAAAGTGCTCCGTGTCCGGCACCTGTCCCACAACCGCTACATGAGGGCGGCTGGTTTTCCAAAGAAACAGCAGGATAGACGCCACCACTCCGGTCATAACCCCCGCTTCGACCCCCACCAGAAGCACCACTAAAACGGTCGCAGCCATGGCGGTGAAGTCAGTGCGGGAATAATCCCAGGTGCGCTTCAAGGCTGGCAGATCCACCAGGGTCAGCACCGCAACAATAATAGTCGCCGCCAAGGTTGCCTTGGGGAGAAAATGAAACAGCGGCGTCAGCAATGCCGCCGTCAGTGCTATACCCACAGCGGTGATCACCCCAGCAAGAGGTGAACGAGCACCGGCTTCGAAGCTCACCACCGACCGGGAAAAACCACCCGTCACCGGAAATCCACCACTAAAGGCAGCGGCCATATTGGCACTGCCTAATCCCAGCAATTCTCGGTTAGGTGCAATCCGCTGGCGGCGTTTGGCGGCCAACGTCTGGGCCACTGAGATCGATTCGACAAAACCAATAAGGCTGATCAGCAATGCAGCAGGCAGCAGCGATTGCCACAATTCTGGATCGAAGGTCGGCAGCGTCACTTGCGGCAAACCCTGCGGAATAGCCCCCACCACCGGAACACCCCGCTGATCCAATCCAAACACCGAAACCAGTAAGGTGGTCAACACCACTGCGGCCACCGGCCCCGCTTTAACCAGCATATCGCTCACTGAAGCGGGCAGATTAAACCGCGATAGCCACACCTTAAACGGACCACGGGACCAGATCAGTAACCCCAAGGCAGCCGCACCCAGCAATAAAGTGGGAAGATGGATAACGCTTAACTGTGACAGAATCCCGCCACCCAACTCGATCAGGTTGTGGCCACTGACTTCTATCCCCAACAGGTGCTTGAGCTGACTCATAGCGATAAGAATGCCTGAGGCAGTTACAAAGCCAGACACCACCGGATGAGACAGATAGTTGGCGATCCACCCCAACCGTAACATCCCCATCGCCAGCAACATAATGCCCGACAGCAGCGCCAATACTAAAGCGGCGCCCCAATATTCTGGCGTACCCTGACTGGCGACATTGCTGACAGCCGCAGCGGTCATCAGCGAAACCACAGCCACCGGCCCTACCGCCAGCACACGACTACTACCAAACAGCGCGTAAGCTGCCAGCGGCAGGATGCTGGCATAGAGTCCCGCCTGGGGAGGCAAACCCGCCAACATTGCATAGGCCAAGCTCTGAGGGATCAACATGATGGTGACGATGACCGACGCCATCACATCGGCCGACGCATCGGCACGGTTGTAGCTGCGCAACCAATCGGGCATTCCTGCCCCACCCATAACGCGACCGAACGGTGACTTGATCCCACTCATCTGCCTGCTCTCTCCTAGGAGTTGTTGCCGTCGTTATTTTTTGCTGTCATTAAAATCACAGGCTTGCTGGGTCTCATAGCTAACCGGATCGTGAGGCAGCATCTCTGGTTTAGCCAGATATTCACGCCCCTTTAACATCATGTCGAAGTAGATATTGGGCATGTGTTTCTCCTTCAACCACCACATCGACTTACGGGGTTTGGTGGGGTCCAGCGGGAAGGTAGGCAACAGTTTTCCACCGTAACCAAACTCCGCCAAAATCACCTTGCCCCGCTCTACCGTTAACGGACAGGATCCGTAGCCATCGTAGATCGCCCGAGCGCCCTTACCATCCAAAGTAGCCAACACGTTCTCTGCTACCACCGGCGCCTGCTTGCGCACCGCTGCCGCCGTTTTGGCATTTGGCGAAGAAGATACATCACCGCAGCCAAATATATTGCTGTAGCGTACGTGCTGCAGGGTTTCAGGAGAGACTTCTACCCATCCGCCTGCATCAGCCAGCGGGCTGTTGCGAATAAAATCAGGAGCAATTTGCGGCGGGCAGACATGCATCATGTCGAACGGTTTTTCAACCATTTCAACATTGCCTTCAGCATCCGTAACCTTGAACAGCGCTGTCTTGGCGCCGCCATCTACCTTGACCAGATTGCTGTTAAAACGCAGATCTATGCCGTATTTGTCGATATATTTCATCAGCGGTGGGACAAAGGTATCGACTCCAAACAGTACTGCACCAGCGGTGTTGAACTGGACATCGATATCCTTCAAAACCCCTTGTTTCTGCCAGTGGTCGCTGGACAGATACATCGCCTTCTGAGGTGCGCCGGCACATTTGATCGGCATGGGAGGCTGAGTAAATAGAGCCGTTCCTGACTTTAAGGACTGCACCAACTCCCAAGTATAAGAGGCCATATCAAAATAGTAGTTGGAGGTAACACCGTTCTGCCCCAGTGTGTCGCTCAGGCCTTCGATGGCATCCCAGTTAAGCTTGATGCCGGGGGCAACCACCAGACAGCGATAACCCAACCGCTCACCATCCTCAAGAATTACCCGATTTTGCTCGGGTTCAAAGCCGCTGGCCGCCGCGTGGATCCACTTAACACCAGCAGGCATAACATCCGCCATCGCCCGTTCGGTATTCTTGCGCTCGAAAGCTCCGCCGCCAACCAGAGTCCATCCCGGCTGGTAGTAGTGCTTGTCCTTAGGCTCAATAATGGCCAGGTTAAGATCGGCATTTCGGCACAACAGGCTGGCAGCGGTGGCGATACCAGCCGCGCCACCTCCGATAATCAGCACATCAAAACGACGCTCTGCAGAAGCCATGGCGGCAGGATCAGCATCCACATTAAAATTGGCCTGCAGGCGCGGCAACAGCCCTTGTACTTCGTAGCCGTTATCAGCACAGGCGCTGAGCACCGCTTCCGGAGTCATACGGCAGGCTTCGTGCAACGCCCACAACGAAGTAGACCGCGTACCTGTGCGACAAAACGCCAGCACCGGACCTTTCATCTCAGCCATCAACTGGGTGAAATGAGCAACATCTTCATCGGTAATGTTTCCAGACTTCACCGGCAGATCGATATAGACCATGCCCTGACGTTCAACCGCTGCTTTAATCTCTGCACCGTTTGGCTGATCTTCAGCCTCACCGTCTGGCCGGTTGTTGATAACAGTCTGGTAACCGGCAGCGGCAATGGCACCGATATCGGTGACGCTAATCTGTGACGAAACTGCGTAGAAAGGTGATAGTTTTTTTATAGTGTCCATGAGTTGGCCCCTGCTGGTTTAGATGGCATCGACGGGAATTTTCAAGTAACGAACGCCGTTCTCGTCTGCTGGCGGAAGATCGCCGGCACGCATATTGACCTGCACCGAAGGCAGGATCAGTCGGGGCATATCCAGTTGCTGGTCTCGCGTTGTACGCATCTTGATAAACTCCTGCTCAGAGGTACCACTGCCTACATGAATATTCTTGGCCTTTTCCTCGGCAACGGTAGTTTCCCAGCTGTAGTAATCCCGGCCCGGGGCCTTGTAGTCGTGACACATAAAAAGGCGCGTTTGATCAGGCAGGGTAAAAATCTTCTGTATGGAATTAAACAGGGTGCTGGCGTCACCACCGGGGAAATCAACCCGTGCGGTACCAAAGTCCGGCATAAACAGAGTATCTCCGACAAAACCCGCATCACCGATCAGGTAGGTCATGCAGGCAGGCGTGTGGCCGGGGGTATGGATCGCTTTCGCTTGAATATTTCCTACACTGAATTCATCGCCATCGGTAAGCAGTCGATCAAACTGACTGCCATCCCGACAAAAATCGGTTCCTGCATTAAACAACCGCCCAAACACTGCCTGAACGGTAGTAATGTGCTCGCCAATGGCCATCTGCCCACCCAGCTGTTGCTGCAGATAGGGCGCAGCCGATAGGTGATCTGCATGCACATGAGTTTCTAGAACCCAGTCGACGCTAAGATTCCGCCGCTTGATATAACTGATCACGGCATCGGCCGAGGTTTTGGACGTACGTCCTGAATTAGGGTCATAGTCCAATACCGAATCAATAATGGCACAGTGATTAGTTTCAGGATCGGTAACTACATAACTGACAGTGTAGGTAGCCTCATCAAAAAAGGCCTTCACCTCGGGCGATTGCATAACGTTATCCTCGTGCTGCGGTTTGCCTGTTTCATTGCCATGACTTGAAGTACATCGCTCACAAGCTTTTTTCTTATGATGATTTCAACAGTGCTTTATTAGCTCTGTCTAAAATTTAATCACTCGATTGCGTTATGTCAATTTAAATATAAGCTTATAACCATAAAGCATATGCCAAACAGGCGTTTGCTTTTTTGGCTATGTAGATTCCTCCAAATTGATCTTCGGGTTTGCCATTTGCGCAGAATTGGTTAAGGTTTCGAACTGATTAGTTCTGCCACTGGAGACCCTCTTGGACAGTTACGATGCAATGATTGTCGCTCGCGTTCTGCATGTCCTGGGCGTGGTCATGTGGATAGGCGGAGTCGCCTTTGTAACCACCGTGCTAATACCCGCGCTGCGTAAACTTCCCAGCCAACAACAACGCATGGAACTGTTCGAAACCCTCGAAGGGCGTTTTGGCAAGCAGGCCAAAATAGCAACACTGGTTACCGGGCTCTCTGGTTTCTTTATGCTGGAATCAATGAATGCCTGGCAACGTTACCAGCAGCCGGAGTTCTGGTGGATACACGCCATGACCTTTATCTGGGTCATCTTTACTCTGGTTTTATTCGTCCTTGAACCGCTGTTTCTCCATCGCTGGTTCCACCGACAGGCGCAAAAAAACAGCGAGCGCAGCTTTAAAGTACTGCACCGTATGCACTACCTGCTGTTGACCCTAAGTCTTCTGACGGTGTTGGGAGCGGTCTCTGGTGTGCGGGGCTGGTATCTATAGCCGCCTCAGGATGGCGTCTCGTGAAATCACTTCATCAATACTCTTCATCAACAACCCGGGCTGACGTATAGTTGATATTTATCACCTACAGATCAACTAGGGAGCCCTCATGGACAAGCAAACTGAAATTGAAGCAGCGGTACTGCGCCGTCTGATTGCGCATCTGGATAGCCGCAAAGATGTACAAAATATCGAACTGATGAACCTGGCTGGCTTCTGCCGCAATTGCTTGTCCAAGTGGATGATGGCCGAGGCCGAACAACGTGGCGTGGAATTGGATTACGATCAGGCCCGCGAGCAGGTTTACGGTATGCCCTACGACGAGTGGAAAGAGAAACACCAACAGAAAGCCACCCCGGAGCAGCTGGAAAAGTTCAACCAGCTCAACCACTGAGTTAGATTCCAAACAGTTTTAATGCAGCTACTGTCATACTGATCTATCCCAGCCACGGTGGTACTCGCCGCCGTGCTGCGTTCATCAGAGGTGAATTTGCTTACCCCGAAACCAGCCCCTATGAGCCCGCTCCCAATACCAGCACACAAATCTGCTGATTAAATGCCATCATGACCAGCTGACGAAAAGCCTGCCTTCAGGTATCCTTGTGACGCAAAATTTTCAATATATTCAGGTACCATGATGTCCGAGTTCAACAATGTCACAGTAGTTAGAGAAGCCAACGTATACTTCGATGGCAAAGTCACCAGCCGTGCCGTCATCTTTGACGATGGCAGCAAAAAGACTCTAGGAATCATGTTGCCGGGTGAATACGAATTCGGCACAGAAGCCGCCGAGATCATGGAAATCCTGGCTGGAGATCTTGACGTTCTTCTGCCTGGTAACGATCAATGGCAAACCATCAGCGGCGGACAGTCTTTTGAAGTACCCGCTAACTCCAGCTTTAGCTTGAAGATCAAGGCCGTTACCGACTACTGCTGTTCCTACTTGAAATAAGCCTAAACGATGGACGGCTCCGTAAATATCCAGCGGAGCCCAGACTTCGGAAAACACCATGAGCAACTCTCTCCACGACCAACTACTAAAGGCCGGACTGGTCGATAAAAAAAAGGCCCAGGCTTCAAAAAAACAGAAGCACAAACAACGCACTCAAGGCAAAGGCATCACTGAGGCTGAACAGGCCAAACTGGATGCCCAAAAAGCCCGAGAAGAGAAAGCGGCACGGGATCGTGAACTCAATCGACAGCGTAAAGAGGACGCCGATCGCAAAGCGATCAAGGCTCAAATTCGCCAGCTGATCGAGATGAACCGCATCAGCAATCGCGACGGTGAAGTGGCTTACAACTTTACCGATCAGCGTAAAATCAAGCGGATCTATATCACCGATGCCCTGGTGGACCAACTGAGTCGCGGACATCTAGCCATTGTCAGTCTCAATGAGCAGTATGAGCTGGTCCCCACCAAGGTGGCTGATAAAATTCGTCAGCGTGATGAGTCGGTAATCGTTCAATACATTGAGCCCAGTGCTCAAGACGATGAAGATGATCCGTACGCGGAATACAAGATCCCCGACGACTTGATGTGGTAACCCACCAAACCAGGCAGAGACGCAGACGTGGTATTTGAACTCAGCGACCTATTTTGGCTGTTAACGATCTACCTGATTGTGCTCTACTGGTGGAATGCCAAAGGCGTGAAAGAGGTGGCCCTGAAGGCCACCCTGAAACACTGCCAGGAGATGGAAGTACAGCTGCTGGACCAAAGCATTTCGCTGCGAGGCTTTTGGGTGAAGCGTGACAGCGGTGGACGCCTGCGTTTCTGGCGCTCCTACAATTTCGATTTCTCCTCCAACGGCGATGACCGCTACCAAGGCCGCATCATCATTTTGGGAAAACGTATCGAATCGATACAGCTGGAACCGCACCGGCTTGAACATTGAACCAAGCAGTGATCCCAACGAACACTATGACGTCTTCAACGCCAAATCACTGAGCGGACTCCGTACTGCATGGCCACCACGATTTAGCACATGGGTATAGATCTCTGTAGTTCGAATATCACTGTGCCCCAGCTGAGCCTGAATAGTCCGAATATCAGCCCCTCGTTCCAACAGGTGTGTAGCAAATGAGTGACGCAACGAATGGCATGAGGCAGGCTTAGAAATAGAAGCCTTGTTTAATGCGCGCTTTACCGATCGCTGGACCGATTGCTCACCAATATGGTGCCGCCTGCTTTTATCTGAACGAGGATCACTGGAAAAGCCCGCCGCCGGGAAAAGATACTGCCAACCGAGCTCAAACGGAGCCGAAGGGTATTTTCGCTCAAGTGCATTGGGCAGATAAACTCCACCCCAGGTCCTTTCTTGACGATCTTTATGCCATAGCGACTCAACCCAATCTATTTGGCGCCGAAGCCTGGTCGCCAATTCCGGAGCCAAGGTTGTGATGCGCTGCTTGCGCCCTTTCCCTTCCCGAACCAGAATAGTTAATTTATCAAAATCTACATCCTGCACCCGCAAGCGAACCGTTTCCATCACACGCAGCCCTGAGCCATACATCAGTGCTGAACAGGTCAATGCATCCCCCGTCAGATGGCTAAACAAGCGACTGATCTCTTGCTGGGTTAAAACCGTGGGAAGTTTATTCGGTGCTCGCGCCCGATAAAAGTCGCTGAAATCTTCCAACTCTACCCCCAACACTTGCCGGTAGAGAAAGACCAGTGAATTTAGCGCTGTCTTTTGCGTGTTAGCAGCGACTTTTCCCTTTACTGCTAAATGATCAAGGAACTGCCGTATATGGACTGCTCCCATATCTTTGGGGTGTTGCATCTGATGGAAACGGATGTAACGCACTATCCAATGAAGGTAGGTCTTTTCCGTGCGTATGCTGTATTGCTTTGCTCGAATGGCATCTCGAACAAAATTAAGAAACGGTGATTTCATCCTTGAACTCTCCGATACTGTTTGTATAAACAGTATTGCGTCCATTTTATCAAGCGTCAACAATGACGATTCCTCTACAAGCAGTCGGCAAAGGAAAATGCACGCAAATAAAGAACGAAACAGGAGGTTTCCATGCTTAATAGAGCAGTCCGCAGATATATGTCTCTCAGACGTGTTTCAACACGTCACAAACAAACCTAACGACTTTAATTTATTGATAAATATGGAAACAGTTCTTTCCTTATCAAGAAGAAATTGTGGATATACGTCGCCATGACGTGTTTAAACGCGTCACTGTGACGTTGAATATACTGTTAAAATTCTTTCGGAGATATCGATGAAGAATCTATCTGTGGTACTTCTCATGCTCTTGATGACAGGGTGTGCGACAACGAAGATGCAAACGCACATCGACCCGGAGCACAAAGATCGCACCTACACGAAGATATTGGTAGATGCGCCGAATGCGAATTTTGAATTCAAAGACTTAATGATCACCGAGTTGTGCAGTGAGCTGAGAGAGAGATCTGTCGGATGCATAACCAAGGATGAGTTGTTCCCTCCTACCAGAGAATATTCAGAGCCTCGAATTTTTGAAATCATTGATCAGAATGCTGTCGATGGTTGGCTAATTGTTGGAATAGGATCGGGTGCGACCAACAGCCAGTATATGGGGTCACAAACGTTTGGATCTGCGACTGTTTACGGCAATACGGTTTCGGGCAGTGCGAACTCCATGGCGCTGTACTCCTTCAGTCGTCAGCAAGGTTACTCGATAACCATGTTTGATATGGAGACGAAGCATAAAGCTTTCATCATGGAGGCCAGTACATCTGCATCCGGGCTAGCTAACATAACCAACTCTGTTTTCGCAGAGAGTTTGGCAAACAAAATAATTAATGAGATGTCCGCTGCCGGTTTCATCGAGTAGCGGATTTTAACAAGGCCAGGCACGGCGACGGCTACTACATTGCGGCTTCGCCTCCATTCCGTAGCCGCGCATGCTGGCTGGCGTTAGCTAAACCAAATGAAGATTGAGCGACTATATAACGACAAAGGTAATCTCAGGTGTTTCGAGATAAATAACAGAATTATCTCTAGGGATGGTCTGAACAAGTAGCTTCAAACTGTCCAGTTTCTATTTTCAACGCAGAAATACCTCGCTGGATCGTCATTCCGCCCTTTTTATTACCCG
>JAPHRD010000081.1 GCA_026196225.1 Motiliproteus sp.
ACTATCGGCGAAAGTGAGCTGGTGATCCATCGAGCATTCCCCAAATCATGAAGGTAAGGATTATCTCATGCCAGGGACTTAATCACAGGATCCTTAGCTTACAAAAGCTTGTGCTACTTGATCTGCATCCATTGTCTTCGGCGGATACAAACATATAATTTGCTGTCACTTAGCTTGGATTCAGTGCTGTTTCCGATCTGTTTTATCTTTAATCAGGATTATTTACTGTGAAAAAAATACTTCTTTTTATCGCGCTGTTCACCACAGCAATGGGTATCAACGCGCAAGAACAAAACACCCATAAGGTACGAATGCAAACAAACATGGGGGTTATAATTCTTCAGCTAAATGCTGAAAAAGCACCAAACACCGTCGCTAACTTCGAAAACTACGTCAATAAAGGTTATTACGACGGTCTTATTTTTCACCGCATTATTGACAATTTTATGATTCAGGGCGGCGGATTCCGTCCCGGTTTAGTAGAAAAGAAAGCAGACGCCCCTATTAAGAACGAATCCGACAATGGCTTAAGTAACACCGTTGGCACCATTGCCATGGCTCGCCGCCAAGACCCACATAGCGCCTCCTCTCAATTTTACATAAATGTTAACAACAACAGCGCCTTAGACTACGGCTCACCACAGATGCGAGGATGGGGATACACCGTATTTGGCAAGGTTATTGAAGGCATGGACGTAGTTAATAAGATAAAAAGCGTTACAACTATGACGACAAAGTACGTTCCTGACGTCCCTCTCAAAGATGTGATTATCGAAAAAGTAGAAATGGTGCAATAATAGGTCTTTTGTGCGGCAGGGGTTCTGTTAACAATCTTAGCCGCACAGGTATCAATACCCTCCAACAATCGAGGCTTACAATCGATGATCGTTTTACATACCAACCTGGGTGACATCAAACTGGAACTGGATGCAGAAAAAGCACCAAAGACATCCGCCAATTTTATCAACTACGTCAACAACGGTTTCTACGATGGCGTCATCTTCCACCGTGTAATTGATAACTTCATGATTCAAGGCGGTGGCTTTGAGCCCGGAATGGTCCAAAAGGAAACCAGCGACACTATTGAAAACGAAGCGGATAACGGTTTAAGCAACGATCTAGGCACAGTTGCCATGGCTCGCACCATGGACCCTCATAGCGCTAGCGCACAGTTCTTTATAAACATAAAAGACAACCAGTTCCTGAACCACACAGCAAAAACCACTGAAGGCTGGGGCTATGCGGTTTTCGGTAAAGTAGTCGATGGCATGGAAGTGGTCGATCAGATCAAAGCGGTTGCCACAACCAGCCGAGCCGGTCATCAAGACGTTCCTGTCGATGACGTGATCATTACCTCTGCGGAAGTCGTCGAATAAATCTGTACCGATAGGAGTCGTATGACAACCCTATTTATTGCAGATCTTCATCTGCATGATCAACGCCCGGAATTAACCCGGGCGTTCTTACAATTCCTGACCGAAAAAGCCGGTGACGCCGAATCCCTTTACATTCTGGGCGACCTTTTTGAGGCATGGGTAGGTGACGATGACGATAGCGAAACCGCGTTTACCGTTCGCCAAGCGTTAAGAAAACTGACTGATAGTGGTGTAAAAGTTTTCTTACAACACGGTAACCGTGATTTTTTGATTGGCGACCGGTTTGCGAAAGAAACGGGCGCCACACTATTGCCCGATTTGGAACTGGTTAACCTATACGGACAATCCGTTCTCGCTGCCCACGGAGATCAGTTCTGCACCGATGATGTGGAGTATCAGAAGTTCAAACAACAGGTGAGATCGGATCAGTGGCAGCAGGATTTTCTTAGCAAATCCCTAACGGATCGAAAAGCTATCGTTCAGCATATTCGTACTGTTAGCAACTCCAGCCAAACACAGAAATCGATGGCCATTATGGACGTCAACTCCGCCGAGGTTGATCGCGTCATGGATCAACAACAAGTGAATTACTTGATTCATGGCCATACCCATCGCCCACATATTCACCCGCTGGACTCAAACAAGCAGCGTATTGTTCTGGGTGATTGGGAAAGTCATTTATGGTATCTGCGCTGGGATTCTGATCATAATTTTCAGTTAGTTAGCGAGCTAATTGACTAGCAGATCCACAACCCACGAGATCACACTTGTTCTAGCTGAAAATCTAAGACTTTGTTAAAACGATTGCACACTAGTTGTGCTATAAATACTGACAAGTAAGCAGTTGATTTTTAGGAACGATCCAACGGTTCAACCAGCCCAGCTTACTGCTATCGGCAACACTCTCGCTAACTCAAATGGATTTTTATTATGACCCCAGAACAGATAGTTGACGGATTGGATGATCTGGTTTCATTGCCCGATGCAGTCATCCGTGCCAACGAGCTGTTGGATTCTCCCCACGGCAACGCCGAAAACATTGGTGAAGTAATCAGTCATGACCCAGCCCTATCCGCCAAATTATTGAAACTGGTTAATAGCGCCTTCTACAGTTTTCCCGCCCAAATCGACACTGTCTCTCGAGCCATCACACTGATTGGCACCAACGAATTGCGATCATTGATCTGGGCCTCATCCGCCACTCAAGTATTTAACGATATCACACCAGATTTAATCGATATGAACCTGTTCTGGCACCGAAGCGTCTACTGCGGACTAGTCGCTAAAAAGCTAGCGGGATTAAAGAGTCGCAACAAAGGTGAAGCACAATTCCTAACTGGCTTACTACATGACGTGGGGCACTTAAGTCTGTTTATCCGTCTGCCCGAAGATATGCAATCGGTCTTACAAGAAGCTCAGGCTAGCCGGCGTCATATCCACGAGGTCGAACAGGAACAGCTTGGCTTTACTTCGGCTGATATCGGCTCCTTGTTGCTAGAATCATGGCAACTACCAAAAAGCCTATGGGAACCGGTTCGCTACCAACACAACCCACAGCTAGCCGATGAATTTTCTGCTGAAGCCAAGATGCTAAACATCGCACTGATCATCGCCGATTGCCTTGAACCAGAGCTAAAATCCAGCGAATCCCTGGAGATTGAATCTTTACCTGAAGTTGAATTTGAGGGTGAAACCTTAGGCAGCGAAGAATTAGGCATGCTAGCCATGGATGCCAATCTGGAAAGCTTCGAGGTACTCAACATAATCAACCCACTGGCAACAACGGTGTACTAGCCCCCGCCATTACTCCTGAGATTTGATCCTTATTGCGGCGGAATTCCACTATGAAAACGGAATTCCGTATCAGGACTGAGGATCAGATCTTTCTCTATTTCGCCGAATTCAGCGACACGATCAGCAATATCTTCGTCAGAGTACAACTGAGCCAGATCTAGATAGTCTTGAAAGTGACGAGCTTCAGATTTTAATAACGAGGTATAAAAGCGTTGCAGCTCTTCATCAAGATAGGGCGCAATTTTGGCAAACCGCTCACAAGAACGACCTTCTATATAGGCACCAATAATTAGCTTATCTACAAGTGCTGCTGGCTCATGGGTTCGGATATGTTTATGAAATCCAGCGCCATAGCGAGAAGCGGTAACATGCCCGTAAGTAACTCCACGGGATTCCATAATTTTCAGCACCTGGGTAAAGTGCATCAACTCTTCCCTTGCCAACCTGGCCATCTTATATAACAACTCAGTTCGTTCCCGGTACTTGTGGATCAGACTCATTGCCATACTGGCGGCCTTCTTTTCACAATTGAGATGATCTATGAGCAAGATATCCTGATTAGCTAACGCGACATCCACCCAGGCGTATGGGGTTTCACAATGCAAGAAATTATTAATCTGTTCTAAATCTGTATTCATTCTCAGGACAACTGAAGGTTTTCTACTAGGGAGACAGAATTATACAGAGTTACATGCTCATAAGAAGTTGATTAGAATCTGGACCCAACTCTTTATCGTTTAGTAAGGTTTTTAGAAGCTTACGCGCTGAATCCTTTGCTTTTTTGGTGCCCAATTTCGCCAAACCTACTGCGTAATGGTAGCGAATTAACTTATCGTTTTTCGCAGCAGAAGTCGCTTTTTGGAGCAGCTCTATACCTTCCAACTGGTCTCCCTCTAAAACCAATATCCAGCCAAGAGTATCCACTATTTCTGGTTGATTGGGCGCCAATTCATAGGCCTTGCGCGCATACTCTAATGCTCGTTTATCTCCTTGTTTTAGGAAAATGGACGCCAAATTATTCCAAACCACTGGATTTTCGGGCTGTAGCTCCAACAATTCTATATAAATATCTACTGCGCGATCAAATTTCTTAGTCTTCAGATAATGCCCCGCCAATAGAATCAGTCCATTAATATCTTCAGGGTAACTTTTTGAATGTTTCTCTAGAAATCCTAAGGCTTGATCCTCTCCTAATGAACGTTCATATGAGTTGTATAATCGGTAAATAACTTCCTTATCTCTTACCCGAGGATAGGCAACAGAGTACGCATCTATTGCATCTCCATAGCTCTTATTATGCCACAACAAATCGCCTTTCAGTTTGAAAACAAAAGAGTTCCCAGGGACCAATGACGTGACTCTATTTAAATACTGGACAGCTTGATTATATTCTCCTTCTTCAAGCATTATATTTGCCAAAATCATAAGAGACGGAACATTTTTAGGCTCTGTATCCAAAATAGATTTCAGAATAGAAACAACCTTTTCTTTCTCGTTTTTTCCAGTCAATATTTGAGACAAAAATATTTTATGGCTAATTCTATCTGGTTCCTTCTCAATCAGATTATTCAGCTGGGACTCTGCATCATTTTTTAATCCCAATGCATCAAGAACTTCTATCTCTAAATATACTGCATCTATATCTTTTGGATTCCTTCTACGAAATCTCTTCACTTCGGACAATGCTTCTTTATAGAGCCCCTCTTTAATGTAAGATCCCACCACACGTCTAACAACCTGATAACTACCGGGAAACTTCTGAGGCAATTTAACTAACATTGATTTTGCTTGATCGTGATTACCTTTAAGACTCTCTAGAGAAATCATCTTCAGTCTAGCTAACTCGTGACCGGGGTCGACTTTAAGCAATGTCGACAAAGCACGCTCTGCTTCTTCAACCCCCCCGAATTTTAGACTGATTTCTGCCTTGCGTATAAGTGCAGACTTATTTATAAAGTCTATATTTAAAATATTATCATATAACTTTAAGGCTTCTTCATATTTACCTTCGGCACTTTCTACAAACGCTGCTAGTAATAAACTATCAATATTATTTGGATTTTCCAAATTCTTCCTATTAAGAAAATCCCTTGCTGAATCATACTGGCCCTTATTTATATATCCGAATACCATTAAGGTGTCTAAACTGGAATCATCCCTGACTCTGCGAAGGTCCCTGATACTGCTGTCATCGCCTGTAGATATAAACTTATTCGTCGCTAATTGCATAGCAAGGTCCGATGAGGGAGAAATAATTGTTAGTACTTTCTCGATCAAAGCCTCACCCTTTTCTATGTGACCCAATTGCAAATACGCGTTGCCAGCAAGAATCAATACACCTGGATTATCGAAATCATCATTTAATATATTCTTCAGTATTAATAATGTTTTTTGTGGACTACCCAACCGTAAATAAGATGCAGCCAACATTATCCTAGCACTATCCGAATCTTTGTTAGACTGAATATACTTACCAAGCTTTAAGGCTGACTGTTCGTAGTTCCCCAACATGAAATATGAAAGGCCAGCTATATAGATCGAAGGACTATGATTTGGGGACACCAACAAAACTTGTTCTGCATCTACCGCCGCTTCAAAATAATTTTTATCATGAATAAAAATCACTGACCTTAAAAACAAAGACTCTGGTTGCAATCCGTAGTCCAAAATCAAACCATTTACTAAAGCTCTTGATTCGTCATATTTATTTAAAATAATAAGCGACTTAATTTTACCTAGCTTTGCCTCAATACTATGCCTATCGGAACCAATAGTTTGATCAAAGTATTTTATTGCTTCAGAATATTCGCCTTTCTCACTAAAAACTTTTGCTGAGAGCAAATATAATTCAGATCTTATACTGTTTTTAAGGTGAGGGCTTGAACTAACCACTAAACCAAGCTCAACCCGAGGAGTATCTTTACCTAACACATCATCTAATGTTTTTAAATTCTCTAAAGATTTATCGTACTCACCCTTTAAAAATAAAACTCTTGAAATCCCAAGTAAAGAGCGAGAATGTGAAAAATGTTCGATGGAGCTCTTGTAATATTTCAAAGCCAGTGTGTGTTTTTTCTTCACTTCCTCTAAATAGCCTAATAAATAGTTTTTATCTGACCTCTGCTCCGAGGTTACAGCATCTATATCTTTTAATAATTTTTCTGCAAGGTGAAATTTCTTCAAACCTATTTGTGAACGCACAAGTAAAGTTTTTGTAAAGTAATCATCCATACCAAAGCTCCTGGCTTTGATAGTTTCTTTCTCTGCATACTCATACTGCTCAGCTAGATAGTAGAACTTAGCAAGATTTATTCTTTTCTTTGCAGAAGTAGGATTTTTACGCACCAGCTCCTTCAACCTCTCGATCGTATCAGTGCGATCTCGCTCGACACTAGGAATTTGAGCCAATGAACCAGACTGGTTTGCAGAAGTGAAGATGGGCATCAACAAGAACAAGCAAAGCAAATATCGGAAAAAGCTTGCATCCATGGATGATTGAAACCTCATAAATACCGAGTCACTCGTGCAAGTAATTCTTGTACGATTTCGGATTTTGATAGTTAGAAAGGTCAAATTGTAGTAGTCAGATCAAACCGGCATAATGAGCAAGTGTCAACTATTCATTGAAAAACAGTGTTCTCTTGCCTAGGGATCCTGTGATTAAGTCCTGTTTATTGAACAATATCGCTCATCAAAGCCATTCGGCCGCATGATCGCCATCATTTGCTCGTTTTTTGATCATC
>JAPHRD010000057.1 GCA_026196225.1 Motiliproteus sp.
GCAGTCAGCGAAGGAGAGTTGGTGGTCCATTGAGTAGCCCTCAGTACATCAGAACGTGAATTGTCTCATGCTGAGGGACTTATTCGCATGTTCCTTAGGTGGTTCCACTGGTGTGTTCGCCGGGTTCGGTTTAAAAGGTATCGTTGCTCCGCAAGCTTGTCTTTGAAAACAAAGAAAATCCCCGGGCCAGCGGCGATAGCCTCGGTATCTAAAGTGCGCTCAATAAAGAACTTCAATTCACTTTGTGTGAAATACTTTTGGAATGTGTTCCGCGACGTGAGCACCCCGTCTCGATAGGGAGTGAACTTCGATATTACTGATTCACCTGCGATCATCGCTGAAATGACGGTTAGAGTATTGGATAGCGAGTGCGCTCGTTGTATGGCTTCGATACGCTCATCAATGTCTTCAATCACATTAATCACGAATCCAAGATTAACGATATCGGCATGCTCTAAATCTGCATCAGGTTGAAAATTCGGATCCCAACCAGCAACGCTTAGCCCATGGGCTTCGAGTTCGCGAAGATCATCTCCGCGGCCGCAACCGTAATCGAATACCGAGTAATCCCCATCAAGAAAGCCGAACTTAGCAAGCGCCTTGAAGGGTGCAGAGAGCTCGTAACGAATAATCGCGGTTAGGTGCCGGTCGATCTCATCCTTCATTGCATCAACGGGCTCTGCGCTAGGAACTTGAACGATGTGGCCGTCAACCAGCTCGTACCCGCTTTCTCTGATCAATCGCTCCCACGTCGCTTTGAAACCTATCTTGAACGGGTTTTTGTATAGACCTGCCGCTTCGCCCTCCTTAGTGAGTGCAATGAAATGCTGGTAATGACCGTCGTCGGGAAGAACCATAAGCTCTTTGCGATGCAAGATAGGCGGATTCTCGGATTCTTCGTATGAGGTGACTTTGGCGCTAAGTTTCGATAAGTCGACCTGTATACTCTTACGCAATGGAGGATAACTATTGGTATAGAAGTCAGGATAGCTCAGAAACGAGACCTTGAACTCCTTCCTAAACAGCTTCACGAGGTCCCAGTCTTGGTCGGGAATTTTCAGGGCTTGAGAAATTCTGTTGCAGAGGTTTGAGAGTTCTACCGACGCATCAGCTAACGCATTCTTATGAAGGTACAGGGCGTCAGGTAGCGACTTCCCGACTCTAAGTCCTTTAATATGCTGATGAAATGAATGCTGATCCATCTACCTTAGTGCGTTTGCTTTCACGTTATTTGAGTAGAACATTCTGTCCAAGATAGAGCAATGTTTTGTGCTTAGGTCAGGTGATATAAATCCCCCCCAGCGAGAAAGATAGTTGATTTGTAGTCGTGCCATGAGGTTGCTAACGACCGCTCCGAGCGCAACTGAGACGTTTCCCATCCTTCGAAGCTGAATCGTTTTGGAGCATGGATACGGCCTCACCCAAAAACTCAGTGGTCAAACAACATCCGAATCATTCGCTGCATCAGTGCATGATCCGGCTGCCAGTCGTAGGTTCGCTCCAGTCGTTTTCGTTCAAACTGGTCACTGGCATTGATAAGATTGCCCTGCGCTGCGGCCTTGTCTTCTGCGTTCCGAAGCTGAATCAAACGGTCTTGCCCTGCACGAAAGGCTTCGTCGGGCGAGCCATCTTCAGCAACGCGATGCACACTGAAATACTGGTTGCGTGTGCCGGTGATTTCTACGTTGGTGGCTTCCAGAACAAAATGTGCAACGTAAAGATTCTGTCCGGCATATTGCGGAAACTCCGCCGAGCCTTTGAAGTAAAACCGCTCGAACTTCGCTTTGGGTAACGGTGTGAGGGTATCGTTGTGATACAGCAGTGAATGACTGCGCAGCGCCATGGCGATCTCTGTGTACTGATTAGCGAAAGTGTCACTAGATCACAGAGTCGCGGCGCTCGGCAATGGTCGTTTTTTTACAGGTCGTTCGATTTATCCATCGGCAACAGATGATCGGTTTCCGGTTGCCAGTAACGGTTTTGCCCCTGCCTCCGAAATCCCCGTTTGCTCGAATAACGGAACGCTTGGCGTTGATTGTCGGCCATCGCACTTTGTCCGTCTGCGTCTCTTAGGTAGCGCGCCAACGTCATCATTGGCTGGTAGCCATAGCGCGCACCGGGAGAAGCACAGGTCCAGAGGTGGCGTAATGTGATAGCGGTTTGGTTGTCATGACGATCTAACCAAGCCAGCCCCGCCGCACAAAGCTCTAATGTCAGCGCATCATGCTCTACCAGTTGGCTTTGCGTAGACCGACGACCAAGCGCATCAAAACTGTATATCTTACCGATATCATGTAGCAGACCGGCAACGAAACCGGTTTCCTTTTGCAGTAAGGGCATAGTCGGTTCGTTAAGTTCGATCATCTGCACCACATTGTTGGCGACTTCCAGTGAATGGACCAGCAATCCACCCGGGTGGTTATGGTGATAGCGTTCACTGGCGGGAAAACGCAGAAACGGTTCAATGCGATCACGCCGTTCAAGCACCAAGCGGATAAACGTTTTCAGATGTTCAGAGTTCAGCGCATTGACGCTGCGAACCAGTTCATCGAAAGAGCCGGGTTGTGGGCAGTAACTACGCGGCAGGCTGCGCAGAACGTCGATGGCTGTGAGCGTGTCTCGATCCGCCATGTCGATCTGATCGATCCGCACCCACGGATCAGATTGCGAGCGCAGTTCGCCGTGAACACTCACTAACGATAAGTGCCCGATGGTGTCTGGCAGTTCGGTGCGGTTTAGCCAAACGACACCAACGCGATCCCCCTGACTGCAACTTAAGCGCAACCGTACATAGGGTTCGCCCAGTTCATCAAAATGGGCCACCCGGCCGGTGATACGAAACACGCCGTTAAAGGGCTTACCACGCTGGGAGTTCAGGGTCAGATTATGAGCGTTCATCGGTCGACCCCTCGTTACGGTTATCGTTTTCGTCGTTATCGGTTTTGACCAGGCTTTCAAAGGCACTGCCATCCTGACGGGTCAGGTTGGGGATATAGCGGGAATAGACCTTGAACAGCATCTCGGTGGAGGAGTGGCCGAGTACCCGTGCCACCCATTCCGGGTTTTCACCAGACGCTAAGAACAAGGTCGCAGCGGTGTGACGGGTTTGGTAAGGACGACGCTTTTTCATCCCTAGATGACGCAGCAGCGGGTACCAAACGCGTTTAGTCACGTTGTTCTGATCCAGCGGTTCCCCTTCGCTGTTACAGAACACGTAACGACTGAGCTTGCCGGTGGCTTCGTACTGGGCCTTCAGGGCATCGTAGACGGGCCCTAGCATAGGGATCTCCCGTTGTGAGCCATCGGTCTTGGTGTATTCCACATGGCCACCCACGAGGGTTTCACGCACCAGGATTTGGCGACGCTCGAAATCGACATACTCCCAGCGCAGACCATCAATCTCACCGGTACGCATACCGCTGTAGAAACGAACGGTGTAATAGTTGCGGTAATCGGGACGGACGGTGTCCAGCACCCGGTTCACCTCCACCAGCGAGAACGGTTCGATGTGAATGCGCTGCAGTTTGAGTGGCTTGATGTTGCGATAGGGATTTTCAAAGCTAAAGCGATCGGCGGCTTCTTCGAAGATCATCCGCAGAATGCCCATGCGGTTATTCACCGTCTTGGGCGACAAGCCCTCATTACCGCCACGCCCCGGACGTTTGCACTGAGCAGTGCGGTACGCCATGAGGTCCGCTTTGGAAATCTCATTCAGGCGCTTATTGCCGAACTGCTTCTTTAAAGAACCGTTCAGCAGCGACTCCACATTACGAATGTGAGAGCGACGCCAGCCGACATTGTTTTCCTCGAACCACTGGTCTGAGAATTCGCCGAAGGTGGGAAGTGCTTCCTGAGGAGCGCCGACAGCCGCTTGCAGATAGGTTGCCTTCGCTTCAGTCCGTACACCGATCTTTGCCAGATTGGGGCTATTCGGAAAAAACTCGGCGTAGTCGAATTGATTGAGAAGCATTTTGGCTTCCATCATCTCAACCAGCTTATCTACTTTTCGGCGGTTAGCTGGGGTATCGAGCAGAGCTGTCTGCTCACGGAAGCGTATGTTCATGTAGCGAAAATCGATGAACAGGGTTCCGGTTTCTTTACGGGCGCGTACTTTAGCCATGACACACCTCGCCATTGGCCATCGGAATCGCGATAGCGCTTGAAGTGCCTTGCAGCATCTCTGCTTCGATCGCTTCCCAGATGTAGAGAATCTTGCGGCGTCCAAAAGGCTTGATGTAGTGCTTACCCTCCAGCAGTACGCTGTCCTTCAAGCGTTGGCGAATGGTGCGCGGGTCGTATTTGATACGAGAGGAAAGCTCCTCTGTTGTCAGATAAGTGTGTGTTTCATTCATCGCAAAAAAACCTCTCAACTGGTATCTTGAGTAAACAAATAACATTTCGAAGAACACAATGTCGTTCTAAATGACACTATAGGCGATAAAATACTACTTGCAAGGTTTTTTTGTCGTTCTAGGTGAAACAATATCGTTCTGGATGGTAAAAATGATTCGTTGTCACCTTGCTCGCCTCATGGGCGAGAAGAAAATGAAGATTGCAGACGTAGCGAGAGAGACGGGCCTGCACCGCAATACAATTACGCTTCTCTACAAAGAGACTGCGCAGAGGATTGAGCTGGATGCGCTCGAAAAGCTTTGTCGATTGTTTGATTGCGAAGTGCAGGAAATGCTCGAACTAGTCGATGGCGATAGCTAAAGAGTCTCGGGTCCAAAGTTCAGGCAGCTAAATGTTTGCACAGTTACCGAGAAGAGATTTGTCTGGTTAGCAGATGTTGCGAGGACTGCCTTAAGGTCATCTGTCCGTTGCTGGAAAAATCGCAACCGAAAATTTGGGCACAGGATGGGCACATTTTGGGCACATGGCGTTTTTAGGCGCCCAGAACGAGAGAAGCCAAATCAAGCAAGTGCTTGATTTGGCTTCTATTTACGTTGGTAGCGGGGGCCAGATTTGAACTGACGACCTTCGGGTTATGAGCCCGACGAGCTACCAGGCTGCTCCACCCCGCATCGACAGGCCTGCATCCTATTGATATTGTTATGCTCTGTCAACACAAAAGCTTAACAATAGTGAAATCATATGCTGCTGCCCCAACCTCCCTCTCTTCCAGACACCCGCTGCCTTCTTTATGTGATGGATCCCATGTGCAGTTGGTGCTGGGCTTTTGCTGAAACGCTGCAGCAACTAAAGCTTCGCTTACCCACCGATCTACCCTGCTATACCCTGATGGGAGGACTGGCTGCTGACAGCGACGAGCCGATGCCGAAACCAATGCAACATCAGATTCAGCAGATCTGGAAAGAGATCGAATCCCGCACGGGAACAGCTTTTAACCACGATTTCTGGACCCGTAATACCCCAAGGCGATCGACTTATCCCGCCTGTCGAGCAGTCATTGCAGCTGCCACCGCCGATGGCGATCTAAGCGACCAGATGATCTCAGCGATCCAACAGGGCTACTACCTGGAAGCCCAGAACCCTTCCGATACTGAGGTCCTAACAAGCTTTGCAGAAAACCTGGGGGTATCCGCTCCCGAATTTGAAAAGGATTTGATTTCTGAAGCCATTGATCAACAACTTAGACAACACCTGGACTGTGCGGCCAAGCTGGGAATACAAGGTTTTCCGTCGCTACTTTATTACGACCAGCAACAACTTCACTGGCTTAGCCATGGTTATGCCACTTTAACGGCAATTGAAAAGAGATTAGTAGGACTGGAAATTGAGCTTTCAGCAGAGGGATAGAAAGTAGGATACAGATTAGGTGCGGCGGGTTACCACCGCACCTCAGGGACATTACCGGACGACAGATACGTCCTCGGCTTGAAGACCCTTATCGCTTTCAACGACTTCAAACTTCACCCGCTGTCCTTCGGATAAAGAGCGGTGGCCTGTACCACGAATCGAACGAAAGTGGACGAATACATCATCACCCTTATCACGGGTGATAAAACCAAACCCTTTTGTGACATTAAACCACTTCACAGTTCCGCCTTCACGGTCATCGTTTTCATCATCAGCTTCGCTGTAATACTCGCCGCTATCCGAAGATGAACTACCAGTGGAAGACAGCAAGCTGCTGATCAGGCAGAGCACAAATACGATACCGCCAGCAGTGACTTGATTCTCAGCAGGAAGACCGGCAGAAGATACCAATACAAAAGCAGCGGCCACAGCCGCAATCAAACTGTAGATAACACTTAATATAATTGTCTTTGTTTTCATTATATAACTTCTCTAGGTGTTGATAATGTTGAAACTAACTCTCTCACGGACCAACAAGCCCGTGAGCTATACACTGATTAATTCAAGGAATTAATCGTCCGATATACCTCAAAATCCGGCTGCCTTAGATGGAAATGAATAATCCACAGCCATTGGATCCTGAACTTCCTTTGGACATCCTCTCTATATACCCATTACCAGTAGAAGATTCAATAGGTTAATATAACAGCTTAAGAATTTAGGCTGATTGGGGATAGTTTTCGTGGCCGCTACCGATGAACGAATAAATGAGTTGGAAAGTCGCTTGGCTTTTCAGGAAGACACCATTGATCTTCTCAATGACACCGTAACCCAACAGCAAAAACAGATAGATGATTTGACCCAGATGGTCAAAATTATCAACAGACAGTTGAAAACCCTGCCTCAGGAGATCGGCGGCAACAGTGGTGACGAACCACCACCTCCACACTATTGATACCGCTGTTGAATCATTCCAGCCGCTTCAGCGCATAGATATCGAAGCGGCCGGATTTCCCTTCCAGCTTAAAAGTAGGCGCTGGGCCCTCAATACAGGGGGCCTTGCGTGGACGTTTAACCACCACCCGATTGATGGCAGCAGCGAGTGCAGCCTCTAATAACTCGGCAGTGTCGGTATCATCGCCGATAAATTGCCTGAACAGTCGCATCTCTTTTTTAACTTCTGCGGATTTGTTGCTGTGGGGGAACATAGGATCGAGGTAAACCACTTCTGGACGCATTTCAGATCCCTGACATCCCTTGAGATAGTCAGCCCCCTGCCCCGGATGGAAATGCATCCGGGCAATAATATCGTTGATCTGCGAATCTTTCAGACCTCGCCGGAGACCATCTTCCAGCAAACAGGCCACAATCGGCGAACGCTCAATCAGGGTGACATCACAACCCAATCCTGCCAAAACAAAGCTGTCCCGCCCCAAGCCCGCGGTAACATCAGCTATACGTGGACGAATGCCAGGTTTAACCCCAATCGCTTTAGCGATCTGCTGACCGGCCCCGCCGCCAAATTTCCGCCGATGGGCAACCGCACCGGAACCAAAGTCCACCTGTACGGGCCCGGGTGCTTTCGGTCCGGTCTGCTGGATGGCGACACCTTGATCCGACACCAGCAATACAAAAGGAACTTCAGTGATTTTAGCCGCCGAGCCCACAGCCTCCAATAGATCCAAGCCGAGTTGATCAGCATGAATTTGTGCTTGAAGAAGATCCCCTTCAGACATAGCCAATACGGCCAACTGCTCGGTTAACGACTGTTGCGACATAGGGAATCAGGATTCAGATATAGATATCGACACCAACGAGCTGTGAATTGTCAGCCTGGGATCGAAATTGCGAGGTAGTGAGATAGGCATTGAGCGCTTCCTGACCTTTGAAAGGTAGCTCGCGCTCCATGGAGTAGAAGTTAGCTTGCTCCCGAGCTTGGCTGCTTTGCTCAGCAGCCTGGATCAGATCGTCGATAACCGCAGTCGCTGCAACCCCTTGCTGCTGGGATTGAGGTTGAGAATCTGGCTGTTGCGGAGAGGGCCGAAAACCAGCGGCCGGCTGAACAGCGGGACGACCAAGACTCTGGTTAAAATTAACGGCTGGGCCGATCTGCATTCAGGATTTCTCCAAAGGAGCTTAAAACGTCAACAAATTGCAGCTAAGTTTAGCTAACTAAAGGACTAAAACCAAGATTTCAGGGTATTTGAAGCGGTTTTGTAAGCCATTACAGCAGCCAGTACATTGCCAGTAGCGCTGCACCCAACAGTAACCGGTAGATCACAAAAGGCATCATCCCCAGACGATTGAGCAGTTTCAAAAACCAGTGGATACAGGCGTAGGCGCTAATCGCAGCCAAAATTGCCCCGAGTATCACTGCGGACCACTGTGCCTGATCACCCTGCTGAAAAAGCTCCAATCCCTTGTAGGAACCCGCTGCCATAATCAGTGGCACCGATAGGAAGAAAGAGAAACGAGCCGCTGCATTGCGGGTCAAGCCCAGCATTAAGCCAGCGGTAATAGTAATACCAGATCGGGAGGTTCCCGGAATCAGCGCCAAAGCCTGGACGCAGCCGATAATAACCACATCCTTAAAGGTCATGTCGCGGTTTTTACGCACCTCGGTACGGGTGATATCGGCGTACCCCAACAACACCCCAAAAAGAATAGTGGTTGCTGCAATCACCAAGGTGGAGCGCAGGTTCTGTTCTATAAAATCATTAAAAGCCAGTCCAGCCAAAATAGCGGGAATGGTGCCGATGATAAGCGCCCAACCTAAGCGAGCGTGCTGGCTACTTCGACCGCCACGCACTTGCCGCAACCAGCCGTAGATCAGCAGCGAGAAATCACGACGAAAATAAAACAACACTGCACTCAAGGTGCCCACATGGACTGCCACATCAAATGCCAGCCCCTGATCTGCCAATCCCAACAACTGTGCAGGCAAGATCAGGTGAGCGGAACTCGAGATGGGCAGAAACTCGGTTATCCCTTGAATAACCGCCAGTAAAATAATGTAACCCAAATCCATAGGTAGTGTTCCTGCTATACAAAATGCGAATAATTGATGAAGTAGCTGACAGTCTTAATTCTGGCGGTGGTTGGATTTTTTCCAGGTCACTTCATCGCGCAGATAAACCGGCTGCGCTGACTCAGCATTCTTACCCCGCCCTTCGGCAAGATCCTGGGCGGCGATCCGTGCGATGTAACCGGCACGCGGCTGGCGATCAGCCAAGATTTGCTCGGCCTTTTCAGCGACTTCGCTAGGCATCTGTTCTTGCAGATCCCATCCGGAACCGATCGCTACCCAGCGGCCTTCACTTTTTTGCTCGATACTGACCCGTTCTGGCGCGCACACCCGCTCTGGTTGCAACGCCTGCATCACCGATCCCTGCAAACCATATACGCCCCAATAGACTTCACCCATTCGAGCATCCAGTGCAGCCAGAACCTGCTCGGCTTGTTGCTCTTGATAAGCCTCTTGGGCCAGTGCCGCCAGAGTCGATACCGGCAACAGCGGCAAATCCGCTCCCAAAGCCAATCCCTGCGCTACACCCGCAGTAATTCGTAGACCGGTAAAAGAACCGGGGCCTGCGCCGAATGCGATACCATCAAGATCGCTAACTTGCAGATTGGCCTGCTCCAGCAACTGTTGGACCATGGGCAGTAGTTTCTGAGTATGTTGGCGAGGCACCAGTTCGTGGATCTCCTGCACCTGCTCATCAATCAGCAGAGCCACCGAGCACGCCTCGGAGGAGGTATCCAGAGCAAGAATCTTGGCCATAAAAAGGGACTACCTGGTTGGCAAAAAACGCCATTCTACTGATTATCGGAAGAATAATCTAAGGAAGAGCGATTCCAGACACCCAGGCCTGGTTTCGCGTATTCAGGTATGCTGTTCTAGCCAGCTAATATTACTCAGCGCCTCGGCATCGGTATCGCCACAAATTTCGACGTCCGCCTGAAAGCGCAAACAAACTAACGGCCGCTCCGGCTTGCCGAATAGCTTGCAGCGATTGTCCGCAGTGAGCTGGACACAACGTACTCCTGCCGGCTTCCCTGCTGGCATCCCCGGAATCGGCGAGCTGATAGAAGGAGCATTACAGCAGGCACCACAGCCAGGACGGCAAGTGGGTATTTGCTCGGTGTCAGATTCAGCCATAGGAAATTATTTATCGCCCCATCGAGGCATCAGGGTTTGGTCGATACCCAACTGATCAAGAACTCGGGCCACTACGAAATCGATCAGATCCTCAATAGCCTTGGGTTGATGATAGAAGCCGGGGCTGGCTGGAATCACCACCGCACCCATGCGAGTCAGCTTTAGCATGTTTTCCAGATGAATTTCAGAATAGGGAGTCTCTCTCGGCACCAGAATCAGTGGCCGGCGTTCTTTCAGAGCCACATCCACAGCCCGCTCGATCAGATTATCGCTGGCCCCGCAGGCGAAGGCCGACAGGCTACCGGTGCTGCAGGGACAGACCACCGTTGCAGCTGGCGAAGAAGATCCAGAGGCCACCGGCGCAAACCACTGTTCACGGGAAAAAACCTGAATCTGTCCTGGCTCTGCCTGGTAAAGATCGGTGAGAAACTGCTCCGCCTTGGAAGAATCAGCAGGGATCTTGTGCTCAGTCTCAGTAGCAACCACCACCTGAGCGGCTTTCGAGATCAACACAAACACCTGGCAACGGGCCGCTACCAAACACTGGATCAACCGTAGACCATATTGAGCCCCCGAAGCCCCAGTCAGGGCAACAGTTATCCGTTCGGGGGAGCTGTTTACTGATGTCATCGAGATCTATTCCTACTGCTGTAAGGCATCCAACATACGACCATGAATACCTTCAAAACCGCCGTTGCTCATAATCAGCACATGGCCTGGGCCACCGACACGCTGTTTGATAGCTTCAATAATAGCATCCACCGAATTGCAGACCTGGGCTGGCACCGCACTCTCCTCCACCACGGCCTGTAAATTCCAGTCCAACCCCGGAGGTTGGTACCAAAACACTTCGTCCGCATGTTCGGTAGCAGGTGCCAAACGATCCTGATGAGATCCCAGACGCATGGTATTAGAGCGGGGTTCAATCACCGCATAGATCGGTTCGTCGCCGACCTGAGCCCGCAACCCCCGCAGGGTCGTTTCGATAGCGGTCGGATGATGAGCAAAATCATCATAAACCGTTAAACCAGCCACTTCGCCGCGCACTTCCATACGACGTTTGACCCCCTTAAAACGGGTCAATGCATCAGCCGCCATCTCCGGCAACACCCCAACATGGTGAGCAGCTGCGATAGCAGCGAGTCCATTCATGACCGAATGCTGACCCGATAGCTGCCAGTTCACCTCAGCAACAACCTCTCCCTGCCTGATCACTTTGAAGTGAGAACCATCCGGCTTCAGCAGCTGAGCTTGCCAATCTCCACCGTCTTCTTCGGTGCCAAAATTCAAGACAGGAGTCCAGACGCCCTTTTCCAATACCCGGGCCAGATTTTCGTCTGCCTTGGGCACCAGCACCTGACCGTTGCCAGGAACAATTCGAACCAGATGATGGAATTGTTTTTCGATGGCTGCCAGGTTTTCAAAGATATCGGCGTGATCAAATTCCAGGTTATTGAGAATCACTGTTCGGGGATGGTAATGAACAAACTTCGAGCGTTTATCAAAAAACGCCGTGTCGTATTCATCCGCCTCGATGACAAAAAATGGTGTCTCGCCAAGACGGGCAGAGATATCAAAATTACTGGCCACTCCACCGATCAGGAAACCAGGGGCCATGCCAGCATCTTCTAGGATCCAAGCCAGTATACTGGAGGTGGTGGTTTTGCCGTGGGTTCCAGCTACCGCCAACACCCATTTGCCCTTCAACACATGCTCGGCCAACCATTGCGGCCCTGAGCTGTAATTGAGGTTATTTTCCAACACGTATTCGACACATGGATTGCCCCGGGACATAGCATTGCCCACGACCACAACATCCGGTGCTGGCTGCAGTTGTTCAGGGCCAAATCCCTGAGTAATTTCAATCCCTTGTGATTCCAGCAGGGTACTCATAGGCGGGTAAACGTTGGTGTCAGAGCCAGTCACCTTGTGGCCCAGTTCGCGAGCCAAAATCGCCAGGCTGCCCATAAAGGTGCCGCAAATTCCTAAGATGTGTAGATGCATAGCTGTCTCGGATGATAATTATGACCGCCATCATACCAGCTGTGGTGGGGAATAAAGAGCATCCCGTGAGCGGCCTAGACAGAGACAGCTGAGGCGATCAGCGATGGGGTTCCGGCAACCACGACAGGATTCGACTAGGCTTACTGATTAAGATCAGTATTGGTCGCAAAATCGACAGTTTTTACATGCATTAAACCACTGCTTGATTTATTATTGCCGGCCGTTACAAAAGGACTTTTTAGGCCGACTATATTTGGCCGAATTTATAGACCAAATCGCCAACCCACAAGGTAATATCGATGCAAAGGCTTACCCAGTTTCTCAAGCAGGACGAAACCCCGGCAGATCTGATCGAATTGATCAATTTGTTGATGTCGGCCTGTAAAGAAGTAAACAGCAAACTCCAGAACGGAGCCTTGGAAGGAATCCTCGGTTCTGCGGAACATGAAAATGTTCAGGGTGAGGTCCAGAAAAAACTGGACGTGATAGCCAACGATATTATCAAGCTGACACTGAGCCAGTCCGCTCTGGTGCGCGGCATGGCCTCCGAAGAAGAAGAGCACAGCGTTGCCGCCGATCTTGACGGCAAATTCCTGGTCACCTTCGACCCGCTGGACGGATCGTCCAACATCGATGTCAATGTGTCAGTAGGCACCATCTTCTCCATCCTGCCAGCCCCAAAAGATGCCACCGGCTGCAAAGATGAAGACTTCCTACAGCCAGGCAATCAGCAGATCGCTGCCGGTTATGTCCTCTACGGCCCCTCTTGCCTATTGGTACTGACTACAGGCAATGGCGTGGATGTATTCACCCTGGGCCATAACGGCGAATTTTATCTGACCCGCGAAAAGATTCAGATTCCGGAAACTACCCGCGAGTTCGCCATCAACATGTCCAACCAACGCTTCTGGGACAAACCTGTCCAGGATTACATTAGCGATCTACTGCAAGGCGAAGACGGCCCTCGCGGCAAGCGCTACAATATGCGCTGGGTTGCCTCGATGGTTGCCGAAGTGCACCGCATCCTCACCCGCGGTGGTGTATTCCTCTACCCCTGGGACTCCCGTGAGCCGAAAAAGCCCGGCAAACTGCGCCTGATGTACGAAGGCAACCCCATGAGTATGCTGGTGGAGCAGGCCGGTGGTCGTAGCGTCAACACTCAAAAAGAGATTGTCGATGTAGAACCACAAAACATCCACGAGCGCGTCTCGGTAGTCCTCGGCTCGAAAGAGGAAGTCGACGCTGTTATGGATTACCACAAAAACGCCTGATCGAGTTAAGCTAAACAAGATCACAACAGCCAGCCCATTTATAACGATGCGGCTGGCTGTTTTGCTTCTGGACTTCACTTTCCCCTTGCTTCCTAATCGCACATTCCCCCTTCTAAAGGTTCAACAGCATCCCCCCTTTGTCGTATTGGTAAACCCACCAGCTCTCTTCTATAATGCGGCGCATTTCCGTCATATTCGAAAAGAAGGCAAAATCATGAGCTTTGAAAAAGTACCTGCGGGTAAAGAACTTCCTGGTGACATCAACGTTATCATCGAAATCCCAGCTAACAGCTCTCCGGTAAAATATGAGATCGACAAGGACAGCGATGCCATCTTTGTTGACCGTTTCATGGCGGCTCCCATGTTTTACCCAGCTAACTACGGCTACGTGAACAACACCCTGGCCGACGATGGCGACGCACTGGACGTTCTGGTTGTTACTCCTTACCCAGTACTGACCGGTTCTGTAATCCGTGCTCGTCCTGTGGGCATCCTGAACATGACCGACGAAGCCGGTGAAGATGCCAAGCTGGTTGCTGTTCCTCACCAGAAGCTGACTCAGCTGTACAACGATGTAGAAGACATCAACGACCTGCCAGAGATGCTGCTGGAACAGATCAAGCACTTCTTCGAAAACTACAAGACTCTGGAAAAGGGCAAGTGGGTTAAAGTTGAAGGCTGGTCAGACGCTGCTGCTGCTCGCGCTGCTATCGAAGCTTCTGCTAAGGCTTATGAAGCCAGCAAGTAAGTTTTAGTAGACGCACTAAAAAAGCCGACCTCAGGGTCGGCTTTTTTGTCTCTATCAGAAAGTCACTAACACTCTGCAATTACCAAAGGTACGTACAATTCCTCAGCACTGAGGCCACCATGGACGCCGATCTGGTCAAAGGGTGACTCCTGCAGCAGGCGATCTTTGACAATCCAATTTTCTTTGGGCAGCAATAAGCGGTCACCGATCCGTTCTCGGAACCGAGGCGCCTGAGCACCGCGACCGAACCAGCCCTGATCGACGATATCATCACAATCAAATAGATCCAGACAGTGACTCAGATGTTCTTGAATGTAGCGGTCGAAATCACTTTTAGCACCGGGGCGCAGATAACAGAATGCCGCCCGAGGCTCTCCGCACAGCGGCAACCGCAGCATGGCTTCAAGCTCCGGATGTTGGTGAAGGTGAACAATTCGATCCTGGCGGGTATCTATCAGACCATGGTCTGCGGTCGCCACCAAAATGGCATCCGTTCCGGCAAGCTGCTGCTGCAATCGAGCAAAACCATCATCCAGCTCCTGAAAATGGGTCGCTACCTGATCGCTGTCGATGCCACAGCTGTGGGCCATGGCATCCAGTTCGGTCCAGTAGGCCCAAACAACGGTATTGCTAGCCTCTTCAACCGCACTGACTATCTGGGAGAAATAACCCTCCAGATCCAGGAAGGGCTTGCGGTCAATATCACCAAACAGAGCCTCGCTGTAAGAGGAATTTGCAATGTACTGGGGAGTCACCAATACCCCCCGGCCGTCCAACTGAGGCATCAATGCCCTATGATCTAGTATTTCTGAAGCCTTAATTCCGAAGCGGGCAAAACAACTGCCTCCCCCTCTTGGAATAAAGGGCAAAGGGGCTGCCACACAGCCTAGCTCTTTCAAGTAGGTAAACCAGCCGGTGATAGAATGTTGCTGAGCGGGGACTCCCAAGGCTAATGCACTGACCGCTGTAGCTGTGGTGGTGGGAAAAACCGACGTCAACTGCCCCTTCAGCGCTCGATAGAGATGACTCTCGGGGTAACGACTGAGATATTGATAGCCGAGCCCATCCAGCACCATCAGTACCAGCGGCCGATTATCTAAACGATAGTTCTCAAGCTGCGGCAAAGGTAAATAACCGCTGTTGGAACCATTTCGGCTGGCCGCCAGAGAGGCGACCAGGTTGACCAAACAATTATCGTAATCAGGTTGCAGCATCCTCCCAGTATAGGCTGGAGTTGCCGAATTCTGCACCACTGATTACGTCAATTTTTCGCTAATTAACAAAACCTTCCTCAAGGATGCAGCTCGTCAAACAACGCCACAAACTCCTGAGTCAGCTTGTGCTTAGGGGCCAGGTGGATCAATGGCAGGCTCTCGTTGTGAGACTCCTTCATCTTTACCGAGGAGGAGATATAGCTACCCAAAACTGGCAGCTCTTCGTCCTTGAGCTGCTCCACCACTCGTCTTGGCAAAGTCGCCCGTGGCTGAAACTGATTGATGATAATCCCTTCAACGTGCAGCCCATCGTTATGATCTTCCACCGTCTCCTGCACGTTCTCCATCAAGGCATAAAGCGCCTGTCGGGAAAACTCGTCACAATCAAAGGGGATCAGACAGGATTGGGCTGCCACTAACGCCGACAGCGTGTAGAAATTAAATGCCGGTGGCGTATCGATATAGATGTAGTCGTAGTAATCAAGCCCATCGAGCGCTTCACGCAGCTTGTAGATCTTGTGCTTTGCCTCCAGCTTGGAGTGCAAATCTCCCAGATTAGGGTTAGACGCCAGCAGCGACAGGTTCTCAAACTGGGTGTCCGTGACGTAGTCCTCCGGCGGCACCCCTTTCATCTTGAAGGTGAGTGATGATTCGAAAAAATCCATCACGTCCTTCTCAACATCGTTAACCGACTCGCCCAACAGGTACTGACTGGCATTACATTGAGGATCAAGATCAACCAGCAGGGTGCGATATCCCTTGTTGGCGCTAATCGCTGCCAAGTTAGCTGCAATACTGGATTTTCCTACACCACCTTTCTGATTAAAAACTACTCTACGCATATTCCCCTCCGGTTATCCCGATGCTGCCCGGTCCCTGACGGCGATGCCATTGCCGGTGATAGAACCCATGTGCTGCTGTTAATGATGTGCTGCTGTTAATACAAGAGCCGTACTGCAGGTTTCGGCTTGATCTTCATATTGGCTCGAATTCGATAATCTTCGTGACGCTGGTTCATCTGTTGATAGATCCAGCGTCCGGAGGCGTCACTGGGTGCTTCTATGATCACCCGGGCATTATTAGCTTTTACTTGATCGGCAATCTGCCGCAACTGCGATTTGGCACTGGCCTTTCGTGAACGCACTGCAGCCACATCAAGATAGATTCGGCCATCTTCAGCATTCACTATCGACGATGGCGATGGCGA
>JAPHRD010000103.1 GCA_026196225.1 Motiliproteus sp.
CCACGGCGACCACCGAAGAACCGATGACCAACAAATGCTCAGGGAGTTGCTCTGCGATCAAGGCTTCGGTGGAGGTCCAATATGGGGTATCTTCCAGGCCCGGTATCGGGGGGATGGACTGTTTGGCACCGGTCGCAATCAGAATCCGATCCGCTTCAATCGTTTGCGTGCCGCCTTTGTGGTCAGTGACCACCAGGGTATGCGCATCCTCAAAGTGAGCCACACCCTGTACCAGACGCAGGGCGGGATTGTTATCCAGTATGCTCTGGTATTTGGCCCCTCGCAGCTCCTCGACTCGAGCTTGTTGTTGCTGTACCAACAGCGAGCGGTCAATCTGGGGTTCCCGGTCAGTCAGCCCCGGAAAAGGATTGTGGCGCTGATGTTGTGCCAGTTGCGCCGCACGGATCATTATCTTTGAGGGGACGCAGCCTACGTTGACACAGCAGCCACCCAGCATCCCTGATTCAATCAGGGTGACACGTGCCCCTTCTTCCGCCGCCCGAATAGCACAAGCGAAGGCCGACGAGCCGCTGCCAATAATGGCAACATGCAGCTGTTCATTTTTGGACGGGGCACAGCAGGATTGGGATTCACTCATCATAGGGCCTTTGGATTATTGTTTTAACGTAGATGGGTAGCCCGCATGGGTCGTTGCCTGGGTCAGAGATTCCACCCCTGTTTTTTGAGGATCAAAAACCACCGTGGCGGTTTTCTTACTAAAATCGACCTCCGCATTCACGACCCCCTCTACCTGTTGTAATGATTTCCGCACGGTGTAGGGACAGAGGGCACAAGTCATGTTCTCAACCGCCAGCGTCACCACCTCGGTGGTTGCGGCCTCCGTCGCTTTGGCTGGTAGAGACAGAGCGCCCAAACTCAGCACCAGCGCCGCCAGCAGCACAGTAAGCATCCGTTTAACATTTGCCTGACCAGGCAGGGTAAGTAGGTTGGTCACCATCATGAGTCCTCCTTTGATTATTTGAGAAAAATCTGTCCGTAATAGGGAAACAGCAGCAAGACCAGCAGTAGTGCGGACACCACCCAGAACAGAATGCGCTGGTTGCGTTGTACGGCAGGGTTGGCGCAAACCTGTTCTTCATCACAGGATGCGGGAACCAGGTAGAGCTTGCGGAACACGATCGCCAGGACAACGACAACGGCTGTAACAAAAATGGGACGGTAGGGTTCCATAGCTGTCAGCGTGCTTATCCAGCTCCCTCCAATACCCAGTAGCAGTAAAACGACCGGAGCGACACAGCACAGGGAGGCCCCAATAGCTGCTAGCCCCGCATACACTAATGAGCGGTTGGGATTGTTGGAATCTGACATCGAACTTGCGCCTCCGTTTTTAGCCGATCTGAATGGATCGCCGATGATCGCAGTCTAACCGCCGTACCATAGTCCGGAGTCAAGCCTAAGGAAGCGAAATATGCATTTTGTGGGGAGCCCCAATTATTCAATGCAGCCAGGAGTAACAATCTTTGCCTTAGCCAGGCTGACTTCCAGTTGCCGCACCTTGGCGCAGGTCACAGGGGTGTAGTGCATCAATAGTGCGGTAAGACTGGTTAACCCACGAAGAGGGCTGATGTCGGCTACCTGGGTATAGTGAAAAGATAAGCTGGTCAGGGTTGTAAGACTGCTCAATGGATTAACGTCACTGACTGGATTGTATGCAAAGTTCAGATCCGTTAATCGGGTTAATCCGTTCAGTGCACTGATATCTGAAACCTTGTTTTCATAAAAATGCAACGCGGTTAATCGGCTTAGCCCGCTAAGCGGTTCAATATCCGAAACCTGGTTGCTGGAAAAAAACAATAGCTCCAGCTTTCGTAGTTTTCCGAACGGGCTGATTTCTTTGATCTGATTGTTGCTGATATACAGGGATTTCAGGTTGGTTAATTCCTGGAGAGGGGAAGCATCGCTCACCTGGTTGTTACTGAGATCTAACGATTTCAAGCCAACCAGTCCGGCCAGTGATTGTAGATCCGAAATCTGGTTTCCGTTCAGAAACAGATAATGCAGCTTATCAAGGCGACTCAGTTCCTGAATATCGGAAAGAGCGCCTTTGTTCAGGTTTAGATAGGACAAATTGGTAAAAGCGCTGATGCCCTCCAGTGAAGCAACGCCTTGGCAACTCAAATGTGTAACCTCAGCGGTATAGATGTTTTGCAAGCTATCGATGCAATATCTCAGTCTCACATCGCCAATGGAAATATCTGATACGCGGAATACGGCAGGATCACTATCCTGATGGGTTTTCTCTTGAGTAGCACATCCAGAAAGAACGATGAACAGGACGAGTACAAGCAACTGAGACATATTAGACATAAGCCCTCCTAGATACCCGGATCGATCAGTTCGCAGATATGGGGCCACCTCATACCTTTACGAAGCTTGTCGTTATCCCATCTTGGATGCCGTACCCTAGAGCAGAGTCAAGCTTCAAAGGAGGGGCATTAGAACTTTGCTTCTTGGGACAACTCTTCAATCAGCGCGCAGTGATCCGAGTGCCGACTTTCATCACAGCGTAGGATAAGCTGGTCTAATAATCCGGCCATGGCTTGCAGGTCTCTCACCTGACGATCCACCTCCTGGCGCTTGAGTCTCGCCAAAGCCTGGATGTCATCACATTGGTGTTCGCCGAGAGAGAAAAGCTGTGCTATTTCCTTCAGCGTGAAACCGACACCTTGTGCACGTTTGATAAAGCGGATACGTGCCACATACGTTTGAGGATAGAAGCGATAACCTTCAGACGGTTTTGCTGGCTCCGAAAGAAGCCCGAGACGCTGGTAATAGCGTATTGTTTCAACGTTAACTTCAGCAGCTTTGGCTAGCTTTCCAATGGTTAATCCGGACACTAGATCTCCTTATTGCATGTAACTGCGGGGCGGGCTTCGCATTGACTATTCGAACCTCTGACTTCTGGTGTAGAACCCTGGCCCAGCAAACGTACGGCACCTGTGGTGGAGAGCATAAACACAGCGAGCAAAAGCAGTGATGCGATGACGATATGCTCACTTAAAAACGCCCCTGCCACCGTTCCCGAAAGCAGCGAGATAGCGATTACTATATGACAGGGACAGGTCACTACTGCCATCCCGGCCAACAGATAACCTTTTAGGCTACGCGTCTTCGATTGCTCTGCCATGTTCATCATATTACCTCTCTTTGGCCTCGTTTTATGACTTTTCCGTCGCCTGATTATCCCGTATCGGACATGCATCAGCCTGGACCACCCGTTTGGCATTCTGGTGCAGGGCCAGCGCCAGCAACAGCATCGCTCCGACAAACAGCGAGTCCTGGTAAGAGGCGATAAACCATTGGACACGCCACCCATAGGTTCCCACCAATGCCGGGGAAATACCGGCCAGCACAGTCATCAGCGTGGGCAGGAGGGGGGAACAGCATAATAGTGGAGTCAGTAAGCCAACGGTTAAACCACCGGCAACGGCTCTGGAACTTGCCCGTCGATGCTGCCCTAACAGAAAAATCATCATCGATAGGGTTGGTGCGATCAATGCGGCCATCACTATGGAAAACGTAATCAGCTTTGCATCCAGAAAGCGGAGCGATTCCAGGCTGACACGGCCCCCAGTAAAAGCGGCTGGCAAGGTCATCAGATAGAGCATGAAAAAAGCAATAAAACTCGTAGCCCCTGCTAACCTCTGCCCGGGTGAGGCAAATATGATTCTAGATGCCGAAACGACCTTGTACATATGGAAACTCGAGTCTGGAGTTAAGTTCAGTCAAGGCTAGCATAAACGCCGTACTATGATACGGAGTCAAGCCTATTCAATTAAAATGTAGATCTCGGTGTAGGGAGCTAAGATATACGTCCCCGATTTAGCACATTGCGAGCGGCAGGTACGTGCCGACAATTGCCGATTCCCTCTGCCGAAGGCAGCCTCTGCTATGGGGTATCTGGAGCGTTGTGGGAGAGCGCTGGCCAGCAGTCCCGTAATGGCGTTTATGCGCATACTCCCGCTGCTATCTAAAGGCTATGGACGATCAGCACGAGTGGCTGCCCTTTCGCACCCTGTCGTTCAGGAATAGCCATGAACATCATGAGGAAGGACTAAGTGTAGCGGATCTACCCATGGTGCTGGTGACGTCCGCTTTTGGGAAGAGGCCGGGATGTGTCAGTCTGGTCTAATTCCCTTTGAAATGTCGACAATGGGCGCAATTGCTGAAGTCGGGGAAGCTCTTAATAAACCTCCACCCTTGGACAATGATGGCTACCACGTCCACCATTAGATAGAATTCGGTTCATGATGGGCCGGAATATACACATGCTGGAAGGCCAGAAACGAGCGGGCTTGCTACCGAAGGTTCTTCGAGACTGATGGCTGTTTTGTAGTAAAGCGGCCAGCGATCCGACAACCGCCGCGTGCACTCTCCAGGCGATTGGGTGATCAAGCTTCATGAGATCGCTGTATCAATAACTACGAAACTACCGCTCAAGTTAGATGAGATTATGCAAGCGGCAACCAATGTGGACATTAGCTTTATAATACTAGAGATGCGTTGCTGAAGGCCCTAATTGAATAGGACTGTCATTCACTGAATTTTTTATAGCGTGTACCTGTCGTAGCGAAAACTCAAATGTTTGGTATCCAGACACAGGGCGCCAAAAGGGGTAGAGTTGAAAACAAACTTAATTACTAGAGAAGGTCATGAAGCCCTGAAGCGTGAGCTCGATTACCTGTGGCTTAAGAAACGGCCAGAAGTAACGAAACTAGTAACCTGGGCGGCTTCGTTAGGAGATCGTAGTGAAAATGCTGACTACCAATATAATAAAAAATTACTTAGAGAAATCGACCGTCGCGTCCGTTATTTAAGAAAGCGATTAGATGAACTAAAAATCGTTGATCATTCACCCCAGCAGGATGGAAAAGTCTTTTTTGGCGCTTGGGTTGAAATTGAGAATGACGATGGAGATAAGAAGCGTTTCCGTATTGTGGGAGTCGATGAGATCGGCGAAGAAAAAGACTACATTTCTATCGATGCACCGATGGCCCGTGCGCTCCTTGGTAAAAGTGTAGATGATGACTTTGTCGTCAAAACCCCAAAGGGAACAGCCGAGTGGTGGGTGATATCAATTAATTATGTATGAGCCGATATCGCATAGCACCTAAACCTAAAGAAAAGCCAACACTTTCCTTATGGCATCTGCCGTTCCCGGTCTGAGCACAACGTTGCCATTCATATCAATAAATTCTCCATGACTCGAGATGCAAAACTGCCACCTCGAGAGAAATTCATCTGAAAGAATGTACTCCAGTGCCCGTCTTTCGGAGCTATTTAACTTACGATCTTCAACTATGTTTTCGTTTTGATAGTCCTTTATTTCAATGCGAGTACCAGGCGGAATAAAATTCCGCAGCTTTTTGTTTGCTGCAGCCAGCTCGGAAGCCTGAATACGAGCGAGAAGCTTATGCTTTGGATTCTGAATTTCTTCAATCCAGTCGTCTTCGGACCTAGTCTCGATCCGTGGCTTATCTCCACGATGGCACTCCTCAAAGGCTCGAAGAAGCGCACGGTATTGCTCCCCCGTTTTATTGCGCAGACTTTGAGCTTTCGGTACACCTCTTTTATGACCTAACCGCGCGATGGTAGCTACGGAGAAATCATAAAGCCTCCGTTGCTCCTGCTCTATACAGATTTCGTAAATCGCATCTAGTGTTTTGCTCACCCTAGAAGTAGCTGACTCTTTCAGCTTTTCGAGCAATTCTTTAGGCTGCATGATGTTCCCTATAGCAGAGCAGGCACTGCTTCTTTTCTGATGAGTTCAATTTCTGAAGGCTTTATTCTCTCTTCTCCAACCAAGTCTGAGAGCTTGAGATGCCCATCAATCAATTGGCTTACCCTCTCCCACGACTTCAACCTCGATTTGAATAACGCTACAAACTGATTACCAACTTTTAATTGCTCATCCTTAGAAAGCAAAAACAGGCTTGGAGCTAACCCATTAAAGCTTGCCATACGATCAAGTAGTTGAGAACGAGGAATTATCGCCCTAGATGGGTTGCAACTTTCATATATCGCTGCGTTTTCACAAATCTCATGAAGCTGTTGAAAATGAGACGTGTCATCTAACTCAATCTGCACCTCAGCGTTAGCCATTTTAATCAGTGCTAGGCTGGAATCATTCTCACGACACTGCCCATTAAGAATGGATTGAGACAGTTGAATAAACTTATAGGACGACTGAAGATCACAAAGCATCATATCCATTTTTTTTGCTGAACTTTCATACTCCGACTCAAGCTTTCTGAGCTTGAACTCGAGAGGTGCTCTTGAACTACTATCAAAGGGCTGCTGTCTATGATTCGCTATATACTCTTGCTTATCCAGTTCATATACCTTGTCGTTGATGGGCCTGATCTTGTTCTGAAGACTCTGACAGACTTCTGACTGGTCATTTGCCTCCAATAAAATTTCGTTAGTAATAGAAAGCAAACCGCCCATGAAAACTGGGCCAGTGATGAAGTGCCGACAACGAAAGCAGTTTTGAGATCCAAGATAACCTGAAGGAACAGGGCCGTAGACTTTGGTTGCACCAATTTCTTCACCTCCATCACTGCACCTTGATGCAGCAAACGGACAAATACCGTAATCACGAAAAACATAGTTCCCTGCAGGCACATCATTGGTAAGCGACTGCAATAAGTCTTGGTTTGACGCAACCAACTGGTTTTTAACGGACTCAATATTATTTTGTTCTATCGCAGCCTGTATCGCTTCAGCCTGCGACTTCAATGCTCTTTTTTCGGCCTCTTCAAACTTTCTCCGAATATCGCTTTGTGTGACCTTACAATAATAAATTGACATGACAATGGATGAATGGCCAACCACCTTCATGACAATCTCTACAGGCATTCCCATTTCCATGATGTAGGCAGTTATCAGGCTAACTCGCATGGAATGAGGGGTATATTTGGACTTGTAACTTGAAAGACTATGGGCGCTGCCCTTCAACTCAGCCAACGTCAGCGTTGATGGTTGTATATGGTACAACGTTGCAGCCAACCGCATTGTGAGTGCAGAGCTAGGATTCTTTGGCTCGATGCCATCAAATACCCTGAACAAAAAGCAATTGACCCCTTTGGCTTTTAGTTGGACCTCATTGAGGTTGGTGCGTTCACAACGGGTCCATGCGGTGGCTTCGGTTATGGGATTGTACTTCTCTTGCCACTTGCGCAGCCGAACTAGCCAGTATGCAAGATCCTCTGGTATCCAAGGAACGGAATACCCTGCTCCTCCATTGCTAGTTTTGTTCGTCGTGGTGTACATGCCCAGGTTTCCATCAGCAAGCTTCTTGATGAAAGACTGGGCTTTTGTACTACCGGCCAATGAATTCTTGTTCTTAACCCATACAATGTCACCGTTCGCATCCAACCCAGCTATCTCTTTGTCGCCCTCCCCAGAATCGTTATAAGCGATCTGGCGACCTCTGAGGGGTACTTTGGTTAGTGCGTATGTATGAATCCAATCGGTAGGGCACCACAGGTAATATTGCTTACCCTGTTTCCGGACAACGCAATCCGGGTCAGAGTAGTCCACCAAATTCGCAGGTATTTTTACCCAATCAGCGTCAAATTTCTGTAAATGACCAAGGTCCTTAAAGGTCTTAGCACTCTCTGGAATGATCCATTCCTGAGCTTTTCTTACAAAATAATATTGAAGACAAGGTTTAGTTGTCTCACTGCGACTTGGAGCCGTAACACTTTTATCTTCAGCTAAAAGCATGAACGGGTTACGAGCGTCCAAAACACGTACAATCTCACCAGTGTCTTCGTCTTCATCAGTCAAATCGTTACTGATAATAAAATTCAAAAACTCATTAACAGCAATTATGATATTCCGACGATAATTATCTGTTGGTAGTTTCTTTAGCTCTTCTCGAAACGGCCTAATATTAACCCTTTCTTTTGTAAGCAATTCTTGCGGAGATAAACTATTATCATACTTCTCAACATACATCCTAACGAAACGACACAGGTGGGTTTCTTTTGATCCACCACCATAAGCCTGTTTCATGAATTCTTCAATTTTTGTCGCCCATATTTTATAGGGCCTGGTTATATAATCTGGCTTGAACGGTTTTTCTTTCCCACAAAAATCAAACCAATTTTCCCACTCGTCTTTATATGCTTCTTCTGGCTGCCTCGGATAGCTAGAATCATTCAGCGATCTAACCCATGACGTATATTCTTTCTTGGATTTAATTCCTTGTTTCTGAACCTCCTTCTTCAGCTCTCGATACTCCTTAACATGAGGAATATCAAAAAAATCCGTATAACTTATCCATTCATTTCTAAAAACACGCTCTGGGTGAGCAGGGAGGCCAGGAATCTTCTTATATCGCTCTTTATATTCTACAGTGTTGTTAATACCATGAGCTTTACAGATACTTTTCAGCTCCGCCAAACTTGATGGAGTCACGGAAAAAACGGTGGGCTCAGCGCCTTCCCATTGGCTCATCTCTCAGCCCTCCTCATTTCAGATCTGATATCATCGGTTGTCGGCTTGATGTAAACCAAGCATGAATTCGGATTTGCATGATGCATAGCCTTCTGCAGGTCCACCTGACTGAGACCTGACTGCCTTGATCTATAACCATAGGCATGCCTGTGGCCATGCTCGGAAGTGCCTGCCTCTTTCTTACACTCTAAACCTATTCGCTCCACAGCTCGTCTGTGGCGCCTCTGGAAGTTCTTGAGCGTGTCCGGTTCACCCCTATCATTAGTAAACGCAAAGGGGTGCGGATTAATTGGTTCTACCCGTTGGTACTTAAGATATTTAACCCATGTATCAAGGAACTCTTTTGCTTTATAGGTTGGATTGAAGATCACTTCAAAAAAACCATCTTTACTGGTCATCAGGGGGTTTTTCCAGCCTGAATACAACCTTTCTGTTAAGCGGTACTGATTTCTCGGTTTATAGCCTGTTTCACAAAGCAGATATTCAGATCTATTTTTGTACCTAGGATCGGGGGACTTACCATAGACAGGATGAAACACTCTCACTAGAGCTTCATCTTCATGATTTGGATCTAGCGTTATATCAGATGTAAATATGTGAAATATCTCACTCTTTCGAAGCCCACCGTAATTCATAAGCATGGTAATTGCTTGTGATCGATAGTCAGTACGCCCTCTAACTATAAAACCTTCATGCAGCAAGCAGTCAATCTTATTTTCTGGAAACCTTTCCGCTTTATCATTGCTGATTAGAAGCTGCATCGGAGTATATACAAGCCGTTTTCTAGCAGCTGCTTTTTTTGCCTCCGCATAAGATGATAGGTGATTAAGGAAAACATTGGCTTGTTTATGATAGTAAGCACACCAATTCATCCTTTCTTCCCAATTAGTGGCTGACCTGAATGGGTTTATTCGACTTTGTTCATAGCCTTCCTGCATAGACAAGAAGTCGGTGTAGTGAGTTATATGGAAAAGCAAAGTATTTGCAGCGGTTAAGCCTCTTGGCTTCCAGAATAACTTTAAAGGGTCATCACTTGTTTCATAATTAATCGTTCCCGTAACTAAAGCTTCGGTAAAGCTTTTTAGCAACGACGTCGCCTTCTTGAACGTGGGAGCCGATTCGATGTAATCGATCAGTAGCCTTACAGCAAAAACCGACTTCTCCCGCCATGAGTCACTCTTTTCTGAGTACCAGGCCAGATAACGAAGATGTGAAACCAAGACACCTCTGTGAGTATACACGGCAGGCAACTGATGACGGTTGCCACTCGCCGTATCAGTGAAGGTTACCGCCAACTTCATCGAATGCTTCATACGAACAACCCTACTTACAACAACTCCCGCCCTACGATAGGGATAAAGGATGCCCATCGCAACAAATAGTATGGATTATATAGGGGTTATAATATATTTACGGCAAGAAACAGTTAAGAGAGATAGACCGCCGGGTACGTTACTTGGACAAACGACTGGATGAAGTCACAGTGGTTCACCGCCCACCCAGCGATCGCAGCAAGGTATTTTTCGCCGCCTGGGTAACGCTAGAGGATGAAGAGGGCAACGAATTACGCTATCGAATCGTCGGCCCGGATGAAATTGATCTGGAAAAAGGGTTTATCAGCCTCGACTCACCGATGGCCAAAGCGCTGCTGAAAAAAAATATCGGTGATGAAGTGGTGGTTCGAACTCCAAAAGCGGTGAAATACTACGAGATTGTTGCTATCGACTACGAAGACAGTTGATCGACACTAAGCGGTATAAAAATCAGCCCTTAATCAGCCATTCTTCCAACTGCTGCTCCTGCCAGCACTGCAGCATATCCAGCCCCTGATTAACCACAGCCACATAAACATCGATAATTTCCGAGACTAACTCAAAGAAACCATGCTGATCATCGACCACTACCTGGGATGCCAGTACATCACGCTCCACCTTATCGATCATGTAAACCAACTTGATGTCGTAGGTTTTGATCATAGGTAGCGAGGAGATTGCATCCTTCGCGGTTTCACTCACCCGAATAATCCCGAGATTCAGTTTCTCACGCTGCTCTTTAGCGCAACGTAACAGAAACTCCAGTTTTTGACTGCAATCTGGATCGCAATGACCGGTTACCATCGAGTGTGTAGCCAGACCACGGATTTTTGCCACTAGCTCGATAAGATCAGGCATCTGTTTGCAGACAAATGCCAACAACCCCAACTGTTTAATATGATGCAGCCCGTTACCTTTCATCTGCACCCAAGACTCTGCCAGATCAGCACGAGCACTCTCCTGAAGGTGATCAGACATAGGGCGCTCTAACTGCTTTGCCAACTGATTCATCAGCAACAACAACTGATCGATAAAATGACAGTGGAGCTCGAAGTTATCCATAACCCGATCATCCTGCCAGCCATTTTTTAACGTCATCCAGCTGTTAACTATATTCTTTCGCTCCGTTGCGCTGAGCAAACCATCCACCTGAAAAGCAAAGGCTTCCAGAACAGCAATACGTCTATCCAGCTGCAGCTGCAGAGCGGAAAATTCTTTTCCAAAATTCTGATCCCCGGCCAAAATAGCCATACTCAAACCACGGTGCTGCTGAACAGAAATAGCCAGCTGACTGAGCTGCTTGATCAGAGCAATGGCATCGATGCGTTGGCGATAAAGGGTGCAACAGGAGGAAAACGGCGAATTAGACGTAGCGCTGTCGATATATTGGATTTTTGCGGCACTGTCAGTCATCTGCAGAATCTCGAACGGTAATTTTTGTGGGGCTTACTCAACAAGAGCAACCCCCATGCCAATCCATTCAAGCAATCAATTCACGATCACAAAAAACCAATAAACCTTTTAAATTTCAACAAATTAATAAAACCATCGACTGGTTATTCAATAATGACGAAAAGGCAACCGCACCAAGCCATTTTCGCACCATATGAGTGCAAGCCACTTTAAGTCATTACCGACTTGCACTCTTTTAGAAAAGCTGAAATTTCTGTTGGCCTACGGTTTTATTGCACTGCCATTCATCAAACTCGATATCACGAACCAAGTTTACGCACACCCGCTCATCTCCCTCAGGGATTTTGGCGTCTTCACAAAGCTTCTGATTTCGGTCACCGTGATAACAGACATAGTATTTATCGGTAACCTCAAGCACCGATGCGCAACCGGACATTAGCAAGGCGAGTACAACCGTTAACGTAGCTCTCATGGTAGTTTCCTGGATCAAAGGGCATAGAAGGTCTAACGGCCTAAATCTACCAATAGCGGCTGCGATTCGCCAGCGAAGTTTTACGGGATATGGAAACATATCGACTGCGAAATCCACAGACGACAAAGATCAAGAATTAGCGAGGAAATGAATCGAGATGGTGGGTCGTGGGCGACTCGAACGCCCGACCAATTGGTTAAAAGCCAACTGCTCTACCAACTGAGCTAACGACCCGCCCGATTCCATCTATCAGACGATAGAAGGAAGAGTATTGAAATTCGGTTGGTGGGTCGTGGGCGACTCGAACGCCCGACCAATTGGTTAAAAGCCAACTGCTCTACCAACTGAGCTAACGACCCTTACCGAATATCAATTTGCGACGTTGGTGTGTCGCAATGTTTTTGATGGCTCCTCGAACAGGACTCGAACCTGTGACCAATAGATTAACAGTCTACTGCTCTACCAACTGAGCTATCGAGGATCCGTCAAAATGGCGGAGGAGGAGAGATTCGAACTCTCGGTAGGCTATTAACCTACGCCGGTTTTCAAGACCGGTGCTTTCGGCCACTCAGCCACCCCTCCGCAGAGGGCGTGCATATTAACCCATTCAGCGCAGGTGTCAATAATTCAGAACCAAAATTCGGCAAATAGCTGCCCCTCTTTGGTAATTTTTCTCTATTTGATCGCTTTAGCTGCAAACCACCGCTAAAACGCTCAAAAAACAGACAATTCCAGACTTCGCCTTAGGGCCCACACCACGCCAAAGCACTAGCCTTCTCTACATAAAGGGGGTCACAAGTACTATTTATGGCAGACGAGGCAATTCATAAAATAGAGGCAACGTCAGATCAATCCCACTGGGGCATTAAGACCCCCCTAATAAAATGGGAGATGATCGCAAGGAAGCGGAGTTCGGTCATCGCGAATTCGCACTGGCACTGAATTGCATCAGCCGAACGGCGGGCGCGGCAGTTTTCAGCGATCTTAGGGGGTCGGTATAGGCCCCTAGTAACCAAGATTAATGTTGAGGCATACCCATTGCTGGCATCACATCTTAATCGAGCTAGTCCCGTTCATACAGCGGTATCAAACAACCCTGATCCTGTAGTAGCGGCAGCGGAGCTTTACCAAGACCTCAACCACGGCGAGTTGAGCCTGGTGATGTTTTTCTGCTCAACCGACTACGACCTGGAAACCTTGTCCAGCGCCCTCAGGGATCAATTTGGTGATCTACCCGTTGTCGGCTGCACCACAGCCGGAGAGATCACGCCGCTAGGCTATGCCCGTGGCAGCATAACCGGAATCAGTTTTTCCGCCCATGAGTTCGCCATCGAGCTTGCACTGTTCCGCAGCCTCACCGATGTCACCTTTACCGAAGTACAGACACTGTCCCACGCCATGCTTGATCGCTGCCAGAAGAAACAGGTCGCCCCCATCCGCGCTCACTCTTTTGCGCTAGCCCTGCTGGACGGATTATCGGTACGGGAAGAACAGCTACTAAATATGCTCAGTGCCAACCTGGGCAGCATTCCATTACTGGGCGGATCCGCCGGGGACGACCTCTCCTTCAAAGACACCCATGTCTATTTCAACGGCGAGTTTCTTTCCGATGCGGCCATTTTGGTACTGGTTAATACCTGTTGCGATTTTGAGGTCTTCAGTATTGACCATTTAGTCGATACCGACGAGAAACTGGTGGTGACCGAAGCAGATTGCGACGAACGCCGAGTCTATGAACTCAATGCCACTCCGGCGGCACAGGAATATGCAGACTTTTTGGACCTAAACGTCAGCCAGCTAAATCCTACGGTGTTTGCCCTGAATCCACTGTCGGTGCGGATCGGCGAACGCTTTTACCCTCGCGCCATTCAAAAAGTCAATGACGATCTCAGCCTGTCTTTCTACTGCGCTGTGGAAAATGGCATCGTCCTAACCCGCTCGCAACCAACGGCAATTATCGAGCGGCTGGAGCAGCTATTTGAAGACCTTAGCCGCAAAATCGGACCACCGCAATTAGTGATCGGTTGCGACTGCGTTTTCCGTCGGCTAGAGATAGAACACCGCGACCTGGTTGCTGACGCTTCTGCCATTTTTGAGCGCAATCGGGTTATCGGTTTCAGCTCCTACGGCGAACAATTCGACGGATTACACCTGAACCAGTCTTTCACTGGCGTCGCCATCGGGAGATCCGGTCTTGGATGATGCAGACACCGATTCGCTCAAAGCCGAGATAGCCCGACTTAAGCGAGAAAACAGTAAGCTTAAAAAGATCAACCGCGCATTGGTTGAGCGGGTAGAGACCGCCACAAGTGACAAAAACGGCCCCTACCGCAGTTTCGAGCACGCCGTATTTCTAGCCGAGCAGGTTCACGAACGCACCGCAGCCCTGAACGCTGCACTGGCCGATCTAACCCACAGCAATCAGGCGCTGAAACACGCCAACACCATTGCCCAAACCGCACACCAACACCTGATCGAAGCGATCGAAAGCATCAGCGACGCATTTGTGCTCTTCGACAAAGATCAGAAGCTATTGCTGTGCAATACCAAGTTCAGCAAGTTCTGGCACCGCTCCGGCGTAAAGATTAAGCCGGGGATTCACCAGCAGGAGATCAAAGACCTCTCCCAGCGTCTAAAACTGATCGACCACCACTACCAAGGCGTCGAAGAGGAGCAAGGCTGGAACGACGGCACCCTGCCCGGAGACGGGAAAATATTCCGCCTACGCCACGGCAGTTGGATGCAGGTTTGTGAACGCCAAACCGGTGACGGCGGCATGGTGGTCGTCTACAAAGATATCACCGCGCTGATGGAGAACGAGCGCGCGATTCGCGAAAAAGCCCTGGCGAAAAAATCCAAGATCCTGCAGAACACCCTCGACAACCTGTCTCAGGGTGTCGTTTTGGTGAACGACCGCAATCAGATCGAAGCCTGGAACCAGCGCTTTATCGAAGTAACAGGACTCAAACGCAAATCACTACGCACCGGCAGCGACTTCAGCAGACTGATGTCCGATAGCGAAGTTATTGAGCTCAAACCCACCAGCAAAAACGGACGCAAGCGGATCTACCGCGAAGTGGAACAACAGCTCTCCAACGGCACCATTGTTGAGATTAAGACACACCCTATGCCCAACGGCCAGTACGTCAACACCATCACCGATATTACCGAGCGCAGCCATTCCGCCAAGGCTCTACAAGACAGCGAGCATCGACTGCGCCTGATTACCGACGCAGTTCCTGCCCTGATCTCCTACGTAGATAGCGACCTGACCTTTAAATTTACCAACCGTGCCTACGAAGCTTGGTACCGTTTGGACCGTAACAGCATCCTTGGTCGCAAATTGGAGGAAGTACTTCCGGAATCGCAGCTCAACCGACTGAAACCTTACGTACAGCGTGCCCTGGCTGGCGAGACTGTTAATTTTGAGATCGACGACCCAACCCCGGAAGGCGAACAGCGCTACGTAGTTAAGTCCTACGTACCTCAGCACAACGAAGATCAAGAGGTCGAAGGCTTCTACGTTCTGGTACAAGATATCACCGAACAACGCTATATCGCCGAAGAGCTGCGTCACGCCTACCAGAATATGGAGCTGGCCGTTGCCGATCGCACCTTCGAGCTGACCAACGTAAACCAGAAGCTTCTGGAGGAGATCCAGGAACGCCGGGAAGTGGAATCTCGATTACGGGAAGCGAAAAAAGAAGCCGAGCAAGCCAACACCAGTAAGACCAAATTCCTCGCCGCCGCTAGCCACGACCTGCTGCAACCGATGAATGCAGCGCGACTGTTTGCCGCTTCGCTACAGGAAAATGATCTCTGCGACCGCACCCGACGACTGGTCAACGCACTCAACTTTTCGCTGGAAGACGTGGAATCACTGTTGGCTGCGCTGGTGGATATCTCCAAGCTGGACGCAGGTGCTGTCAAACCTGACATTACCGCCTTCCAGGCCAGCAACCTGCTTAACAATCTGGCCAACGAGTTCCAAACCCTGGCCCACAATGCAGACCTGCGCTTTGACTTTATCTCCTCGTCCGCAGTCATCGCCAGCGACTCTCAACTGTTGGCCCGGATACTGCGCAATTTCCTCAGCAACGCCATACGCTACACCAGCAGTGGTCGTATCCTGCTGGGCTGTCGCCGCCAAAACGGCATGCTCTCCATCGAAGTATTGGACACCGGCATCGGTATTCCAGAAGACAAGCTAGAGGATATTTTTCTCGAGTTTAATCGCATCAACGATGACAACTCCGCCCGCGACAAAGGCCTCGGCCTCGGCCTCGCCATTGTCGACAAGATGGCCCGCATCCTCAACTGCACCGTCTCAGTACGCTCAAAACCGGGCTACGGTTCCTGCTTCTCGGTCCAGGTCCCCTACGGCACCCTGCCCAATCTGCGCGACCAGAGCAATAACCTGTTTACTCCTGCCAGCGATAACTTCTTAGGGCGTAAAATTCTGGTAGTGGATAACGAGATTAGCATCTGCCAGGCGATGGACACCCTACTCTCCAACTGGGGATGCCAAGTACTCACCGCCACTAGCTACGATGAAGTAAAAGCAATGCAGGAACAGCTTCACGCCGGTATCGATCTGATTATCGCCGACTACCATCTGGATAACGGCGAGACCGGCCTTGACGCGTCTCAGCGAATCCGACGAGAGCTTCATGTGGAAGCACCGGTACTGATGATCACCGCCAACTATACCAACGAGCTAAAACAGGAAGTGCGAGCACTGGGCTACCGAATGATGAACAAACCTGTGCGCCCAGCCAAACTGAAAGCACTGGTGCAGCATATGCTTGGACAGCAAAATAACGCCGCCTGATTTGCCCGAAGCACCCTCAGGATTATCGATCCTTCCTATGACTCAACACGAAAAAGCAACCCGCACAAAAAAGCCCCAAGATTACTCTTAGGGCTGTTTTGTAAAACTATAACGATCAGCGTTTGAGATACTGATTGAAGTCTATGTTGCCTGCAGACAAGGCCGCCTGAATACGGTTGTGAACCTTAAGCTTTCTCAAAATAGCAGAGACATGCGCCTTAACGGTGGTCTCAGCAATATTGAGGTTATAAGCGATCTGCTTATTGGACTCGCCACTGGCCATACGCTCCAGCACCAGCAACTGGCGCCGAGTAAGGCTGTTGAGCAATTCCGGTGGAATCTGATTATCATCGGGATGACGATGCGAAGTGGTACGACTAGTACTCTGAGCCGAACGAATCACATCCGAAGGTAGATAGACCTGACCAGCCAAAACCTGTTCCAGCGCGGCGGTCATCTTATCCCTCGCCAGAGATTTGATAATAAAGCCAACCGCCCCGTAGGTCATCGCCTGCAAGACGATAGTCTTATCTTCCTCGGCGGAGACAATTACTACAGGAATAGAAGGAGCTTCATTCCGAAGCTGCATAAGTCCGTTCAAACCATTCATGCCTGGCATATTTAGATCCAGCAGGATCAGATCCAGGTCATCGAACTCCTGCGCTTTTACAAGGGCAGCTTCGAGGTTTTCAGATTCGAGGATCTCTGCGTCGGGATATCGACTACAGATAACATCGGCTATAGCTTCACGGAAAAGCGGGTGATCGTCAGCAATTAGTAGCTTATACACAGAAGAACCTAACCCATTTGTTGTCATACTAGAATCATTCTCGCCAGTCGAACTCTGCGCGTTCCTAACGGGGTTACCGTCGCTACTAAGTGTAGCCTCTTCAACTGGTGTCGATTCGTAGGGAGCTAACATGACGCTACTCCTTTTATTATTTATATTCAATTACATTACAGCCCGAATCATCCCTTAGAACCATCCTACCTTTGCAGCTAAACAAGGGGTCGAAAGTACTATGTTGTGTAGTTGCGGGTAGCTTTATCGTGGAGCTAAAGTCCCCACCGAACAATCCAGCAATCCGCCGCCACACGCCGATGCGCACTGCTGATGCAGGAGTCCAACATGCCCCAATCAACCGGCCCTTTCCAGCACCGATTGCTCCGGTTGTCAGGTGTTCTGCTTGCTGCTCTATTGATGTTGATCACCCCCAACCTACAGGCCGATCAACAAGGAGCCTTACCCAGCATCCGTGTCGCTGCCCTTAAATTTGGCACCCTCAACTGGGAGCTGGATACGATGATTCATCAGGAATTTGACCGAAACAACGGTTTTCATCTCAACCCCCTGAATCTAGCTACCGTGACAGCCACGCGTACCGCGCTGCTCAGCGGCAACAGCGACGTCATAGTCGCTGACTGGTTATGGGTATCCCGACAGCGTGACCGCGGCTTGCCACTGCAGTTCATCCCCTACTCGACCTCCATCGGCAAATTGATGCTGGCCAAAAACTCTCCCATTCAAGAACTGGAAGATCTGCGTGGTAAACGCATTGGTATCGCCGGTGGTCCCGTAGATAAGGGCTGGCTACTACTGCAAGCCTGGGCATTACAGCAAGGTATCGACCTTAAGCAAAACAACGAACTGCAATTTGCCGCACCACCGCTACTAAACGCCACCCTGCAGCAGGGAGAGCTCGATGCGGTATTAACCTTCTGGCACTACGCCGCTCGCCTGAAAGGTCAGGGACACCGTCAACTTCTGGATATGGGCCAGGTCAGTGCTGAGCTGGGGCTGGGGGATGGAGTGCCCATGCTTGGACTGGTGTTCCGCCAGGATTGGGCCGAGGAAAACCCTGCCCTGGTGCAATCGCTAGCCAAAGCCTCACGACAAACCAAACACTTCCTTCGCGATAACCCCACTGCCTGGAACCGCCTGAGACCGCTGATGCGGGCAAAACAGGAGTCAGTATTCACTCACCTTAAAACCGGCTTTATTGCAGGTATTCCAACACCAGTCAGTGACGCTCAATACCAGATCGCCGAGCGCATGTTCAAGCAACTGGCAAAGACCGGGGGTCCACAGTTGGTGGGTGCCAGCAGCCAATTGGATCGCAACAGTTTCTGGCGCCCTAGCGACGCCCTCAGACAACAGACCGACTAGATGTCCATGTCGCGACCATCCCCCCTGTCTCCCTTCAAAATGCCCTGGCTCCAGCAGCTAGGGGTACTGATGGCTGCGCTGCTAATCTGGCAGCTAACCGCATTACAACTCAACAGCCTCCTGCTGCCTTCCCCCGTTGAGGTGATCGACGCCATCGGCCGGGAGTATGCAAACGGCCAACTCACCGAACATATAGGTGCCACCCTGGTACGGGTAGTGATCAGCTTCACCATCGCCATGATAGTGGGGTCGATAATCGGTATCGCCATGGGCTTGTTACCAACCTTTAATCGCCTCGCAGACCCTCTGTTGGTGCTGTTCCTGAACATTCCGGCACTGGTTGTAATCTTGTTGTTCTATCTCTGGATTGGGCTGTCCGAGACCGCTGCCATTGCGGCTGTTGTACTCAATAAACTGCCCAACGTGATCGTTACGCTACGCCAGGGGACCCTCCATCTAGACCCAGGGTTTAACCAGTTGGCAAAAGTCTATCGACTCACCCCTTGGAGCCAGCTTTGCAAAGTATTGCTACCGCAGCTGACCCCCTACTTCCTGATCGCTGCCCGTTCCGGGTTGGCGCTAATCTGGAAGATCGTACTGGTAGTTGAACTGCTAGGTCGCAGTGATGGTGTCGGTTTTCAACTACACCTGGCCTTCCAGATGTTCGATGTCATCACCATTTTGGCTTACAGCCTGAGTTTTATCGTCATCGTCCAACTCATTGAGTGGGGAATCTTGCAACAGTGGGAACGTCGGCAACAACGTTGGCAGCAACCGGAGGCAGGATGTTAGAACTCCATATTGAGCGGAAAGGCTATAGCGGAAATCTGCTCTACCAAGATTTGCAGATGAAGCTACAACGGGGTGAACTACTGTGCCTGATGGGGCCTTCGGGTTGCGGTAAAACAAGCCTGCTCAATATTATTGCCGGACTTGATCAGGAGTATGAAGGCTCCTTTGACCTATCACCCAACGACACCATCAGCTATATGTTCCAGGAGCCCCGTCTGCTTCCCTGGCTCAAGGTGCAACAGAATCTTGAATTGGTGGTTAATGGCAGCAGCCATCCCTGGAGCACAGACCAGCGTCGCCGAAAGTGTGCCGCCATACCAAAACTGCTGACTCAACTGGGCCTGCAACACTGTACCAACATGTACCCGTCACAGCTTTCTCTGGGCATGGCCCGTCGAATAGCTCTGGTTCGCTGCCTGATCGTTGAACCGCAACTGATTCTTATGGACGAGCCCTTCGCCTCTCTGGACCAAGACAACCGCGAAGCAATCTACCGGCAGCTGGATCATATGCGTCAGCAACACCCTGATCTAACCGTAATTTTGGTCACCCACGACATCAACGAAGCGATGCAACTGGCTGATCGCATCCTGCTGCTTCAGCAACCTCCCAACTGTCAATTCCAACAGTTTGTTCCCAGCCGGACCGACCCCGACCCGCGCTGCGAAAACCAAACGCTATACCGACAACTGCAGATGGGCATCGGCGAGAAACCTTCTATCTGCACCTGAGCTAGATGATCCCCCTTCTAAAGATCTAGGCAAGAAACTACCGACCTTCCCCAACCCATTGAGGAACCATGCTAAAATCGCCAGACAAGGCTAAATTATTTGCATGGACCGCTTACCACAAAGCCCCGAAGCTGGATCAAGATGATCCCACCCGGGCGATAACAATAATGATGCAGGCTTGATGAATGAGCAGTGATATTTCCAGCCTAAGAAAGTTTGTCTCTCCAGAGATCGTATTTGGCGTTGGCGCACGTAAAACCGTTGGCAACTTTGCACGCACCTTTGGCGCACAACGGGTACTGATCGTCTCAGACCCCGGTGTTGTTGCCGCAGGCTGGGTCAAAGATGTGGAAGAGAGCCTAGCCGCCATCGGTATCGACTACCGACTCTATTGCAACGTTAGCCCTAACCCCCGCGCCGAAGAAGTTATGCAGGGCGCGGCAATCTATCGCCAAGAAGGCTGCAACCTAATCGTCGCGGTAGGGGGCGGAAGCCCAATGGACTGCGCCAAGGGAATCGGCATCATCAGTGCCAACTCTGGCCATATCCTGAATTTTGAAGGGGTCGATCGGATCATGACACCGATCCCACCACTGGTGTTTATCCCCACCACCGCCGGCACCTCAGCAGATGTATCCCAGTTCGCCATCATCTCTGACCCTGAAACCCGCAACAAGATCTCAATCATCAGCAAAGCTGTGGTTCCCGATGTATCACTAATCGATCCGGAAACCACCGTCACCATGGACCCGTTCTTAACCGCCTGCACCGGCGTCGATGCTCTGGTTCATGCCGTGGAAGCCTACGTCTCAACAGCCAGCGGGCCACTCACCGATGGGCACGCCCTGGAAGCGATCAAGCTGGTATCCAGCAATCTGACCGCTTTGGTTGCCAACCCCACCGATATCCAGCTACGGGAACAGGTGATGCTGGGCAGCATGAAAGCGGGGCTGGCATTCTCTAACGCGATTCTCGGTGCCGTTCACGCCATGTCTCACAGCTTAGGAGGTCATCTGGACCTGCCCCATGGACTCTGCAACGCAATCTTGCTGGAACATGTGATTGACTATAATTTCCCCTCCTCCGAGGATAAGTTCCGAAACGTTGCTGAAACCATCGGCATCGATACCCGAGGGATGAAACCTAAAGAGGTTAAATCCAAGCTGATGTCGTCAGTACAGAAGCTCAAACGGGATGTTGGCCTAACCCAACGCCTGAAGGAAGCTGGCGTCAACACGGCGGACATTCCCGAACTATCCAAGAAGGCAGTGCGGGATCCCTGCATCCTGACTAACCCCCGCAAATCTAACAAACGTGACGTTGAGGTAGTCTATGAGGAAGCGCTCTAACCCAGCTCCCTCTCCGGCTACTCCGGCCGATGACAAGGCGCTGATCCAGAACCTTATCGGCCTGGGGGATTTCTCTGCGCGAAAAAGCTATTACCCTGAACTGCAGGGCAAAATAGACGAACTTGAGCAAGAAAAAGAACGCTACGAATGGCTGTTTGAAAACGCCCTCCACGGCATATTTCAGGCTGAGGTGGATAGTGCGATCAACAGCGCCAACCCGGCTATTGCTACCATCTGCGGCTACGAGTCCGCCGACACGATTTGCTCATCCATTGATGATATCGGCTACCAGCTATTTCATCGTTATGAAGACTACCAGCGACTGATCAGAATCCTGTTCGAACAAGGAAAACAGGTGGGATTTGAAACCCAGTTCAAGACCTGGGACGGCAGCGTCGTAGAGGTCTCTATGAACGTACTGCTGAAGAGCCGTGAGCCGGCAATTATTGAAGCCTTTGTGCAGGACATCACCGAGCGTAAAAGAGCCCAAGACGGCCTCACCCGCCTCAACGAAAGCCTGGAACAACGGGTTCTCGATCGTACCGACGAGTTAAGCAGCGTCAATCAGCATCTGCGCCAGGAGATCTGCGAACGTAAAGAGATCGAACTGGCCCTGAATGAAGCCAAGCAGGAGGCAGAACAGGCCAATGCCAGCAAGGACAAGTACCTGGCAGCAGCCAGCCACGATCTTCTGCAACCCTTGAATGCTGCCCGACTGCTGGTTTCGACCTTACAGGAACGGGCTCTGGCCAATGCCGACCACAACCTTGTGGATCGTATTCATGTGGCGCTGTTGGGAGCGGAAGAGCTGCTGACCGACCTGCTAGATATTTCCAAGCTGGATGCCAACGCGGTATCCGCCGACTACTGCGATTTCCCCATCACCGGCTTGCTGGAGTCACTACAAACCGAATTCAAGCCGGTGGCAGACAAAGCAGGATTGACCCTTAAAGTCGTTTCCAGCAATGTCGTTGTTCGCTCCGATTCCCGACTATTGATGCGGATTATCCGCAACCTGCTCAGCAATGCCATTCGATACACCGAACAGGGCCGAATCCTGTTGGGCTGTCGACGCCTTGGCAACAAGTTAAGAATCAGCGTCTTCGATACCGGCCCCGGCATCCCCGATGAGCGCCAAGAAGAGATTTTTCAGGAGTTCCAACAGCTGGACAACGCCCAAAACTGTCGGGACAAAGGTGTGGGATTGGGTTTAGCTATTGTCGAGCGCATCGCTACCATGCTGAAACACCCTATTCATCTGCGCTCACAAGTGGGACGCGGATCCTGCTTTGCCGTTGATGTTCCTGTCGGCGAGTTGAATATCGAAGCCGGACAACAAGCCAAATCAGTTTACCTGCCCAGCGATATCAATGGCCTCAAAGTGTTGGTGATCGATAACGAAGAGGCGATTACCCACAGTATGCAGATGCTGCTTCAGGAATGGGGTGCCGAGGTGGCCACAGCGCTGGACGGCGACCAGGCACTGCAGCGGTGCCAGCAGCAAACACCTGACATTATCCTGGCTGACTATCACCTGGCTAACGATGTAACCGGGCTGGATGTATTGGACCGCATCGAAGGCCAGGAGAAAGGAGTAATTCCTACCATCATGATCACCGCCGACCGCAGTGACGAGGTACGCCAGCAGTTCCAGGTTAGGGGATTGCAACGCCTGAACAAGCCGGTAAAACCGGGCAAACTGCGATCATTGATCAGCCATATTCTGAGCCGACAAGGGACTCCTTAAAGCATCAGCCAGATCCGCCACCCGGCAGGTTTTAGCTCCCCTAGCCCGCATTTTTCATGAAGATCTAAACAAAAACGGCTGAAAGCCGTATGGTTGGTGGTCTCTACGCATCTCCCATACAGCCTCAGCCGAGAACAA
>JAPHRD010000008.1 GCA_026196225.1 Motiliproteus sp.
AGCCTGAATCCTTGTGGTTAGAGTGATTGGTCGCACTCTCATTTTACCCACTTGGATCCAGGCTTCATTATTTATCCCAAACTATGGGACAGCAGTGACCCGAAGGTCCCTTTCTAAAGCACTAAGAGTAGCGCTTAGGGTTGTTCAATACCAACGATAAACCAGTCTGCTTCAGCTTTGGTTGTATCGCGGTTTAGGTGCCAGATCTCGTTGAATTCGGTGGTCTGTTCACCGGTTCCTTCGCGCATCCAGCCGTAGAAGTTGATGCTCAATTCGGCGCGATTATCGAGCTCGTTGAAGCCCAACAATTCCACCATCACTGAAACCACTTCGTTGTCCAGGTTTCCAGAATCCAGCTTGGCACGTTCGTCCACCAGCAACTGGTAGAAATCGGCTTCGCAGTAGGTACGGATCTCTTCCAGATCGTTGCGGCCCCAAGCATCCTGCAGGTGAACAAAGTGATCACGGGCACCGGCAAGGAAACTTTCCTTGTCGAACCATGCAGGCAGCTCCAGATTAGCTTCAGAGAGGGAACTAGACATCAGCGGCGTCGGTTCAAAACCACTGGCCTGAGGCTCTGGGGCTGTGCGTTGCTGAGACTGTTGTTCCTGCTCTTCAGGTTGATGGTAGTTGCCAGCGTATTGCGGTTTCTGTTGTGGCTGCTTCATCCTTGAAAGGAATCGGAATAGCACAAAAGCGATTACGGCAATTATCAGGATATCCATTATCTGGATTCCCTCGAAGGCGCCACCGAAGAACAGGGCACCCAGCAGACCACCCATCAACAGGCCGCCCATCAAACCGCCCATTCCGGGCTTAGGCTTCGCAGCGGTGGTTGTAGTCTGATTGCTTGAAGGTTGAGTCGCGTTTTTACTTGGCGCAGGTCTAGGCGCCGCCTTTTTAGGCGTAGAGAACATTTTTCCGAAGCTACCGCCACCACCAAATCGCTTGGCTTCAGCATAGTCGGCAGAAAACGTAAAACCGACTAACAGCGCGCAGCAGATTGTTAGGATTCTCATCATATTGGGTCGTTCCTATCGTGATTTGTCGTCGTTTTTATAGATGTGGTTTCAGAATTTTTATTATTATTTTCACGCTTTATTTTACTGTTTATTTTTATTTTTTGGGAGGCATCGCCATCTTCGTGGCTAAATAGATGCCGCTGAATATTAAGCCGATTCCCAGCAGATGGAAAGCCCGAACGCTCTCACCCAGAAATATCACTGATAATATCAGGCCAAAAACCGGCATCAGATGGATAAACAGGCCCGCCTTCGCGGCCCCCAGTTCAGCCACTCCACGGTTCCAGAAGAAGTACGCCAGCACCGATGGAAACAGAGCCATGTAGCCGATCATCAACAGATTGTCCTGATGCCACTGGATAGCGGGAAGATCCTTCTGCTCCCACAGATAAAATGGCAACAGAACCAGCACCCCCATCAGCACAGTCACTCCCAGCAAAGTATTACTCTGGAGATTTTCCGGCCGCCACTTCAAGGCGATGGAATATAGCGCCCAAGTTAGCACCGCCCCCAGAATCCAGGCATCACCACGATTGATCTGCAATTGCAGCAGGGTATCGAGATTGCCCTGACTGACAATAGTAAACACGCCGGACATGGATACCATAATCCCCAGGCACTGCCCGATAGTTACTTTGAGCTTTAGCACCAGGCTGGAGAGCACCAGAATCACGATCGGTATAGCCGACTGCAGCAACGCCGCATTTAAAGCGGTGGTGATCTGTAGCCCCTGATAAACGAAGGTGTTGAAGTTAGCCACGCCAAGAACGGCCAGCAACAGCAGGTAGGGAAAATGAGTTTTGATCAGTTGGTGTTGCCGCCACATGGTAGGTAGCACCCAAGGCAGCAGAATCAACAGCGCAACAAACCAACGCCAGAATGCCATCGAAACCGGCGGCATCTCCAAATGCATGGCACGGGCAAGAACGAAATTGCCTGACCAGAACAGCGTGGTCAGTACCAACAGCAAATAAGCCATCAGGACAATTTCTTTTTACGGTACCAGCGCGCCAGCCAACCGCCCTGGCCGTCGGTATCGCCAATCACATGGCTGAATACATTAAAGTTAGACACCGTCCACTGCATCTGGTGGAAGGCCCCGCTCAAGCCACAGAACAGGATGGCATCACCGGCTTGCACTTCGGTCGATTCATCGGGCAATAGTTTCACCTGTTCGCCCCGTTTCAACATCAGCGGAAAAGCAGACAGATGGCGATTCATTCCCCTAGGGTCTTCTTGGAACAGGCTAAGATCGACAACCTTTCCCTCCTCCAACGCTTTGCTAAGAGCGGGAGTGCATTCCGGGTCGACGGTAAAGGCCCAGCTGTCCAATTCCTGATCCCCCGCCACGGTGCTCATGCGATTAACCAATTCGTGGGCCCAAACATCGTCCCGACGGTGAACCATCTCATCGAGAAACACACCCAGCAATGAGGTTTTGATCAACGACAAGATATTATTGGCAATAATCCGGCTGGGCTCCATCACCAGATCAGTTCTGGCGGCATCAAATACTCGAGCGTTAGAGCTGAGATTTTGTCGAGCTACAGTAATCAGTTTCGGATTAAGCTCTAAGGCCGTCATGATGATGGAAAGGTTATTGGCATCATCATCGGTACCGGCGATCAAACCCACCGCATCGCGAATACGAGCCTCGTCGAGAGTGACTGCCTCGGTCCCCAAGCCTTCCACAAAATCAATCTCTTCACAGACCCGGGATCGATCATAATCGATGATGGTGAGTTCCACCGGAGTATCCTTAAAACTCTGGTAAAGCGCCCGCCCGAAACGACCATAACCACAAATAACCCAGCGGCCTTGAGTTTCCTGATAAGCGCTGGTGATCGAACGGTGCTCGGGGTTAGTGAGCCAGTCGTAGGCCAGATGCTTATAAGGGGAATGCAGCGCCAATGCCAGGTATTCGGCATAGGTCACAAACGGATCGATAATATGGTCGGTGCCAAATGAGGCTAGGTTAGCCGTGGTGATATCTGACTCGGTACGACAGATCACCGGGCGATCCGGAGCTATCAGTTTACTGGCGATGGAGATCGCCAAGTTAACAGTATCGTGATCGGTTAAAGGCAACACGCCGACACAGTAAGGGCTCTCCAATCCTGCTTCAGAGAGCACATCAGGCTGAGAAGCATCGGCACACAAGCCCGGCACGCTGAAATCAATCTCGTCAGTTTCTAGGGCATCAATGCGTTCGCGATCGATATCCACAATCACCGATTGAATACCACGCTTGCTCAGCTGCTCCACCACCCGAGCACCGGTCATGCCATAGCCGCAAACCAGATAGAAGGGTTCTCGCAGCCGCTTCACATCCCGCACGAAAGAGAGTCGATTCATCAACCGGATAAAGGCCTGGTCTTGGAATATCGACAGCATTTTACCGATACCGTACAGCCAAGAGATCACCGTGGCGTAGATAGTAACGATGGTCCACATCCGCTGCCCATCGGTAAAGGCATAGGGAATCTCACCAAAACCGATGGTCGATCCCATAAAGCTGACAAAATAGAAGGCGTGGAAGAAATCCATGCGCCAGACGTTGCCCTCATCATCGACACCGGGAATCAGCACAAATCCCAAGATCGAGACGGCATAGACCACGATCACCGTAATCAGCGGTGTCCGTAGTCGCCGCAGCAGGACAAACAGAATATGGTTCATGGGGCTCTAATCGCGTCTGCTAGCGACGGATCATGATGGTTTCTACCATCAACAGAATCACCGAAGTGATGTTCGCCAACAAAGCACCTGCCGAAAGTGAGACCACACTGGCCATCACCGATTCGGTCATACCGTTGACCATGATGTGTTCGGCCGCGCCCCAGACAATAGCGGCGGCTACCAACTGCAAGTCAGCCACCAAACTGGTGGCCAGTAAAACCGCACCGATATGGGTTCGGTCGCCAAATTTCAGCACTGTGGCAATCAGGCTGACGACGATAGCTGCGTAGAGTTCGTAAACGTTATGGTGATCGGGATTGCCCGTATCCCCTACAAAAAATCCAAAGTTCAGTGTCAGGGCAAGAACAATGAAGAATGCGAATATGACCTTCTCTCGGTTCATCGACGGTCCCTTTCTAGGCGAGGTGTGACTGCTAATCTACCCTGTTAGGGAGCCTGCAAACAAGTCTGTTGTGTAACCACTTAGGCGAACGAAGCTGCGGCTCGCCCTGCCGGAGTCCCTTTTGCTTAAGGCCACGGCTCTTGTATGATGGCCGCCTTGTTCGAAATCGTCCTTTACCAAGAGTAGTCGTCATGAAAAAACAACTTGATCAGCGATACATGCAGGTCGCTCGAGCCTGTCTGGAAGTTCTTAACAATATGAACCCTGCTGTCGACCGCGAAAAGCAGATCCAACAGGTCTACGATGCTATCGACGAAGCCATCGCCGATCTCTACAAAAAGCAGGAGCAGGATCTAGCCATGGCATTCGGCGTACTGAAACAGATCAGCCAGCTTGATCCTGGCAAAGATGATCTTAATCGCGCCATCACCCTTGCCAACGCAGTACTGCATCCTCCCAAGTAAAGTCCGAAAGGGAACCTCCGACGGTTTCTGTGTCTAACAGCGTATCCTGACTCCGTGGTGCCGATGGCACCCGTTGTCCTGCTTGTGAATGTCCATTGAGGTTTGAGTTTATGATCGTCCGAGGTTTGCTGGCCTTTGTTTCTCTGTCGTTATTACTATTGCTGCCTCCGCTGTTGCGGGCCGAAGGGATTATCAAAAGCCCTAACGATCCGCGGGATTACCAGGCGTTTCAGCTGGAAAACGGCCTCAAGGTATTGCTGATCTCCGATCCAAAAACCGACAAAGCAGCAGTAAGTCTGGATGTGGGTGTGGGTAGCGGCGATGATCCCGAACAGCGTCAGGGGCTGGCTCATTTCCTCGAACATATGTTGTTTCTCGGTACCGGAAAATATCCCAAGGCCGGAGAATACCAAGCCTACATCAGTGCTCACGGCGGCTCCCACAACGCCTTTACCGCCTACGATCGCACCAACTATTTCTTTGATATCGACAGCAACTATCTGGAACCCACCCTGGATCGGTTCTCCCGCTTCTTTATCGATCCGCTGTTCACCCCGGACTACGTAAAGCGGGAAAAACATGCAGTGCACTCGGAATACCAGTCGAAATTGAAAGAGGATGGTCGCCGAGGCTACTCCGCATTCAAACAGATCCTGAATCCCAAGCACGGCATGTCTAAATTTTCTGTGGGCAGCATCGACACCCTGGCCGACCGTCCCGGTTCCGATATCCGCGAAGAACTGCTGACTTTTTACCAGCAGCACTACTCTGCTAACAATATGTCGTTGGTGGTGCTGGGATCCGAGACCATCGAACAGCTTCGCGCCATGGTGGAAACTAAGTTTAGCGATGTTGTTAAACGTCCAATGGCGGAGGACTCAGCAACAGTGCCGCTATTTAATCCCGGCACCTTGCCAGCTCTGTTGAAGGTTTCCAGCATCAAAGAGGTTCATGAGCTGAATCTCAGTTTCCCTGTGCCTGTTGTTCGCCCCTATTACGCTGAAAAACCATTACGATTCCTCAGTGCCCTGCTGGGCCATGAAGGCGAAGGAAGCTTGCTGGATCTGCTCAAAAAACGCGGTCTGGCTCGCAGCCTCAGTGCTGGTCCTGGCCTTAACTACCAAGATAGCGCCACCCTATCCATCAGCATCGGCCTTACGCCACAAGGCTTCGAGCGCTACTCGGAAGTGGTGGATCTGAGTTTCCAATACCTGCGCCTGGTCGAACAACAAGGGGTTCAACCCTGGCTGTACCAAGAGGAGCAGAGCATCAGCAATACCGCTTTTCGCTTCCGAGAAAACAGCAATCGGGTCTATCACCTGACCCATCTAGCCTCCAATCTAAAGCGCTATCCATTAGCGGAGGTGATCCGTGGTGACTACCTCTACCGTGGTTTCGATGGTGATTTGATCAAGAGTTACCTAAAGCATCTGAAAACAGACAATTTGCTGTTAACTTTGACCGCGAAAGACCTGCCCCTGGATCAGAAAGACCCCTGGTACGGTACCGCCTACGAGCTAGCGGCTATCAGCGCTGCAGAATTAAAACAGTGGTCACAAAGCCCCATCGATCCAGAACTGAAAATCCCTGCCCCCAATCCCTTTTTAGCTGAAGACTTTAGTCTTCGCGAGGCGATCGACACCCCCGTACCGGCAGTCATTAAAAGCGCTCCGGGTTACAAATTGTGGTTTAAGCAGGATCAGCAGTTCAAAACGCCGAAGGCAGACTTTTTTGTTACCTTCCGCTCACCCACAGCAAACGATAGTGCCCGTCACCATGTGTTGACCAATCTCTATATCAAACTGGTCAACGATAAGCTGAACAGCTTTGTCTACCCCGCCAGCGTTGCCGGACAGCGCTCCAGCCTCTACCCCCATATTCGCGGTTTTAGCCTGCGACTGTCGGGCTTTCGCGATAAGCAACACCGATTACTGGAAGAGATAACCAATAACCTGATCAATCTTGAGGTGGACCCTAAGCGCCTGGCCATTTTCAAACAGGAATTGAAGCGACAGTTGCAGAATAGCCGCAAAGAAAAGCCCTACAATCAAGCGTTGGAAGAGGTTTATCTCAGAGTAATGAACCCGCAGTGGTCATCGGAACAACAACTGCTGGAGGTGGATTCAATCACACCCAAGGAGCTTCAGACCTTCATGGCTGATCTGCTCTCCCGTGGCAATATCGAAGCCCTGGCGCACGGCGATATCAACCGTGCCGATGCCTTGAAACTATCAGCCATTATCGAACAGCAGCTGCTTAAACCGGTTACTCCCAGTGAGGTATCACCGGGACAGGTGAGACTTCTTTCAGACTCAGCGGAGGTCAAAGACCTTACTATTGATCATAACGATTCCGCCATCAGCACCTATATTCAGGGGGCTGACAAAGCGCTGAAGACCCGGGCCAACTACGCCCTGCTTGGCAAGATCCTGTCGCCGCCGTTCTATACCCAGTTACGTACCGAAAAACAGCTGGGGTATATTGTGTTCGCCTCTTCCATGCCGATCCTGGAGCACCCAGGGCTGGCCATGGTTATTCAGTCCCCCTCTGCCCACCCCGATCAGCTGCAGCAACATATCGATAGCTTTATCGAAAGCAGCCTGCCCCTGATTGAATCCCTAGACGCTAAGTCGCTGGAGGAATACAAACAGGGCATTCTGGTGGAACTGCTGAAGAAGGATCAGAATCTCACCGACCGGACGTCACGCTACTGGCGTGAAATCGACCGCAACTATTTAGACTTCAACAGCCGCGAACAGCTGGCGAAGGCGATCGAAACGGTGCAGGTAGAGGATCTGATCGAAACGTTTAAATCTCTCAATCAGCGTAAACTGGTGGTTCGTTCAGCGGGACAAGCACTGAGCCGGGGATTAACCCTACCCGCTGATCGTGGCTAACGCTGTTCAGTTGGTGGTGATGATCTCGATAGGGCCCGAGTTACTTGGTTTAGGCTGACTCATAGGAATTAGAACCCGCTCTTTGCGATCAGGCTTCTGATTTGGCACCTTTTTTGGAGCCTCGGGAGTACCGGAGAACAGATTGAAGATTCGGTCCTCCTTGCTGGGTACCGGCAGATCGATGCGATCCACCGGTACTACGGTAGCTGTTTCGGCGCCGAAGCTATCAACCGGTACCACGGTCGGTGGCGGCAAAGCACGATCTGGATCCGCTCCTGGCACGATCACCACCATAGGTTCGCTGTCATAACGGTCACCCATATCGCGGTAGACCGTTTTCGAATCGAACAGACCTCCGCTAAAACCGTCCACTTCAGTCACCGGAAAATCGCTTTCCGGCATCTCCTCTTCGATATTACCGGCCGGTATTTCGGTGTAGTGACTCTCGTCTATGACCAGTTCTTCGGCTTCTTCCGCCGGGTCAAAACGTTTGTCGCGGTATTCGGTAAAGGGATCACTGTAACCATCGACGCCAATTTCGGTATCCCTATCAGGATCATATTCAACGCGATCTGATTTGATCTCTACGTAGGGAATCACCTGTTGATCCGCCAATACCGATGTCGGCATCAACCCGCCCAAGCACAGCAATAGTACACCCCATCGGGACACTGATCTGCAGTGTCTATCAGAGTGCCGGACCAATACTTTTTTAAAGCGGATAGATCGACTCAGCATAGGCGGCCAGTTCGTGCAAAATGTGCAGTTTCTGTTCATTAGTATCGGCCGCACTACCCAATTCATTGAGCCGACCGTAGAAACTATCAAACGTTAAACTCTTTGCGTCGACACCATTCACCAGCCTGTCACTACGAAACTCTTCCCAACGCTGGCGCTCCTCTTCCGGCAAACTATCGGGGTAATTTCGTGCCCGAAAGCGGAACAGCATCTCCTCCAATCGGCCATCCTGAAAAGCGGGTTCCAACTCCCCGAGAGAATCCACCGGACACTGACGGATCTGATCCATGGCGGCCCGGTCGCCCGGAGAGAAAAACCCACCACTGTAGAGCATCAGATCAGGGTCTGAGGAATCTTCAAAGCCCGATTCGGCGTACACCTCACGGAGTTTTTGCTGTAGCGGCTGATAGCCTCTAAGTATAGCGAGGTGCTCTCGACATGCCTGACCAGAGATCTGCAAGCGCTCGGCTTCCGGCGCACTTAACATGTTGGCAGGTGCAACTATAGGGCTGCGGTTGAGATGAATCAGCTTCAGAGGAATCCGCTCCTCTCCCTCAGCCAACTCACTGCTCGGCGTGTAAAGGCGCTGACGAATCTCTTCAGCGGACAATTCCAGTAGCGGCGTGGGATCGACCCGCAAGTCGTAAGCGATGACACCATTTTTATTAATAGGGTGCATGGCCAGCGGCGCAACCACCGCAGAATTTCCCAGTTCTGTTGGATATTTGGAGGAGATATGTAAAACCGGTTTATAGCTGTTCACATCAAGCATCTGAGCCACCCGCCGCTTATCGCGAAGTTGCAGTGCATAGTGATAGAGCTTGGGTTGTTTTTCCTTCAGCAGCCGGGCGACAGCAATGGTGGCGTGGACATCGGACAGGGCATCGTGAGCACTGGTATGTTCGATACCGTTAGCCACCGTCAGGTCCTCCAGCTTCATACTAGGACGACCATCCTCGTAACTAGGCCAATTGATACCCTCAGGACGCAGCGCACGAGCCAACCGCAGGACATCGATAATATCCCAGCGACTGTTACCGTTCTGCCACTCCCGCCCATAAGGATCGATGAAGTTGCGGTAGAAGGTGAAACGGGTAACCTCATCGTCAAATCGCAGGCTGTTATAACCCACCCCACAGGTACCGGGCTGGGACAACTCTTTATGGATGGCATCGGCAAAATCACTTTCACACACACCCTCCCGCAGAGCCTGCTGAGGGGTGATTCCGGTAATCAGGCAGGCTTCAGGATGGGGCAGAAAATCATCCGCCGGGCGGCAGAAGATCACCAGGGGCTCACCGATGATATTGAGATCCATATCGGTCCGAACACCAGCAAACTGCGAAGGGCGATCACGCATCGGATCAGCACCGAAGGTTTCGTAGTCATGCCAATAAAAGGTATTTGCTTTTCCGCTCATCCAGCGACTCCGTGAAATCATTCAACCGCGAAGGTGACAATAGCACCGCTTGATCCTACTCATGTTGCACAGCATCAATTAGTCTAAAATACGCTCAAAGTCGACAAGACAACCCTGAACGAACTGAGTATAAAAGGCACCGCCAACGAAGGTATGCCACTTGACCGTCAACGGGAAACCAAGCTGAAAATCAACATCTGCAATGTCGAGAATCGCCATGTTACACGATCATCAAGCCACTTCTACCCCCTGCCCCTGCGGCTCAGGCAAAAACTACAACCAATGCTGTGAACCGGCAATCGAAGGTATCAAACCGGCATCGACCGCCGAGCTACTGATGCGTTCACGCTACACCGCATTTGCGATCGGCAGGAGTGACTACCTGCTTAAAACCACCCACCCAGACCATAGACAGGAGTTATCCATCGAGTTGCTGGATGAGCAAATCAGCATGACCACCTGGAGCGAATTGGAAATTTTAGAAACCATCCAGGGTAGTGAATCCGACAGCACTGGTGTTGTCTCCTTTATCGCTAGTTTCAGTAGCGACGAAGGGGAAGCTCAACTCCATGAAACCTCAAGGTTTATCCGTGAGAATGAGCACTGGCTCTATGTTGACGGAGAGATCAAGCTGGTGCAATAGAGCACGGCCAATACCCCTTCTTTATGCATGGGATAGCGCATAATTTAAGGGGTTGAATGCACTGTCGCTCTTCCAGAGAGCGGTCAAAAGCCTTAGAATGCGATCCCTCGGAGTCGGTGTCCGTTGGTTCTGGAATACTGCAATTTCAGTAGCTATTTTTCACCCGACCCGGAAGTCCGCCTGACAATTTCAGATCCCCTTACGGGCTGGGATGATGCATTGGAACAGGCAGTATTCATTGGAAATATCATGCAGTTGACCTTTACACAGTTCTTCCGTCCAAAATGGCAACACCCAAAACCGGGCGTTCGCAAAAAAGCAGTACATAACCTCAATCCCGAACAAGCTTCCGACCAACAGATATTGTTGCAACTGGCGCGCATGGATCAGGACGTTGAAGTCCGTTGTTCGGCGCTGGAAAAACTATCCAATCCGAAACAGTTGGTTGAGATCGCCAATACTGATCCCACGCCTCTTGTTAAAGAACAGGCTATACGTCAGTTTTGTCGCCTAATCTGCAACACAGGGAACCGCGACCCCCAGGAAGATGTTGAGCAGGTAGATTTCCTGCCTCTAGTGGTACAACTTGAAGACCCTGACGTCCTCACTCATATCGCCCTAAACGCTCAGCACCTAGAAGTCCAACTGAAAGCAGTCGAAAACATCGCTTTAGAATCTGCACTCTATCAGTTGGTGATCAATGCGGACAATTTTCAGGTCCGACAATCCGCAGCCAGAGGAATCAGTGACCCTGAGTTGTTAGAGCAGTTAATCAAACTAAGCCGCCAGAAAGATAAAGGGGTTAACCGCATACTGCGAGATGCCCGCGACAAACAAAAACAGCAGCAAAAACTGCAAGAACAACAGAATCAACAGTGCGAATCCCTCTGCGCGGCTCTGGAAAAGCTAGCCAAAGAGGATGCCAACGAAAACTACGGTGCTCGCCTGGGTGCTCTGCTGCAACGCAAGCACGAGATCGGTAGCAAAATCCTCGAGCAGTTCCAAACCCGCCTGCAACAGCTCGACGTGCGCTGCCAAAGCAAGCTGGAAGCATTCCAACAGCAGCTCGCCGAGCAACAGCAGCTCCAACAACAGCAACAGCAGCGTCAAGACTTGTTGGAGCGTTTGCAGCAGCTCGTTCCTGCCGTTCCCCTCCCTTCACAGCTGGATAATCTACAACAGCAATGGCAGCAGATACATCAGCAATGGCAACAACTAGACCAATCACTCCCCGCTGATGGCAAGCAGCAGAAGTCATTCGCTAACCAAGTTGAATCGCTAAACGCACTGTTCAACAGTTTGACCAAGTTACAGCAGTTTGCTGAATTGAAGGCCGATTCTCTGTCGTTTAAGAAAGCCCAGCAGACGCTTACCGAGATCGCATGGCCTGCAGGGATTGAAGAGCCACAATTGGTTCTGGAGCTAAAACAGCAGATCAAGACCCTGGAGTCACGCAAACAGGCAAACCAGCAGGCCAAACAGCAACAGCAGCAAGCCTGTTCGCAACAACTGGACTGCCTGGAAGTAGCACTGGAAGAGGGACGACTTCAGGAAGCGGCTCCGCTGATCAAGCAGCTCAACGAAGCGATCACCAAAGGCGGCAACAATCGCGGTGCCAAACAGCGATTCCAACGCCTCAATGCCCAATACCAAGAACTCAATAACTGGCAGATGTTTGCAACCCAGCCCAAGTTGGAACAACTTTGCCAGGAGATGGAATCTCTGATCCATGAAGAACTGGATGGCGCTGATCGTAGCGACAAATTAAAAGCCATTCAGCAGCAGTGGCGGGAAGTCAGCAGCAGCCAGATCCCACGTAATCTGCGTAACCGCTTTCAAAAAGCCAGCCAGGAAGCCTACGTGCCCTGCCAGGTCTACTTTGAAGAGCAAAAAGCTGTTCGCCAGAAGAATCTGGAACAGCGTCAATTGCTAGTAGAACGCCTGCAACAGCTGATCGATAACGGCTCATCTAACGATGTCGATTTCAAAGCACTGGCCGTGGTAAGTCGTGAACTTAAGCAACAGTGGCGACTATTTACACCAGTGGACCGCGCTCCCGGCAGAAAACTACAGAACCGCTTTAATGAACTTCTAAAGAAAACCGACCAACTACTGGCCGATGATCAACAGCGTAACGCCGAGCTGAAGGGCGAACTGCTACAGCAAGCTATAAACTTGCTGGAACAGGAAGACCTGCTCAACGCCCAGAATGAAGCCAAAGCGCTACAGAAAAAATGGCGCGATATCGGTCCAGCCAAGCGAAAGCAAGAGCAGGGATTGTGGCGTGATTTCCGAACCACCTGCAACCAGTTGTTCGAACGCAAGCCCATGGTTGAGGAGCCTCAGCAAAAAGAGGCTAACGCCCCAGAAGTAGACAATGACTGGCAGATTATCGAGCGTCGCCATCAGCTCTGCGAAGCCCTGGAAACCCAGTTATTGGTTGAAGGCGAGATCCAGGTCAACGAGCAACAGCTGGAAGCTTGGAAACAAGGGGGCCAACCGCAAGCGCCATTCTCGCAGCATTTAAAGCAACGTTTTCGTTGGTTAACCGAGAGCGAAGCACACTCCCAAGAAGCCGTAGATCAGCTGCTAGCCGAAGGCGAGCATGAACTTCGCCTGCTTTGCATCCGCAAAGAGATCATCGCGGGCGCTCAAACCCCCGAATCGGATCAGATTTTGCGAATGGAATATCAGATGCAGCACTTGAAGAAGGCCCTGGAGCAGCATCTTGAGGCCCCCTCACAACAGGAACTAAAAACGCTGGAAAAACTCTGGTATTGCATACCTTTCAACCAGTGTCACAGCGAGCTACGGGGGCGTTTTCTAACAGCTTCGGATGATTGAAGGGCCTTCCCTCGATCATCCTACCGCTGCTAAGTGGGCGGCTACTCAGAGCTGATATTCGCCCCAGGCGGTCTGCAGCGATTGCTCCATGCCTTCGGTAAAACTGATCACCGCCTTGCGCTCGGCATCATCCAAGCGCCCCGGTTTGTTTAGCACTTGCTCGAATCCCCACCCCAGGCGCTTAAACAGCCATAGCAGCTCATACTGAATACTATCGGTCTCCAACAACGCCCGATAAAGATCCCGATCGTCTTTGTCGCTGTCTGGATCCACCCACTGCTGCAGCGACTGACGCTCCAAACCGGCGCTGTCAAAAGTCTTAAAAATCATCGATGCAACGCGATTAATACTGGTTTCCTGCAATTCTTGTCGCTGTTGAATATGCTTTGAATGCAGACCCTTCAATTTTCGGGTCAACTGATTGAGGGTCTCGTTGATCACTGATATACGCTGACACAACAGCGACGTGTCTGGCCCCGTAACGGTTTGGTGCTCCACCCTCGACAACACCTTGAAAGCAGCACTGTATACATCATCCCTGAAAGCATTGTGGTTGACCTTCAGGTGCGACAAAGAGGCGGTCAGCGGCCGACCCTGCCCTGCCAGCTCGTTATTGCTGAGTTTGTGAATAAGATCTGCACAGCCAATGATCTGACCAAACAATCCCAGCTTTTCGGGAGATTTACGACTGGGATAGCCAGTGCGATCCATCCGCTCGTGGTGCTCGAGAATACCTGCCGACACCGCCGGAGAATAGAACGCCAATTCATCGATCAGGAGTTTACCTATCAGAACATGGCTCTGAATCGCCTTCCAGCGCTCCTCGCTCATCTCCTGTCCCTCTTCCATTAACGAGGGACACAGATGCAACACTCCCAAATCGTGAATCAACCCGCAGGTAAACGCTTCCTGCATATCGTGCTTGTTCAACTCCAAGGCACGACCAAACAGGCCACACATCCAGGCACTGAACAGACAGTGCTCATAGGCATCAGGCAACCGAAACTTAAGTACAGTCAATCGCTGACGCAGTATGGGAGGTAAATTGCCGGATAAACAAAGATCTTTTAACGGCACTTCAAACTGGTGAGCTTGGTGGATCTCCAGGAAATCTTCGGTCGCTTCGATCATCCCGTTGATATCCGAGAGAATGTCTGCTTTAGAAAGGGTATCTTGCAACGCCACCTGTTGATCCAGTGGCTGTGCCAGACGGTGTTTGTGTAGCTGCGAGGCTACCCGTCGATCCATCCGGCTGCCTTTGGCTATCAACAGCACACCGAACTGATTGTAGATATCTTCAGTAGCCGTGACTGGCTGCTGGTCGTCTAGATGGATTAGATGTTCGAGATAATTGAGATCATGGTTGCGATCAAAGACAGTCAGATCGGGGTTCGCCTGCATATAGGGTTACCTTGTCCAAGCTTACTACACAAAGTTTTATTCACATGTTTAACTTTCTAGCAAGTATAGCCAATCGTCCTTGAGGCGACGCTTATAGCGCTAGTTTTTTCCATAAAATGTGTCTAGTCCTAAAATAAGTTGACACTATTTCAGGTTAAAAACGCCCGATGCACTTCATCGGGCGTTTTGTATTTTAAGGCCATATGCGGCCGCCGTG
>JAPHRD010000125.1 GCA_026196225.1 Motiliproteus sp.
AGCCTGAATCCTTGTGGTTAGAGTGATTGGTCGCACTCTCATTTTACCCACTTGGATCCAGGCTTCATTATTTATCCCAAACTATGGGACAGCAGTGACTGAAGACCATGCTTTTCACGCAGGGGGTCTCGCAGGATTTTCTGGCTGTCAGGGTGATACAAGAAATGGTACTGGGATGCCCGGGTTGGGAACATGTAGGCGTAATCAAGAACGTTCAGATAAGGCGCGCCACCCGCAGAGTTCTGGGTAGAGGCGGTGAACATATCGACGATGCCCTGCTGGGTCTTCTTCACACAGCTAAGCTGACCACAGATCTGGTTATCACCGACAAATTCGACTCTGATTTCGCCGTCGGTACGAGCTTCCACATCTTTCAGGAAGTCGATACAGCCGGCACGTTCGATCAGCAGATTCTTCTCGTTAAAGCCAGAAGCACCAAAAGTCAGTGTGTGCTTGGCGGCTTTCTTGTAGCGACGCTTATTGTTTTGTTCCGCCGCCTGTGCCAGCTGAGGAAGAGAGAAACTCCCCAGAGCGGTAGCGGCCAGCATAGTGGAACTCAGGCCATAAGCGGATGCAACACGGAAGAAATCGCGACGTGAGACGGCTTTGCCACCGTCAACGGAGTTATTTCGCTTCTCCATTATTAATACCCTTAATTTATTTTTATGCGGTTAGGGATTCAGTAGATCTCGAATTGCGCAATGTCATTTCCAGATCACGATTTAAATATCACACAGCACAAACAGCTTTTCAAGCCGTTTTTGATAACTCTGGTCTCGTTTTTATTTGTTTTAGTCTTTTTGTGGTGATTAAAATCAATCCTAATCCAAGGCTCCTCAATGACTCTCGCCCTGAAACCCCGATGTTCTCTGGGTTTACGCCGATGGCAACCAAAAATCCTTTATTTACTGGGCCATAGATGAAACATATGCATGTATTTCAGTAATTTCTCAGACAAACCTCAACAAGTCGACAAAAACAGTTATTTTCGAACCCTTTAGTCTCAAATAAATTGGTAATACCACTAAAAATCTAGTACTTATCCTTCTTTGCTGTGTGTCTATTTTAGCTGTTATCCATAAAGCAGGATTATAGAAGCACGCCAAAAAACCCTTTTTTATATATTAATGAGACTTTCAATGTCGTAACATTTCTGCAGATACTGATATTAATAAGGCTGTCTATGTCCGATTCATCTAGCAAAGATCGCAATTCCTCGATTGTTCGAGCGCTCAATATTCTCGAAATTGTGGCCGATGCGACTCAGTCCATCACACCCACCGAGATCAATCGGCTGCTCAAATTGCCCAAACCGACCATCCACCGTCTCTGCACTCAGCTCGAGGAAGAGGGCTTTCTAAAGCAGCGGATGGACGGGCGAGGTCTGGTCCCTGGTCCAAAGATGAACAAGATCGCCCTTGGTGTGTTCAGCAACAATGACTTCCTGCGATCACAACGCCATCTGATTCTGCAAAAGCTGTCGGAGAAACTCGGCGAAACCTGCAACATCTCCATCCCAGATGGAGGCGAGATGATCTATTTCGACCGTGTCGAGACCCACTGGCCGCTGCGGGTTCAGTTGCAGATCAACGATCGCGTTCCGCTTCATTGCACCGCCAGCGGCAAGTTGTTCCTTAGCGAACTCAGCAGCATCAAACGCTCACGCCTTCTGGCCAAGCTATCTTTGGAGAAATACACAGAGAACACTCTGACCTCCCCGGAAGAGCTTAAGCCGGCACTGAAGCAGATCCGCAAAGACGGTATTGGTATCGATAATGAGGAGTTTTTGCAGGGAATGATCGCCGTTTCCGTTCCCGTCAGAGACGCTGAAGGCCGGATGTATGCCGGCCTTGCCATGCACGCGCCAACGGCACGCCTATCTCTCGAAGACGCCCTGAAAAATGTACCGGTGATGCGAGAAGCAGCCGACGAACTTTCATCATTGATGAACGATCTCTCCGATGATGGTTCTTCTGACGAGGAATAAAACAACCCCCGGGTAGCGTTCGCACCCGGGGGATCTGCCTGCCGCAGTTCAGAGGATCAATCGACTAGTGCGGCAACACGAGTCTCTTTGGTCGCATCTTCTTTGATCATATCCGATACTTTTTCACCAATCATAATGGTTGGTGCATTGGTATTTCCGGATACGATAACCGGCATGATCGAAGCATCCGCCACCCGCAGCCCCTTGAGGCCGTGAACACGCAAGCGATCATCCACCACAGCCATGTCATCACTACCCATTTTACAGGTACCGGTGGGATGGTAGATGGTCGTTGCCCGGTTACGGGCGTACTCCAACAGCTCTTCGTCGGTCTGGTGCTGAACGCCAGGTTCATGCTCTTCCTTGATCAAAGGAGCCAGTGCAGGAGCATTGATAATTTGACGGGTCACCTTGATCGATTCAATCGCCGTTTTCTGGTCCTCTTCAGTGGCCAGATAGTTGGGGTGAATCGCCGGATACTCTTCCGGATCATTACTCTTCAGCTCAATCTTTCCGGTACTGGTAGGACGCAACTGACATACCGATGCGGTAAAGGCTGAGAATCGATGGGTACCATCGGCAGGCTTGTCAGCACTGAGTGGCTGCAAGTGATATTGAATATCAGGGCGCTCCATCTCTTTATCCGTCTTGGTAAAGATACAAACCTGACTGGCTGCCATGGTTAGCGGGCCCGTACGGAACATCGCGTACTCCATACCCATCAACACTTTACGAAGCGGGTTATTGACTTCATCGTTGAGGGTAATTGGCTTATTAACCTTGTAGATGGTTCGGATCTGCAGGTGGTCTTGCAGATTCTTGCCCACACCAGGTAGATGCTTAACCACCGGAATATTGTGCTTGGCCAGCTCATCTTGATCACCGATACCGGAAAGCATCAGGATCTGCGGCGAGTTGATCGCACCCGCAGACAACACAATCTCTTTGTTGCAGTTAATACGTTGTTTAACACCTTTAATGCTAACCGTCAGACCCACTGCGCGATCACCATCAAATTCGATACGATGGACCAGAGCATGAGTCGCCACATCCAGATTAGGACGTTTCAAGGCAGGGCGCAGGAACCCCACCGCAGTACTACAACGGGTACCATTTCGATTGATGGTCAGCTGGAAATAACCGACCCCTTCCTGCTTTTCACCGTTGCTGTCATCATTGCGGGGAATCCCCACCTGCTCAGCAGCGGCGATAAATTTGTCACAAATCTCCCGCCGGATTCGGATGTTGGAAACCGCTAGCGGTCCACCTACTCCGTGGTATTTGTCGGCGCCGCGCTCCTGGTCTTCAGACTTTTTGAAGTAGGGAAGAATCTCGTCATAGGACCAACCCTTGTTACCCAGCGCAGCCCAATCATCGTAATCTTCTTTTTGGCCGCGAACGTACAACAAGCCATTTAGAGAGCTGGAACCACCGAGAACCTTACCCCGTGGCCACTGCAACTGGCGACCGTTGATACCCGGATCCGGTTCGGTCATATAACACCAGTCGGTTTTAGGGTTATGCATGGTTTTGAAATAACCGATGGGGACGTGAATCCATGGATTCTTATCTTTGTCACCGGCTTCCAGCAGCAGAACACTGTTATTAGGATCTTCGGACAGGCGATTTGCCAATACACAACCGGCAGAGCCGGCCCCAATCACGATATAGTCGTAGGCCTTTTCTAAAGACATCACTCATACCATCTCATTTATTTTTATTTGATCAACCGGCTGCGCCATCTACCTACTTGAAACAATCAGCATTTAGAAAGCCAACCCGCCTAGTGTCAGTCACGCCACTATCATAAATATCACTTTAGGATATCTTTGATACCTAAAGTATCGTTATCTTTAAAATTAAATCAACATTTTTTTATTTATTCGGTATTTTTTGTCTCGTTTTTGATGTTTATTGCATGTTTTAGTGCTAGTATTGACCTACAGCGCATAAGAATTGATTGCTTACCCGTTGCAATCAGACTCAAATCAGCGCCCAACCAATACCCAACCGTGAAAACAATAAAAAGGTGGATTGGAACATGTCAGCACTCTTTCATCTTGATAGAGACCAGAATGCAGCAACCCTGCAGAAGCAGATCCGTGAACAATTAGTCAACGCCATCCTTGGTGGATACCTACCCTTGGATGAGCCACTTCCCTCAAGCCGCAGCTTGGCCAAATCACTTAACGTCGCTCGAAACACCATCGTTCTGGTTTACGATGAGCTCAGCGCCGACGGCTACCTGGTTTCCAGAGAACGCAGTGGTTACTTCGTCGATCCATCCATTTTGAAGAACCGGATGGACAAGGAAGAGTCCGCAGCAACAGAGGAAGAAGAAGCGGCAGCCACCGACAACAAAGTGAATTGGGGCAACAAGCTTAAGATTCAGATCGGTAACCAACCCAATCCAACCAATGCCCATTCCTGGCACCGCTACCCCTACCCCTTCGTCTATGGTCAGCTCGACAGCAAGCTGTTTCCTATCGAAAGCTGGCGCAAGTGCTGGCGGGATGCAGCCAGCGTGCAGGCGATTCGTGACTGGAGCTCTGACCGATACGACAGCGACGACCCCATGCTGATCGAGCAGATCCAAAAACGTATTCTGCCCAACCGTGGCATCCAGGCCTGCAAGGAAGAGATCCTGATCACCATCGGTTCTCAGCATTCACTCTACCTGCTGGCTCAATTACTACTGGATAGTCAGTCTCGATTTGGCATCGAAGACCCAGGCTACGTCAGCGCCGGGCATATTGGCCGGGTATTTGGAGCCGAGATCGCCAGCTTGCCGGTTGATGACCAGGGTTTGATCGTCAGCGAGCAACTGGATCAGTGCGATGCTATCTACCTCACCCCCAGTTACCAGTGCCCGACCACCGTGACCATGCCACTGGAACGACGCAAAGCGCTGATGGAGAAAGCTGAACAGAAGGACCTGGTGATTATCGAAGATGATTACGAGATGGAGATCAACTATGGCTCCAACCCGACGCCAGCATTGAAGAGTCTGGATACCAGTGATCGAGTGCTCTATATCGGCAGCCTCTCCAAAACCCTGGCTCCAGGCTTACGGATGGGCTTTATGGTGGGACCTAAAGCCTTAATCCAGGAAGCCCGAAACCTGCGCCAACTGATGTTGCGCCACCCGCCGCTGAATAATCAACGGGCTGTGGCACTGTTCCTGGCCCAGGGGTATCACGATGCATTACTGCGGAAATTAGTGCGTAATTTTCAGGAACGCAGCGAAATCATGGCCACCGCTTTGGATAAACACATGCCGGGCTGTTACAACCAACCTTCCGGCGGATCCTCATACTGGTGCCGCTTACCCGAGGTAATGGATGCTACTGAGCTAAAAAATAAAGCGGAAGAGCGCGGCCTGTTGATCATCTCCGGTGACAGCTACCGCTACAGCGATCGATTGCCCAAAAACTACATTAAGCTAGGGTTCTCAGCCATCGACCCAGATGCCATCGAGCCGGGTATCAAGATACTTGCTGATCTGATTGAGGAGATGCAAGGCGCTTAATCTATTCACCCTTACTAGCCACCCATCCAGCTATAACCTCAGGCTTAAACGCCAGGCAAAAAAAATCCCCGGTACAAACCGGGGATTTTCTAAAGTATCTCGCCAGGTCGGTGATTAACCGGCAATTCCGACAAAATCGTAGCGTGGCTGTTCAACCGTCTTAGCCGGCTTGGACATCTCACGCATCACCGGTGCAACCTGCTTAACAACTGCAGCAGGCTTTGCCTCTGTAGTGCGTTGTTCGGATACCGGAGTTTGTAGAGCTGCTTGAGCTGACATGGTTTTCACCTCGCTTCGTTAGTCACTAGCCCCTTATTGGGCCAGTTAAGTAATCTTGATGGTGCCAGTATAGAGAAGTCTTTTATCCTGTAAAAGAATATAAAATAACATTCTTATCTCTTTATGGAATATAGAACATAACCACATGTTTAGAAAGCGTTTATTGATTACAGATTAAACACACGCTTTCTTCCTATTTATCAAAAGGCCGGAAACTGGCCTCTGAATTCCCCCCAATCTGGTTCTTAGAGCAATCACCCGGCAGGTGTAAATTAAGAAATTTCAAAACAACCTAGGGAGTGATTGCGCCGATGAAAACCATGCATTGCGAACGTATTGATGAAGATACGCTAAGTGACTGGACGCAGCCCTCTGAACGGGTAGGAAGTGGTCAGGATGACCGAAGTAGCCAAAACGGCCTGCTATCAATATTTTATGGCAGTCTTGATAAGGCTTCGCAGTACAACTGGCTGAATGCCGGTCGTACTTTGGTGGACAAGACTTATATCAACATCCTAAAGCAAAGCGAAGATCTGCCCAGCATTGGAGTCGATAGTCATCATGTAGCCACCGAGCTGGATCGTTTTATCCGGGAGGAGCTACAACCTATCTGGCAAGAAATTGACCATCTGGATCACACCGGTAAGCAAGCGCTGACGCTGACACTATTGGATAAAGCCGCAGATCGTCTGTTCGGCAGTGATAGGCAGGAGAATCATGCTAGCTGGCTGCTGTTCTATCTCTGCCCCCAGCTACCGATCTTTCCGTATGGTCCTTTGCTAAACCAAGCACTTTCAAATCGGTTGCATCAAGAGTCTGTATTTGAGAATTACCATCCCTATTATCGCGGCAGCTGCGAGCTCTTTACCCGGATGTTGCCGAACTTAGTCAGCGAACAACCCCCTGCATGGTATGGTGACAAGTCTCAACAGCAATCCGTTAACCGTCTAAAAAGCGGTAGCGACTGGTGGCAGCGCCACCGCTTTATCCGCCAACTGGAAAAATCTGTCGATTGATCCAGTCGCTAAAACTAAAAAAGCCCGCCTAATCCATGGCGGGCTTTTTATTAAGACGATGGATAATTAACTGGGATTGAGCTCGTAAGGGGTAATTTGGTAAACGTAATAGTTCAGCCAATTGGTAAACATCAGGTTGGCATGACTGCGCCAGACGTTGGGGGGATGATTGTCAGGATTATCATCAGGGAAATAATTCACCGGAATCTTGGGAGAGATTCCCGCTTCCATATCCCGCCAATACTCCTGAGATAAGGTTTCCGCATCGTACTCGGGGTGGCCAGTTACATAGACCTGACGACGACAGGCACTGGCCATCAGATAAGCACCAGCCTCCTCGGATGAAGCCAACACATGGAGATCGGTGTGGTTGGTGATGAAGTTAACCGGGAAGTCCGCATTGCGAGAGTGAGGTACCAGGAAACAGTCATCGAATCCCCGAATTAACGGTTCATGCTGCGTCAAAATCTGATGCTGATAGATCCCAGACAGCTTTTCGTCCCGCGTCTGTTTGGGTAGATCGTAGAGCACTTTCAAAGCAGCCTGTGCAGCCCAGCAGAGAAACAGCGTTGAAGTGACTGACTCCTGAGACCAGCGGATGATTTCCTGAATTTTATCCCAGTAGTGGATATCTTCGAACTGCACCAGGCCCAGTGGCGCACCGGTGATGATCAAACCATCGTATTTAAAGGCGCGGACCTGTTCGAAATTACGATAAAAGCTGTTCAGGTGTTGAGTGGAGGTGTTTTTGCTTTCGCGATTGTCGATACGCAACAGTTCCACATCCACCTGCAACGGCGAATTAGCCAGCATCCGAATAAGCTGGTTTTCTGTTTCGATCTTTTTTGGCATCAAATTGAGAATCAGGACTTTCAGCGGGCGAACGTCCTGATGTGCCGCCCGAGTTTCCGTCATCACAAAGACGTTCTCGGCACCGAGTACGTCTACTGCTGGTAACAGGTCTGGGATTTTTATCGGCATCTCATCTTCCTCAATCCGCTCTTAATATAACCAGGTCACGGGCCTGTAAAAAGCGTTGAATGATGAACCAAATAGCTGTTTCGTGGAAGCCCCTAGTGGCCAGTTTCTCGTTTTATACAGGTTTCGGCTCACTGGAAAGCATAGCCTGCGTTGGCCGCTAGCTCGCGAAGATCGTTAAAAAACCATGTTCAGCGCTTGAGTCACCGACCTGAGCACTGAAACTCTGGAAGACTTTTAACTCAGCTCCCGCTGCAACCGCTCGCGCTCTTGCTCGCTGTATTGGACATAGCCCACTGGTATATGGTCATTGATGGACTCACGAATCGCGTCAGCATCTTCGGCGCTAAAAGCACCGCAGAGTTCGATCAATTGAATACCTTTGGTGATCATCTCCTGAGCCACCAGCTGTGCCTCGCTAACATCACTAACGCCAGCAATGGACATATCAAAGGTTTCACTGTGTAGACGGGCGTGATGCTTGAACATTTCTAGATCTTGGCTCTTTACGATAAAACCGTAGCGATGCAAAGGCATGGTCTTCTCCGACAAATGGAATTGTTTTTTCATAGATCTGTTTATAGTTCTAATTAGAGAACAGTCCTGCAACAGAGTTTAGGACCAATGTTTTTCTATAGTTCAGTCCAGATACTGTTTCAGTACCAGCATTCGGGTCAGGCCGGTTCTGATCAGGAGCAATGTTCTCTAATAAACAATTGGCCCGACGCCACCTTCGCCGGGCCAATCTACGCTGGAGTCTTCTATGCTTTTACAGCGCTAAGTTACAGCGGCACGACCATCACAGGTGCGTCGGCATGATGCAGTACTTTCTGTGCGGTCGAGCCCAATAGCAGCTGGCCAAAGGATGAATGGGTACGGGTCCCCATTACGATCATGTCAGCGTTAATCTCTTTGGCGGTCTCTAGAATCACCTCATGGGGACGGCCAGTACGGATTTGACGTAATGGCTCGCCATGGGGCAATTCAACGCCTTCCAACTCATCGGCAAAAAAAACTTGGATTCGCTTATCCACTTGAGCTTTCACACCTTCTACGCCGCGCTGACGTAGTGATTCCATCGAATCTTTCGGCAAGTAGCTTTCCACCATCGCCTCGCCAGTGCTGTTAATCGGCTCCATTACATGGAGATAAGTGATTTGAGCACCGTGTTTAACCGCTTCCGCAATTGCGCGATGAAAAGCAGGACGAGAGCCTTTGCCCAGATCGGATGCATATAGGATATGGCTGGTGGTCGGTAGCATGGTGTGAGTACCTCTTCTTATTAGTAGGGAAATGCGGTCCCATTTGATCTCCCCGCTCAGCCATCGAAAGGCCTGGGAAAACCGACTGTGTACTCTACGTTTATAAACAAAAACATCACATAAAACAACCATTATTGATATATACGATATTTTTAGTATCGTTTTTATTTATTTTGGGATTTAGGACAAAAAAAACCGCCCAACCAATGGTTGAGCGGAAAACACAAAGTAATAGCAAATTTACTTGGCTGTTGTCTGAACCCGACAGACACGCAGCCGCCGAGCTCGGATTCTTGAATTAGATAGTTTGAGATTGCACCACGGTAATCGCGATCACATTCACCACGTCGTTGGCACAGCAGCCTCGGGACAGATCGTTAGCAGGCTTGGCCAACCCCTGAAGGATAGGACCAATGGCATCGGCTTTGCCGATCCGTTCTGCCAGCTTGTATCCGATATTGCCCGCTTCCAGATTGGGGAACACCAACACATTGGCTTTTCCCTTGGTTTCGGAATGATCCACTTTACGCTCAGCAATCTCCGCCACAATAGCCGCATCCAGCTGAACGTCTCCGTCGATACAGAGATCGGGGTACTGCTCTTTCACCAGGGCCGTGGCTTCAACCACCTTATCAACCGCAGAGTGCTTGGCACTGCCACTGGTGGAGAATGAGAGCATCGCTACTCTGGGATCTTCATTGAGAAGCGTGCGCGCACTGTTGGAGGCCGACATGGCAATCTGAGCAAGCTGCTGGGTATCGGGATCGATCACCAAGCCACAATCGGAGAAGATCACCCCACCTTTAAGTTCGTGGAAAGGCTCGCACAGCATCATCAGGAAGAAACTGGAAACCATGTTGGCGCTTTCCGCCATACCGATTATCTGGATTGCCGAGCGAACCACGTCACCAGTGGTATAAACCGCACCCGCTACTGAGCCATCGGCGTCGCCAACCTGCACCATCACCTGGGCAAAATAGAGCGGATTCTGAATCAACTCTGCCGCCTGATCCGGAGTCATACCCTTGGCTTTACGTAGCTCATAAAGGGCGTTTCCGTAACGATCTACATCCGCAGACCGGGCAGGATCAACCACCGCAACCTTGCTGAGATCAAAGTTGTTCTCGGCAGCCAGGGCGTTGATCTTGTCTACGTCGCCCAGCAGGGTGATCTCTGCAATGCCACGTTCACTGGCAATGGCTGCTGCTTCCAGGATGCGTGGATCTTCACCCTCGGCTAAAACCACCCGCTTCGGCGCATCAGCCGCCCGTTTGAAGATATTATTGAGAGCCTTCATCACACACCTTTTATATTTATTTTCCGTTGTGGATTTGAGTAGCAATGCTTTCGTAAGCAGTACTCTCTGAGTCGATAAGTCTCTGAATATGCTGCTCTATCAAAGGGGTTAACTCCCCGTTGATTCGCGTAAGAACAGCATAATCACAGACGACCGGAGTGGCCGTTAGAGAAAACCGGAGGCCAATTGGCCTCCGGTTATTAGGGCCTTTTCACACTTAATTGATTGAACGCGTTGTTGCCTGTCATCAGGTTGAGCAAGGCATGAGGAGTGCTGTTTGGTCATTCCAAATAAACGACGAATAACACAGCACAACCTGATGACAGACACAACCCGAAGGGACAGGGCCATTTTTCCGCAATTCTGCGTTGCAGTTCGCTTGAGTAGAGTAACTACACTGCGCTCACTGCGTCTTGACTTGCGAATAAATGGCCTCTGTCGCGTCAATCCTATAAGTGCGAACAGGCCCTCTAAGACTTATGTGAAGTCTTTGTACTTCTCCAGGTGACGGACAGGCTTGGACAGCGCGTCACGACGGAAGGGGTCGCCCAGTTCACGAGTACACATGATCTCGATAACTGTAGTCTTGCGGTTTTCCATCTGATCATTCAGCGCTTCTTTCAACGCAGGACCTACGTCTTCCAGCTTATCAACAACAACACCTTGAGCACCCATGGAGCGGGCGATGTCAGCGAAGCTTGGGTTTTCCAGCTCACCGGCAACAAAGCGACGGTTGTAGAAATCTACCTGGTTCTTCTTCTCAGCACCCCACTGGCGGTTGTGGAAAACAATCGCAGTCACAGGGATATCTTCACGAACACAGGTCATGATTTCCATCATCGACATACCCCATGCGCCGTCACCAGCGTAGGAGATACCTGGACGATCTGGAGCAGCAACCTTGGCACCGATCATAGTAGGCAGTGCGTAACCACAGTTACCGAAGGCCATGGCTGCGAAGAAGGAGCGAGGCTTCTCAAAACGCAGGTAGCTGTTGGCAACGGAGTTGATGTTACCGATATCGGTGGACACCATTACGTTCTCAGGCATAGCGTTTTCAAGCTCACGCAGTACCTGACGAGGGTGCAGGTAGTTGCCATCTTCACCGCTCTGCTCTTCGATCATCTCCAGAGAGTAGTCATCCTTCTCGTGGATCCACTCGTCCAGTTCCTTCTCCCAGTTGGCCTTTTCAGCAGCAATTTCTTCTGCACGAGCGCCACGGTTTTCCAGACACTTAGGATTGAGGTTATCCAGGCGACCCATGATGGACTTGGCAGCAGCTTTGGCATCACCACAGATGGCAACATCAACCTTCTTAACCAGACCCAGCATCTTAGGGTTGCAGTCGATCTGGATGATCTTGGCGTTCTTGGGCCAGTAATCCAGACCGTGCTGAGGCAGAGTACCGAATGGTCCCAGACGGGTACCCAGTGCAAATACAACGTCAGCTTTAGCGATCAGCTTCATCGCCGCTTTAGAACCCTGGTAACCCAGAGAACCAGTCCACATTGGGTGGGAAGCTGGGAAGGAGTCATTGTGCAGGTAGCTGTTCACAACAGGCATACCCAGTTGATCCGCAATGGCGATCGCTTCTTCAAAAGCATCACCCAGAACAACACCACCACCGGAGATCATTACCGGGAATTCGGCTTGTGCCAGCAATTCAGCAGCAGCTTGCAGGGATTCTTCACCACCGGCAGCACGCTCAATACGGATCGGCTCAGGAATTTCACAATCTATGTCGCCGTAGAACAGATCACGAGGAATGTTCAGTTGAGTCGGACCGTTTTCCAGCATCGCACGATCGAAACAGCGAGCCGTGTATTCAGCCATACGGGAGTTGTTGGTTACAGTTACCTGGTACTTGGTAATAGTTTCGAAGAATGGCAGCTGCTGTGCTTCTTGGAAACCACCCAGCCACTGAGTGTTAGTACCGGTTTCTGGAGTGATACATACAACCGGAGAGTGAGCCCAGTAGGCTGCAGCGATTGCAGTAACAAAGTTGGTGATACCAGGACCGTTCTGAGCGATACATACGCCGTGACGACCGGATACACGAGAGTAACCGTCAGCCATGTGACCGCCGCCCTGCTCATGAACTACAGGAATCAGACGAATGCCAGCTGGGGTGAAGATATCCATGGCGTCCATAAAGGCGGAACCCATGATACCAAAACAGTCGGTTACACCATTTGCTACGAGGGTTTCAACCATCGCTTCGCTAGGAGTCATACGAGCCATATTTGATTTCCTTTATTATTTTAAGTGGCGTGGATTGACCACAGCCAGACCTGTTAATGGTTATGCGCTCTGGGGTATCTCGGGACACCCTCGGTAGCGACAGTAACTTCCGCCCCGGTAACTGCAGCAAACTGCTTTGCCTAGTCGGACAACGTGGTTACAGATTAGAAGGATGGCGCAAGGGACAGTAGAACCAGTTTCAAAAAACGGGTTGAGCCAGCCCGAAACTCACTACTCATGCTGCTTGCAGAGATCCACCCAAAACAGAAATTATTTAATTTCACCGCCATAGGCCTAGCCCTGGACCAATCCTGGCCCACTCCTGGACCACCCCTGAAGCATCCTTGCACCAGCAAAACAGCCACTGGACTTAACCACACGAATAATCTGGCACTTATCCTTTGCCAGCCAAATGTTGAAGATTTAACAACAGAAAAATAACAAGAGGTCGGAGCATCGCCGTTCCGGCTTTAAAGGAAAGTCCCATGATCGAATTGAATGTTAACGGCGAAGAGATTCGTCTTTATCAACTGAAAACCATCAACGACCTGCTCAAGACCATGAGCCTTACCGAGCAACGGGTTGCTGTTGAGGTCAACGGTGAAATCATCCCCCGCAGCCAGCACGACAACACCCGTCTCAGTGACGGCGATGCCATAGAGATCGTGCGCGCCATTGGCGGTGGATAACGATCAAGCTGCACATCTATATAAAGAAGCCGTAAAGCGGTTCACATAAAAAATACTAGGAACAGGAATAGACAATGGCTTTGGAAGTTAAAACCAATGATCCCTTAGAGGTAGGTGGACGCACCTTCAACTCCCGCCTGATGATCGGTACCGGCAAATACAAAGATATGGAAGAGACCGATCTTGCCATTCGCGCCAGCGGCGCCGAAATTGTTACCGTCGCGCTGCGCCGAACCAATATTGGCCAGAACCCTGGCGAGCCCAACCTGCTTGACGTTATCTCCCCCGATGAATTCTGCATCCTGCCTAATACCGCTTTCTGCTATACCGCCGAAGAAGCGGTCAGAACCTGCCGACTGGCACGCGAGCTGCTGGACGGCCACGATCTAGTCAAGCTGGAAGTATTGGGCGACCACAAAACACTCTACCCCAATGTTACCGAAACCCTGGCCGCTGCAGAGACCCTGGTGAATGACGGTTTCAAGGTCATGGTCTACACCAGCGACGATCCACTGGTAGCTAAGCGACTGGAAGAGATGGGCTGCGTTGCTGTAATGCCTTTAGGTGCTCCGATCGGTTCCGGTTTAGGGATTCGCAATCCCCACAATATCCAGCTGATTCTGGAAAACGCCAATGTGCCGATTATTGTCGATGCAGGTGTTGGCACGCCTTCCGATGCCGCACTGGCAATGGAGATGGGATGCGAAGGTGTGCTGATGAACAGCGCAGTGGCACACGCCGGCAACCCGATATTGATGGCCCAAGCGATGCGCAAAGCGGTCGAGTGCGGCCGCGAAGGCTACCTGGCCGGTCGCATGCCCCGCAAAGCCTACGCATCAGCCTCATCTCCCATCGACGGTGTGATAGGCGGATAGAAACAAACCACCGAAAACTGAAAGGAGATTGAGATGATCGTTATTAGCCGGGACTGCCGCTGGCATTGGCTACCGGAGTGGAACTACCAGCGAAAGGGCTGTTACACCTATCGCTGGTTAGTCTGGGGACGACTACAGGTCACCCTGATGAATGAACGACTGAGTCATGTGGTTCAGGAGCAGGTCCAAGAGGCGATCAGCAAAAAGAAGCACATCAATCTCTAAAAACCCGCCAACAACTATTCTTTACTGCCATCCAGCCTTTACTGCCGCCCAGAAACTTTAACCATGGGGGGCAGCATTCCCTGCATAGTCGTAGACAGCAATACCGGACACTCCATAGAGAAAAGACGGTAAACCACAGCGGTTAACTTACCACCTACTACCGCCATATCATCAACTAATCGGCCACTACGCATAGACGATGCTTGTTGTAGCAACGCATTCACGTCCTGTACAGAAGGCTGTTCTAGGTTGGTTTCTTTAGTAGGGACTGTCATAGCAATACTCTTCTTAACAATTAGACGGGGTTGGGCTTCCCAGTTAACGCCGTTTATTCTTATTTTGAGACCAAATGTCTCTTTACCTGCGATTATGATATTTGCTTATACCTATATAACAAATGACTTCTACTAACCGTAAAGGTGAATTTATCTCACCCATAAAAAAAGGGGCATCTATCGCTGGATGCCCCTCTTCTTCTAAGTACTTGTAATTAACGGGCCATTAGCAACCAGATAGCAACCAGAGCTGCCAGGAACAGAGTCTCAGCAACCAATAAGAAGATCGGTTTCCAGCCCATGGTAGACAGTTCTTTAAAGGACGCCTTCATCCCCAACCCAACCATGGCGATAATCAGACACCAGCGCGACGCTTCCGTCATCGATGTAGTGACCAACTCTGGAAGCGCTACCGTGCTGTTGATGGTAACGATGATCACAAAGGCGATCAGGAAACCAGGCAACGGCAGCTTAGAGCTTTTACTACTAGCACCATCTGAGTACTTAGCCGCTAACAGAGAGATAATCACCACCACCGGAACCAGTGCTGCAACTCGCAACAGCTTGGTAAAGGTTGCTACATCACCGATATCATCCGACATCATATAACCGGCACCCACCACCTGTGCCACATCGTGGATGGTTGCGCCAAGGAAGATACCGCTTTCAGATTCGGTCAGACCGATGGTAGTTACCACCAGCGGATAGGCAATCATGGCCACCGTACTAAGCGCCGTTACCCCAATTATGGTGAAAATGAGATTACGCTCAGAATCTTTGTTATTGGGCAACACCGCAGACACGGCCAACGCAGCCGAAGCACCACAGATACCCACAGAAGCCCCGGAAAGAATGCTTTGGGCTTTACCCATCTTCAGCCAGCGACCACAGAGGTAACCAAACAGAATGGTTGCCGGAACACCCACCAAGACAATAGCGATCGGCGTAATACCCAACGCCATCAGCTGCTCAAAGGTAATTCGGGCTCCCAGCAAGGCAATACCAAATCTCAATACTGATTTGGCAGCAAACTGAATGCCTGCAGCACAGCCGCCTTCTTGAGATAGGTAGTTCAGAGACATCCCCATCAGCAAGGCGTAAAGGATAGTAGGACCACCGTAGTGTTCCGATACAAATTTGGCCGCCATACCTACGACGCAGCAGAGCAAAAATCCGGGCATCAGCGTTTGAATTGTTTGTTTCAGCTTACCGTCATTGAAAGGCAGCTGCTTTATGGCGCTGAACATCTGTTTCTCCTGTCACGACCATGGCGTAAAGCCAAGGCAATATTACTTATTGCCCGAAAGTATAAAACCCCCATGCTTTCTGGGGTGGATACAGATCCCGCCTAGATTTGGAACCAATTACAGCTGGTACGTTACGAGACCGATTTCTGGTACTAAGCCAAGCACCCGCTATATCGCACACTAACCACTGTATTCAAAACAATAAAAAACAGGTGGCAAACCCATGGCAGATAAAGATACCGCTTTATGCCAAAGTGCTCAGATCGATCAAGCGTCTATTCAACCCTTCCCTAGTTCTCGCAAGGTATTTATTGAGGGCAGTCGCCCCGATATCCGCGTACCGATGCGGGAAATCACCCTCGACGACACCCCCACCGCTATGGGTGGTGAGAAAAACGAACCCCTTTATGTCTACGATACCTCGGGCCCTTACACCGATCCCGAGACCAGTATCGACGTCCGCAAAGGGTTGCCAGCCATGCGCGCCCAATGGATCGAAGAACGCAACGACAGCGAAGAGTTATCGGACCTGAGCTCCAACTTCGGCCGCCAGCGTGAGCAGGATAACGGCCTTGACCACCTGCGCTTTCAGCTACAACGTAAACCCCGCAAAGCCAAGCCAGGGTGCAATGTTACCCAGCTTCACTACGCCCGTCAGGGAATAATCACTCCCGAGATGGAATATATCGCCATTCGCGAGAATATGAAGCTGGCTAAATCCACCAGTAGTAACGAGCAGGTACAAAGCCAGCATCCGGGACACAACTTCGGTGCTAACCTGCCGGAAGAGATCACTCCGGAGTTTGTCCGCCAAGAAGTCGCCGAAGGTCGGGCCATCATCCCCGCCAATATCAATCACCCGGAACTGGAACCAATGATTATTGGCCGTAACTTTCTGGTCAAGATCAACGGCAATATCGGCAACTCGGCACTGGGGTCATCTATCGAAGAGGAAGTGGCGAAGATGACCTGGGGTACCCGTTGGGGCTCCGACACCATCATGGATCTGTCCACCGGCAAGAATATCCACGAGACCCGGGAATGGATCATCCGCAACGCCCAGGTACCTATCGGCACAGTGCCTATCTACCAAGCCTTGGAAAAGGTCAACGGCGTCGCCGAAGATCTGACCTGGGAGGTATTCCGCGACACTCTGATCGAACAGGCCGAGCAAGGGGTGGACTATTTCACCATCCACGCCGGTGTGCTGTTGCGCTACGTACCTATGACCGCCAAACGGATGACCGGCATCGTCTCCCGGGGCGGATCCATCATGGCCAAGTGGTGTCTGGCCCACCATAAAGAAAATTTCCTCTACACCCACTTCGAAGAG
>JAPHRD010000052.1 GCA_026196225.1 Motiliproteus sp.
CTCGCGGAACTGCTTAATCCTGTTACACCCGACAAGAAAAAAAGGAACCCTCAAATGAGGATTCCTTTTTGATCAATATTTGTGGGACAGCAGTGACCTTCGGGTCCCTTTTTTGTTGCCTTTTTTATTGCCCCGCTTTTATTAACTAGTGCTGTTGTCATTGTCGGTGCAGTAGTTGGCGAATCGATTGATCACTAGAGACCAAATCGATACAGTGGCGGAGCTCTCGGTGAAGGTGTGGATACCCTCGCTGAATCTATAGATTGTTGCCGGTAAACCTATGACTAGCCATCCTGATTGGCGCTATACCAAAACAGATGATCATCTTTGCGTTGAATGGCCCCGGCAACGTTCCTGCCTGAGCTGCGCGGTGCTTAATGGTGGCGCAGTGAGTGGCCGTCGTTTGGTTAATCTTAAGGTGTCTGGCGACCCGGTTGATCAACTTCCCGAGCAATCGTTGCAGTGCTACGCTGACCAGCAGGGCTGGCGAGGCACAACCATCGGCCTGATGACCGCTGCTTCTATGAACAGTCTGCGCATCCGTCGTGCAGAGCTGGAGGGAGAGGTTCTAGAAGTATTTCTAACTTGTGGCCTATCCAATGCACGCCGCGCCGGTGACCCCGCTGACTGGGTCGCTGCAAATCTCGATGATAGCCCAGAGCCGGGGACCATCAATATTCTGCTGATCACCACGCTGACGCTGCCCATGGCTGCGCAGGTAGAGCTTATTCAGATTATCACCGAAGCCAAATGCGCAGCCCTTCAGAATTTGGAGACCCTTAGCCCTGTCAGTGGCGAAAGCGCTACCGGTACAGGCACCGATGCAACGGTGATTGTTTCGGGTGAGGGCAGGGAAGAGCGTTGGGCTGGAAAGCACACGCCTCTGGCAGAAGCCGTGGCTCGGCTGGTGATTGAGGCTTTGACCAGCTCGATCAGCAAAACTGACTGACCGAGCTGCTTGCGCGTTTGCTACTCGGCGTGATCGCGGTGGAACACCCACTGGTTGTCGGTGGATTCTGTGGGGACGAAGTAGTAACCCTCGCCGTCGAACTCTTTTAGACCGTCCGGGCTGATCAGGCGATTCTCGATGATATATCGGGTCATCAAGCCGCGGGCTTTTTTGGCATAGAAACTGATGATCTTGTATTTGCCGCCTTTGTAATCCTTAAAGACAGGGGTGATGATCTCGGCCTTTAGATTCTTCGGTTTAACCGCCTTGAAGTACTCGTTGGAGGCCAGGTTTACCAATACCGGATCAGAGTCACCGTTAAATTCGGCGTTCAAGGAATCGGTCAACTGCTCCCCCCAGAAGGCGTACAGGTCCTTACCGCGACCGTTGGCAAGCTTTGTTCCCATCTCCAGTCGATAGGGTTGCATCAGATCCAGCGGCTTCAGAATGCCGTACAGGCCGGAGAGAATACGCAGCTGCTGCTGGGCAAAGTCGAGATCTTGCTCGGACAGGGACTGGGCATCAAGGCCGGTGTAAACATCACCCTTGAAAGCCAATACCGCTTGCTTAGCATTATCGCTGTTGAATGGCAGTGACCATTGCTCATAGCGGGCAGCGTTGAGGGAGGCTAGCTTGTCGCTCAGCTTCATCAGCCCGGCAATATCTTGTGGAGAGAGCTCCCGAAGCTGATCCACCAGTTGCTGGGAGTGTTCCAGAAAACCTGGTTGGCTCAAAGTGCTGACGTGAGCGGGGGTGTCAAAGTCCAGGGTTTTGGCAGGCGATACCACAATTAGCATAGAAACTCTCTCAACAGCCATTCGTTATCATCAGTGGGCGTCGATATGACGCGGGAATTGTCGTGCATCTTATCCCATCTGTTCAGGGAATTGCAGGTTATAGAGGTCTGTCCGCGGCAAAAGTTCCTGCAGGGAAAGGACCCTGAAAGTGGTTGTTTCAGGGTCGGTGTGATGGTTGTTCGGATTAGGAGTGGAGGCGGGAATTAAGCTCGTCTACCACTTCAGACCAATCGGAATCGTCTGCTAACGCCTGCTGAATAAAGCGGGCCTGACTGGGTGACCAGAACTTTGCGCCTTCCAGTGGATCGAGGCCGGTTTCGGTCCGATGTGATTCGATAAAGTGTTCGATCTCCTCGTCTGCGCTGGGCAGTCCCAACTGGTCGAACAGGGTATTCATGGTGTGGAAACTGGTATCCATTTGGTGCCCTCCCAAGGTCAATCAATGTGACAGGCACGCCTCTACGGACGGTACCGTCACGGATAGTCCTTGGGAAGTATAGTTGAGCTTTTTACTAGGCTATGGCTTTGTAGCCTAAATCTCTACGAGCGCAGACGCTTGTTCCAGACATGACGAATTGCCAAACAGACCAAAACCCCAAGGGGGACGAGCGCACCCAAAAGAATCTCATTGGTGATTTCCATGCCGGCTTGGGTAAACAGATACTGGACCACGCCGTTAAACAGCAGGCCACCGAAGCACAACAGCAGCGCCGTCATAAAAGCGTTGACGATATTGAGTGGCTTAAAGGATTTGCCTTCCACAAGCAGATAAGCGCTGGTGGCAAAGAAAGTAATTGTGATTAACCAGGATCCCATTTCGTGAGCACTCACGTGCTATCCCCATCGTTTTGTTGTTGTTATTGGTACTGATTTTGTTGTTATTGGTCATGATTTGGCTGATGTTTCAGGGCCAAAGCACCGACTCTAGGAGGGATATCAATTCGGGTAAATTCGACCATAGGCGGTAGATAGGCGGTAGAGTGCAGATTTTCTGGCCTAAGCAGGTAGTTCCGATAGTTAATAGGGTGATTTTTCATTATCATTAGCAGCCGTTATCTACCATCCATCTATCAAGGTTAGTTAATCGATCCATGAGCAAAACACGCGTACTGACGGGTATTACCACCACGGGCACACCTCATCTGGGCAACTATCTGGGCGCCATCAGACCAGCGGTGCAGGCCAGTAGAGATCACAGCCTTAGCAGCTTCTTTTTCCTGGCAGATTTCCATGCTTTGATTAAGTGTCACGATCCTGCACGGGTTGCGCAATCCACTCGTGAGATCGCCGCCACCTGGCTGGCTTTGGGGATGGATTACAACAATGCTGTCTTCTACCGTCAGTCCGACATTCCAGAAATTCCTGAACTGACCTGGGTGCTGACCTGCCTGTGCTCCAAGGGGCTGATGAACCGTGCCCACGCCTACAAGGCTGCGGTGGATGAGAACCGTAACGCAAATAAAGCCGACCTGGACGATGGCGTCACCATGGGGCTGTTCAGCTACCCGGTGCTGATGGCGGCAGATATTCTGATGTTCAACGGTCAGAAGATCCCTGTGGGTAAAGACCAGATTCAACACATCGAGATGGCCCGTGATATAGCCGGTCGTTTCAACCACACATTTGCAGATCTGTTCACCCTGCCAGAAGCGATGGTGGACGAGAACCCGCTGACTATCTCCGGCCTCGACGGCCGTAAGATGAGCAAAAGCTACGACAACACTATTCCGCTGTTCTGCAGTTCCGATGAGTTGCGCAAGCTGATCAACCAAATTCATACCGATCTGCGTGAACCCGGCGAGCCAAAAGATCCTGACAACAGCACCATCTTCGAACTCTATTCTCTGTTCGCTACTGACGAAGAAGCAGACGCTTTCCGTGCTAAGTTCTTTGAAGGGATCGCCTGGGGAGACGCCAAGACCGAGCTGTTTGAATATCTCGACAACTACCTGTCCGGACCTCGGGCTCGCTATAACGAGCTGATGAATGATCTGGGATCGTTGGAGCAGATTCTGAAGCAGGGCGCTGAGAAGGCCCGTGGCTACTCAGTACCGCTACTTCAGCAGGTTCGTGAATCTGTGGGTATCCGTGCGTTGGACAGCACTGCAGCCTTTGGCGGTGAGAAGAAGAAAAAAGAGAAGAGCGCCGAGCAGATCGCTGAAGAGGTCGAACGCAAGAAACGCGCTTCTCTGATGTATATTCTCAAGCCAATGCTGGAGCGGGTGGAAAATGCTGAAGATTCAGCTGCCGAAGCCAAAGCGTTGATCGAAGAGAAAGAGCAAAAGCTGCTGACTTTGAAGAAGAAAACCAAACAGAAAGCTGAGAATGAGCTAACCCTGCTAAAAGAAGAGTTGGCCCAGTACCTGTAGCTGCGACAGCTTTTAAAAAGCTTACACGGAGGGGCGTATGAGTCATCAGACCTTGGTAAGTGCCGAACTATTGAGCCAGCACTTAGATGGTGATCGCTGGGTTGTTTTGGATGGCCGCTTCAACCTGGCTGATACCGAAGCCGGGCGTCAGGCCTACCAGCAGGACCACATCCCAGGTGCAATCTACGTGCATCTGGATGAACAGCTCTCCTCCACAATTATCTCTGATAGCGGTCGCCACCCATTGCCAGATTCGCAGCAACTAGCGGACTGGTTGGGTTCCATCGGAATTAATAGCAATACCCAAGTGGTGGTCTACGATGCTATGGGCGGAGCAATGGCTGCTCGCTGCTGGTGGCTGCTAAAAACCCTGGGCCATGAAAACGTCGCCGTGCTGGATGGGGGCTATCCCCGCTGGCAGTCTTTGGGCTTGCCCTCCGACGCTGCAGTGCCCGCCCCTACAGCGACAACCTTTGAGAATCGTTGGAATGCTCAGGCGGTCGTTTCCGTAGAGCGGGTGGTTGCCAATCTCGACGCCCCCCAGTTCCAGATGGTTGATGCCCGCAACGCCGAACGTTTCCGTGGCGAGCAAGAACCCATCGATCCCGTCGCGGGCCATATTCCAAATGCCCTCAACCGTGACCTGAGCCTCAATCTTGAAAGCGATGGCTGCTTTAAGCCCGCCCAACAACTGCTCCAGGAATGGCAGCAGCTGCTGAATCAGCAATCCCCAGAGAACATCGTTCATAGCTGCGGCTCCGGCGTTACCGCCTGCCACAATCAACTGGCTATGGAGCATGCCGGGTTGACCGGTTCACGAGTCTATGCCGGCTCATGGAGCGAGTGGATACGTGATCCCAAACGGCCTGTAGCAACCGGTTGATCAGCTAGTCTGCTTTCTTTTAAATCCGGTCAGCATCGCTTTGACGAGGGATTCGTTGTGTAGTTTGCTGGAAAGCGCAACACCGGCTATGTGAAGGATGATCAGCAGGATCATCAGATTGACCGATGCTTCGTGAATCTCCTCCCAAAACTCCTCGTTTTCATCTTCGTCATCGTGCTCCCTTTCCTGGTAGCTTCTGTAGCGCTCTCTGTATTCGTCGTCGTGATCATCGTCATCATCAGCTCGAGCCGATGCTATCGGCTGGACGGTGATAGTGGCAGCGAATGGGCCTTCACCCTCTTCAACAGCCAGGAGTTTCAATCCACTGAGGGAGGTCAGCAGCAGCGTGGCCAGCAGCGCTATTACCATCAAGCCACCTAGGGGATTGTGGCCGGTGTAGTGGCTGGGTTGGCCGTCAAACATCTTTTTGGCGTATTGAAAGATAGTAGTGGGTGACCGAATAAAGTTACTGAAGCGGGCGTAAGGCGAGCCAACAAAGCCCCAGAAAATCCGAAGACAGACCAGTGCCAATAGGGCGTAACCGGAATAAGTATGGAGATAACTCTCCTCCTCTCCGGTTAGATAACAGAAGATAAACAGCACCACCAGCGACCAATGAAAAAGCCGCACAAACTTATCCCAGACGTAGATTTTTTCAGACATTTCTATTTACTCAAATAGTCATTGATAATTTAGTTTCCCGGCTCGGAAACTATGGTGTAATAGTGACTTCTGAGATGTTTACAGGCATCGGGCATTCGCCCGATATACGGCTATAGGACATATGTACCATACGTAATATCAAGGAGTTAGGATGCGGGGCCGAATAACGCAGGCGCATTTTCTGATGCTTTTTTTAACCCTGGTAGTCGTTGCCAGTGGTGGCGATCTAATGGTGGATCTGTCCCAGGGAGCCAGCCGTAGTCATCTGATTCAAGAAACTATGCTGTTGAGTTTGGCGCTGTTTATTCTTGGTTGGCTGGTGTTCGATAATCACCGTAAAAAACAGCAAATTCTGGATCTTCATGATGAGCTGGAAGCCGCTAAAGAATTACCGCAGCCGGAATCTCAGCAGGTGATGGAGGCTCGTCAGCAGCTAGGAGAGGCAATCAGGGAACAATTCAATCAGTGGAAGCTAACTCAAAGCGAACAGGAGGTCGGGATGATGTTGCTCAAAGGCTTCAGCTTGAAAGAGATCGCCGTACTGCGAGGCACCGCCGATAAAACCATCCGCCAGCAGGCGTCATCTATTTATCAGAAATCCGGCGTTCAGGGGCGCCATGCTTTTTCCGCCTGGTTTATAGAAGATCTGCTTTAAAGAACTGCCACTGGTCTGGAGTTCATCCATGGATATGACTGAAATTCTCTCCCAGGCAGAACGACTGATTGGCGATGTTGAGCGGCCCGAGCATTTCACCAACCACACTCATTGTTGCGAGTGCCAAGAGCACGATGAGACGCTGCTTAATTACACCCCTCAGACCATTACCCGAGCTGCACTAGGCGGTATGGGTTGGGATCCAATCACCTTTGCCACCGATATCGGATTTCGCTACTACCTGCCGGGGTTGGTTCGTATCGTGCTCACTGAAACTGGCGACGACAGCTACTACGAACAGTTTCTCTGGCACATGCTGGGGGATGGCGAACATTATAAGCGCCGTGAGATTTGCAGCGTAGAAGAGCGTCTGTTGGTCGCACGGGTTTTGGACCATCTACTGAATAATTTCAGCCAGGAGATGGATGAAGAATGTCTGTCAGATGACCTGTTGGCTGCAATTGAAAAGTGGGCATTGATGTCTGAAAAAGACTCTGTTCGAAATCCTTAAAAAGTCTTTTGTGATAGCAAGTTGATTTAGGTAGAGTTGCTCAAGTACCTAGATCAAGGATGTGCCACACGGAGTATGACAATGGAAGTCATCAGAACTCTTTCTCCCGGGAAATCCGGAACCCGCAAGCTTTGCTTGCTTTCTAGCGCGACGTTATGCATAAGTAGCCATGAAGCTGATTGAAGAGTTTTACTCCGAAATTGACGCCGAGGAAGCCAGCCAGAAACTAAGGAAAAGGGGTGTTCTCACGCACATAACCTCTAGGCGTTCATATCGCCTTTCAAGACGCTTTACTGGTGCTGTTAAAGTTGGATTGTGGGCAGTACTAGATAACCAATTTGAGGACGCCTGTAAAATACTAACCAACAAACAATGTAAAGTTAGGCACCCTTTAACTGAAGAACAAATGAAAGAAATGGAGGCTGCCAGCAAAGACCAAACGCCTTCAATAATTCTTCGTTCAAGTTATTGGCATTTTTGCTATTTGTAGTGGCGGTAATTATTTATTTCTTTTACAGGCAGGGTAATGCATAGCAAGGTGCTTAAAAGTGTTCGGGGGCTTCGCCCCTACGCCGGACTTCCCAAACTACGCTTGCTCAGACCTTTCTTGCGACCTTATGGATCTTTAGCATAAAGTTAATATCGATATTATTCTTGCTGTCCTTTTCTATCTGTTCCCAAGCCTCATGCGTGATTCTTCTTCATGGGCTTGGCCGGTCACCTAGCTCAATGGAAGCGCTGGAGAAAACCCTTTTAAAAGAGGATTTCCTCCCTATTAACTTAGGGTACCCATCTAGGGAGCACCCAATAGAATTGCTTGCCGATTTGGCGATTAAGCCGGCTCTTCAAAAATGCCCGAAAAACTTGGAAGTAAATTTTGTTACGCACTCTCTTGGTGGGATTTTGGTACGCCACTATTTAAGTGAGCATAAGATTGATAACTTGAACCGAGTAGTGATGCTAGGCCCTCCAAACAAAGGCAGCGAAGTTGTCGATAAGCTTGGAAAAGTACCAGGCTTTCATTTTATCAATGGTGATGCAGGTTTACAGCTAGGTACTGGTGAACTAAGTACTCCAAATTACCCTAGGTAAAGCTAACTTTGATGTTGGCATTATTGCCGGAACAAAAAGTATCAATTTGATATTGTCATCCCTCATACCAGACACTGATGACGGAAAGGTTTCAATTGAAAGTACGAAGCTAGAAGGCATGAATGATCATATAGAGATGCCAGTCACCTATCCCTTTATGATGAAGAACAAAGAAGTGATTGCTCAGGTCGTCAACTACTTAAAAAATGGCCGTTTTGAGCATGGAAATAGTCCATAGCAAAGCCAGCCAGCAGGAACGCCTACTCACCGCCTCGCTCTGTTGCGGCGGCCGCTGCTGGCAGGTTATGTGATCCATCAATTGAGTAATCCATGAAAATCGTAGTAAGCATAAAAGACTCAATAGCCGAAACAGAAGTGATTGAGCTGTACAGGGCAAACGGCTGGTCATCAGCCGGCAAGCCTGAAAAACTCCTACCCGCTTTGCGGAATTCTCACACTCTGGTTACCGCCAGAATAGATGGTCGGCTTGTCGGTATCGGCAATGCAATTTCTGATGGTCATCTGGTTGTCTACTACCCTCATATGTTGGTTCACCCTGAATTTCATGGGCAGGGTGTTGGCAGAGAGATGATGAATGCCATGCAGTCTATCTATTCTGACTTTCACCAGCAGATGATAACTGCAGACGGTGATGCCACTGATTTTTACAGGGCTCTTGGCTTTGAAAGAGCAGGGCAAACAGAGTCTATGTGGATTTATTCAGGCGATGATCACTAGCGCCTCGCATCACAAGGCCGTTAGCAAATAAATTCCCTCATCTTTCCTAGGGATCCTGTGATTAAGTCCTGTTTATTGAACAATATCGCTCATCAAAGCCATTCGGCCGCATGATCGCCATCATTTGCTCGTTTTTTGATCATC
>JAPHRD010000065.1 GCA_026196225.1 Motiliproteus sp.
GCGAGCGAAGGCTTCGAGTTGTTCTTTGTTCATGTTGCCTATCCTTAGCCATTACTGGCAATGATGATAGGCAGTTACACAGTTTTAGCTACAGTCCCAACATAACTCCGAGGAATAGAACTTACTACACCAGCGTCTAGCCGCGAATACGTCTAACCCTGAAAGAGCGCCCTTTTAGCTTTCCATGTTCCAGCTTCTTCAGCGCCATATTGGCAACAGCGCGCTTAACTGCAACGTAAGCGCAATAATCGAAGACATTGATCTTACCTACTTGCTTGCCTTCTATACCGTTCTGGCCGGTCAGTGCGCCAAGGATATCTCCCGGTCGCACCTTCTGCTTGCGACCACCATCAATCTGCAGCGTAACCATCGGTGGTTGATAACCCGGGTCCTGCAACAACTGTTCGTCAGGAAGCTCTTCAGCGGTAACAGCCAGCTTTAGATACGATTCCAGCGCCATGATTTTATGCATTTCACGATCACTGAACAGGGTGCAGGCAATACCACTACGCCCTGCCCGTCCCGTTCGCCCAATGCGGTGAACATGGACTTCTGAATCGTGAGCGAGGTGGTAATTGATAACCGCCTCAACCGACTCGATATCCAAACCTCGAGCAGCAACATCAGTGGCCACCAAAATGGATGCACTCTGATTGCTGAACCGCACCAGAATCTGGTCCCGTGCTTTTTGGTCAAGATCCCCGTGCAGCGCTACTGCACTGAGATCACTACTGCGCAATGCATCGGCCACCGCCTGGGTTTCCCGTTTGGTATTACAGAACACTATCGCAGAGCCGGGTCGGAAATGCAGTAACAGTAATTTCAACGCCTGCAAACGCTGATCGTTGCCCTGCACCTGATAAAAATGCTGTTGGATACTGCTGCTGCCGTGGCTGGCCTCTACCGTTACCATCACCGGGTCAACCATCACCCGCTCAGCCATGGATTCAATCTGTTCCGGATAGGTAGCGCTAAACAACAAAGTCTGGCGAGGTTTAGGCAGATGGCTAACGATGGCGTCGAGAGAAGCCTGAAACCCCATATCGAGCATGCGGTCGGCTTCATCCAGCACAAAAGCATGCAGATCATTGAGCTTTAGTTTGCCTTTACGAAGGTGTTCTTCAATCCGGCCAGGAGTACCCACAACGATATGAGCACCGTGCTCCAGGGATCCTATCTGTGGCCCGAAAGGCAGTCCACCACAAAGTGTCAGAATTTTAATGTTATGAATACTACGGGCCAGACGTCGCAGCTCTTTGGCTACCTGGTCCGCCAGCTCACGGGTAGGACAAAGAATCAGCCCCTGGACCCGAAAACGCTTCACATCCAGTTTATCCAGCAATCCTAACCCAAAGGCTGCCGTCTTACCGGAACCCGTCTTGGCCTGAGCGATCACATCCCGCCCCGCAATTACGTGAGGAAGACTCTGCGCCTGGATGGGCGTCATCTCCTGGTAACCGAGAGAATCTAGGTTTTTAACGAGCGCGGAATTCAGTTTCAGCGAGGCGAAGGCGGTTTGGCTCAAGGGAAAGTCCTGAAAGTGGATGTTTTGAAAGGGCGCTATGTTAACAGATATACCTTAGAACTAATTGCTATCCTGTGACAATTCAGTTGATGCAAGCTCGCTAATGTTAGATACTCAGACCCAACCATACGGATGCGTATATAACAATAATTGTACTGAAGCGGAGATTTTCATGCCCGATAATTCAATTAGCCGTTACGAAATTCCTCAACTAGACAGCCTTCCGGAAGATATCCGTGATCGTATTTTGGGTGTTCAGGAAAAAGCCGGTTTCGTTCCTAACGTCTTTATTACCCTCGCCCGCCGACCTGCCGAGTTTCGCGCCTTTTTCGCTTACCACGATGCCGTGATGGAACGGGAAGAGAGCACCCTCACCCCCAGCGAGAAAGAGATGATCATCGTCGCCACCAGCGCCGCCAACGGTTGCGAATATTGCGTCGTTGCCCATGGCGCATTGCTGCGAGTGTTTTCGAAAGAGAAATTGCTGGCCGATCAAATCGCCATCAATTACCTGCACGCCCCTATCAGCGAACGCCAGAAGGCGATGCTGGATTTCTCGATGAAGGTTTCAAGAAATCCAGAATATGTCGAACAAAGCGACTATGAATATCTCTACGACCAAGGGTACACCGACGAAGATATCTGGGATATCACCGCCGTTACCGCTTTCTTTGGTCTGTCGAACCGGATGGCTATCGTTAGCGGCATGCGCGCCAACGAAGAGTTTTATACCCTGGGTAGAATTCCACGGCAGTAATTTAGTCCAGACTGGCGGAAAAGTTTGCCATCAGATCCTTGACCACATTGGTCGCGGCCACCTCCCGTCCCTGGACGTCCATATGGTGAGAAAAATTCTCAATCTTGGAGACCAGCACGGTCTCCTCCGTGATCTGCTTTGAAGAATAGGTCCGTTTGATGCTGGCTTTAATCAAGCCCATGACAAAGGGCCGAGTCTTGTCGTAATCCAGCTCAAATTTCTTTCCATGCATACCCTCAGCAATGAGCACCCCCAAAGGCCCTAAACTACCGTTGGTACTGACCGACTGCAGCAGATCAGCCTGATGGTTGGACTGCACAATCATCCGTTCCAGGGTTACCGCCACCCGCTCAGGCTGTTCAGACTGATTAGCCAAAGACTTATGTACCTCTGTTTTCAGTAGCTCTAACAAGTTCGGCGAGAACTGGTTATCCCCCAGTGTCCATATACCGTAATTGGAACTAAACACCATCATCGAACCGTAACTAAACGTGCGGTCTTCATCAGGTCGTTTGTCGATGATGGTTACCGTCGCATCGGAACCGGCAGAACCATAAGTAGATGCATCTTTAATCAGGTAGGGCTTGCTGCCACCGCAGGCTGTTAGCACCAAAAATGAAAGGATGGTTAATAGTCGATAAAACATCTAGCTCTCACAAAGGGGTTATTGAAAATTTGAACCAGTATATCAAGAGCTAATCTCGTGTAGGTTGAGAGTATGTGTGAAAGCTGCGAACTTCTGACCTACGTCACAAATCAACGCTATAGGATCATCCGAATCACTATCGGTAGTGCTGATACAGTCCCCGCACCCAACAGATTACCGGGTCTGATTCTAATCGTGCCACTTCGGCCTGATAATTGGGGGACAAAAAGAGATCAGCATAGGTTGGGTGCTGCTCTGGTAGCACCAACGCCGAGAGTAAGCTGGCAGCAGTCAGGTCAGCACGGGTTAGTTGATCTCCACAGAGAAACTTTCTCCCATCTTCCAGGAGATCAGCTAACCAGCTGATTTCCTCCATCACCGCTGCTTTTGAAGCCTGTCCTTGGGCTGGCCCCAGATCCATTCCTTTAATCATCAGTTTCCGCACACCAGGCCACACCGCGCGGTACATCAACCGTTTTGGAGGCGATAGATGACGAACGTAAAGTGGCCACACCCTCTCAGGATAATCGATCAAAGTTTCGGAGTAATAATAACGCCGCAGATGAACACCTAACCGTTTATCCAACCGCTGTTCAATGGATACCCACTGGTCTTGGTTTTCCTTCGGCGACAGGGTTTTAGCCCCCTCTTCGGAATGAGATTCTGCCCAATCAATAATTCTTGATGATCCCTGAATGGCGCCCTCATCATTGATCAAAATGGGTACCGCTGTTTCAGGCAATTTCAGTTTCTTGGCGAACAACACATGGGGGCCGGGAGCAAGGTAGCGAATCTGATAGTCGATGCCCAAGTAATCCAGAGCCCAGCGGGCCTTTTCACCATAGTGAGAGACAGTGAATGTAAACAGTAATGGGCTCGCCATGGTTGCTCCTCGCTGTATTCCATTAGCAATTGACTAAATACGAATAGCTATTTCGCCATCGGCATATCAATCATCTCCGATACCTCTAGAGATCCACCAATCTCAAGAAACGGACAGGCCTTGGCTATCTCAATCGCTGCATCTATGGATTTCACCTCAACCACAGTAAATCCAGACATCCCGGTCACACTGCCATGGGCTACGCCACCATCGGGTTGGACTGTACGGGTTCCTTTTAGAGGATTAGCAGGGCTTACCGCCGCATCACCCAACGAACCCAGCCACTCCATATATTTGGCGAAATGCTGCTTACCCTCTTCCGGGGTAGCAGGCTGATTACCGCCCAGATAGGTGATCATAAAACGAGCCATGTTGCTCTCCTTGTACTGGTTATTTACGTGAACAGTTGAGGCCTCTAGTCTGTTAGGCGATGACTAGATCTCTTATTTTAGACGATATCCATTGCCCCAATATCTGATGCTCGGCCTCATCCAGATGAATGCCATCTACTTGGCTTAAACCGATATGTTCTGAGGAAACAAGTGTTGCTACGCCCAGCTTGTTCATCCGTTCTAGATAGACAATTTCAGATTCCTTTCCACGCTTAAAGCCTGAAAATTTTTGCGCCATAAGTGCTTGCGGTTGCTGAATTTCAGGAGGAATGACCACCAAAATATCCGCGGGGTTTTGCATGGGTTCAGGGGATAAACTCTGTAACTTGGAAACCAAACGGCTAAGACCTTCCACGCTATCATTGGCCGTTGCTCCGATCACATCCTGAAAGTCGTTGATGCCTAGCATGATAACGACCAGATCGACTGGCGAATGAGATTCCATCAGCATCTGAATGGACTCAAGGCCATTACGGCTAGGCCGCCATGGATCTTCGAACTGAGTGGTCCTGCCATTCAGACACTCTTCGATCACCCGATAGCCATCACCCAGCTGATGTTGTGCTACGCCAGGCCAGCGTTTATCGAAACTCAAACGATTCCTGCTCCCCGGGATAATCCCCCAGGACATTGAATCACCGAAGACAAGAATACTAATCAAACCGCAACCTCAATCTTATTCACCCCGCAATCTTATTCACCCCGAAAAAACGTCAGGCAACGTCAATTTGCATGACAGCAGCCGATACATTGCCGGACACTTTATAATTCTTCTCAAGCATTTTGAGCGCTCCGTCCACCTGTTTCAGGCTGGATCTAAATCGTCCCAAAGCAAGCAGCGCACGCAACCAGCCCAATGGCCCAGCCAAAGGACCTGATGCCAGCTTAACAACACGTGCCAACAAGCCTATCAGTTCGCCCATTACCATACAGCCCGCTTGGTAACAGAAGGCCAGTTGACGGTAGGTAATATACGCGGCACTCTCCATCGGTTTTGCCGTAGCCTTTTCGATAAACAACTGATGATCAAAATCAGCGCCGTAGGCGATCACCACCGGAGCTGGTAAACGCTGGGGGAAAATAGAGTTGCGCAGGTAATCAACGCCCCCTTGTACGACATCAACCGCTCGCACGACAATGTGAAAATATTGCCGCGACTCTCGGGCGACAAATCGAGCAAGATTGCGAGCCAGGTTGTTTACCTTTGAAACCAAACCACTGATAACCCGCCAGACCATCTTAGCTATCCGCTTAACACCATCCCATATACTTGAAGCTAGGTTTTCAAAGCTATCGATAAACGAATCCCTGGTATCCTCATCCGACACCAGTTCGTTCAACTTCAGCACCACCGAGTCCACATCATCAACGTCCATTTTTGCCGGCGCCGGTTCATCCAGTAACCCACGAAGGGCGGAAAAAAGGTTCGAAGAGATACGATCATCTGGCGCGTTATCCTTCAAGCTAGGAAAATCATCCCAGAACTTACCAATCACCTTGTTTAAACGGGGTATTTTTCGCCACTTGGTGCGCTTTTTCCTGGGACCATGGCGCCGCCGTTTAATCATTCTAGGTGGGCCAGGAACACAGTCGTAACCCAACAACCACAACTCTATACGGGCGATGGCTTCGATCTGCTCTTGGTAATCCTGAAACAGGCTTTTGCCAGAACTGGCAAGGGCACGAACCGTGCTGTCGTGATTAAACAGAACACGCAGACAGCTCTCGTTTAATTGCGGTGTAGCCGGCGCTTCGTCATCGAGCAACTCCAAGCGTTGAGCAAATTTCCAGAAACGAGTAAAGGCCGCACGAAAGGCCTGGTTGTCGAGTGTCACATCGACGCCCCGTTTCAACTTGGTGGATTTCCAGTCCCCGAAAAAACCCATCACCCACAGTCGCAGGTAAGCCGCCCGCGCTACGGCTGGGCTCTGGGATAAAGGAATATTAAAATTCCAGCTATCAGGCTCCTGCTGCTCCTCAAAGCTGATCAGACACTGTAGGATTCGCCAGGTCTTCGGCCCCACCCAACCGTCCTGATGCAAGGTGTCTTCACCAACATCACGCTGAAAGTGTCGCACTGCCCGAACAAATGCCTTATCAGTGACGGTACCACTACGATTTGCCTTGCTATCGCCCAGATAACCGAGATCGATCAAGCGGGTGCGAAGCGCCCAGACATAACCTCTGGAGTCGCTATCGTTGCGCTTGTCGATAGATTCCAGTTGAACACCGGGATTGGGTAGATAACCACGAGACACCGCTTCGTCGAGACCGGTGTGGAGCGCTGTGTAAAGTTGTTCACTCATGGAACAGTTGTTTGCTGAACTGAACGGTCAAGCGATGTCATCCAAACCAACAACCCGGTGAACGAAGTCGATAGTCGCTAGCCGGTTCTCCTGACCCAATTCCACAAGATCCCTGTGGGCCTCTGCCTCTTCCGGAGTAATAGCGGTATCTGAATAGGCCAGGATATCGCCATCCAGTTTCATCTGGGTTGATGCCAAGAGTTTAAGTTTGACCTCACTGGTACCCGCCAAATTGAGCACATCCTGAAAATTCTCCGGCATTTTATTACCACTCAACTCAGCCTCGATCGAGCCTTTATAGGTCACAACATCCAGGCTCGACATATCTGTAACCGCTTCCCCTATGGTCTTAAACGCGTCTCTAAAAACACCCATTGCAGTTCTCCTTGTTAAAAAACAACTGATTGCTAGCACTGCAGTATAGGTAAAGAATTTGGAATAACTGCCAGCCTGGGCGAACGATGAAAACAATTTTCCGTATCCGAAAACCCGCAAAGAAAGCGCTATAGTAGTATCTTGGGATCACACCCATAGCCAAGGACATTAATGACTAAAAATATGAATAAAAAACTGTTAATTATTGCCCACACCCCCTCACCGAACACCAAGGCATTGCTCGACGCCATCGCAAAGGGTGCCAACCACCCCGATATAGACAATGTCGATGTAGAGTGCATTCCCCCGCTTGAGGCAACACCGGACAGCCTCCTAAGCGCAAACGCGATCATCCTCTTCACCCCAGAAAACTTTGCCTACATGAGCGGCGCCATGAAGGATTTTTCGATCGCTGTTACTACCCCTGCATCGAACATACCGAAGCACTGCCCTACGCACTGGTGGTTCGCGCAGGCTCAGATGGAACAGGCACCTGCAACAGCATCGGGACTATCACTACCGGTTTGAAATGGCGCGCTGTGCAGTCACCGTTGGTATTGAAAGGGGATTTTCAGGAAAGTTTTTTTGGACAATGCGAGGAGCTGGGAATGACCATTGCTGCAGGGCTTGAGACGGGGATTTTTTAGAGCGTTTGACGGTTTGAGGTGCTTGTATGGTGCCGCAGACAACTCACCTCCAAGGTACAAAGCTAGCAAAAGGTATAAGCGTCTGAGATTCATCAGATGCCTAAGGCCGCGTTAGCCCGGATTTTTCATGAAGGCCTAAACAGAAACGGCTGAAAGCCTTATGCTTGTTGGTGTCTAGACAACTCACACAGGGCTACAGCCGTGAGCA
>JAPHRD010000055.1 GCA_026196225.1 Motiliproteus sp.
CAGTCTAGGCATAAGCTTCTGGCGTAGGGTAAATCCGTCCGCTGAGTGCTAAATTGGCTCAGCGGGTAATAAAAAGGGCGGAATGACGATCCAGCGAGGCATTTCCGCGCTGAAAATAGAAACCGGACAGTTTGGAGCTACTTGTTCAGACCATCCTTAGTTATACCCCCAGGTTTATTTATAACCACAAATAGAGTGTAACTACCGATGTGACGGTCATGGTTTGAGACTGACCACTGTGGGAATTTGTGGTTTTAATTCGAATTGTGTGAGTAGTTCAACAATCGACGTTATCTGACCAATTTTGGGAGAATCCTTTGAGTAAACAGCAAATACATTTCTACTGGAGGGCTTAGTTCCCGGTACCAGAAATAGCTGCCTTCTATCTATGTAAGGTTGCACTATAGCTAAAGGGAGAAACGCAGCACCACCCTGTGAAGCTATGTATTCTAAAGCGATTTGGCTATGTTCAGTGTGTAACACAGCTGGCACAGGCTTTTTGAATAGTTTCGCATGCTTGATATTGCTTGCGGTTCCCCAATTTACATACACGTATCCCAGCTGATCAATGGTTCCGATTCTCGTTTCTTCGTGGCTTGCCACCAACACCAATTCAATCTTTCCGACTTTATGTACTGCCAATTCTGCTAGGTTTGGGGGATCTAATACCACTGCAATATCCATCCGGTTTTCGATCAAGGATTGAGTTAACTCTATATGTGAACTGATGACGGTTCTAATTAAAGTTGCCGGAAATTCTTTTGCCAGATAGGGCAGAAGAGATTGTAGAAATGTTTCCCACAAGCTGGTTATGCCGCCCAGAGATAGCTGCATCTCTTGTTGTTCAGAAACCCCCACATCCTGCAATGCTAGTTGCCATGCCGCCAGCATATTTTGAGCATGAGAAACTAGGCGTTCACCTGAGGGTGTTAGCCTGATGTTGTTCCTCTGCCTTATAAATAGATCCACGCCTACAATTTGCTCTAACTGCTTGACTCTAAAGCTGACAGCCGACTGTGTCAGATACAGGTTCTCGGCGGCACGGGCAAAATGGCGTGTTTTGGAAACTTCTAGGAAAGTTCTTAGGAGCTCAATATCCATACTAATAACAAATATTATTTATCAAAGTAATAAAAAAACATCATTTTACACTCAAAAACCTGCTTTGTTAGTATCTTTTCGCTACGTTAGAGACGACCTGAATGTAGTACTCACTGATATCTTGGCCATCGTTCTGGTGATAAAGGCGCTTAGCGATACTTGCTAGTGTTCCAAACAGTGTCTCTATCGAATTTGCGTTGGCCTAGAAAGTAGTAGTCCGATTGATTCAACATGGATGTGCCCAAAATGAAGTGCTTTGCTACCTAGGGCCTTCTTTTGGGAGATTTTGCAAAGGTGAGATAGAAGCGACTAACGGGGCGGGAGCTGATTTAGTTGAAATACTCCTTTAGGTGTGTCGAGACAAGCTCTGTTGTATATCAATCATCACAATTTTACAGCTATGGGGTACAGCAAGGTTGGTATTCTCATAGCTGTCTTTTTCGATAAGAACATTTAATCGAAGCTTTGTAAGAGCAATGTAAAGCAGGTAAATAAATCTGCCTCTTTACGACAATTGATAATTTCAAGCTAAACGGCTTTTTTCCAAAGATAGAATTGAACGATGGATGACATTGACGATAAAGATGAAGATTTCTATTCGGAAGAATTCGAACAGAATGAATTGCTAACCATTGAAGCATTTAGCAGCAGAATGAAATGTCCGAAACGTAAACTGGAAGAACGTTTGGATGAACTGCAATTGCGCAGGGAAACCGCTGATAATTTTTACTTTCTAGATTAACGACAACCGCACCGCTTCAGTGACCGTTATGTTGATACGGTTTTTGTATTAAAAGTAGTCCAGGCTAAGTCGAATTATCTCTTGCAATAGGAGGTATCTACCCATGCCATCTATACTCTAAATAAGTTATCCCCTGTTTTCCCAAATTGAGGTGGCATTCAGCATGAACCGTCTGTCATCACTTCGCCGAATTATTCTGGCTGTTAGCCAAGTGGACGATTTGGATGAGGTTCTATGACTCATCGTTAGTAGTGAGCTGCTACTAATCTACTAGAACTTTACGATACTGAAGGCAGTGAGGTACTAAGCAAATATCTTGGTGAAAAATCAAGGTTGATTAGCTCCATTGGTTTTGAAACCACACCTTTTATGTTCGCCAACTTTTTTCTAATGGATGAAATTGCTATGTCTGCCATGCGTGTATGCTTTCGGTTTCTATCAGTAGCTGTCTTGTCCACGTTATCCTATTGTACTTATGCAGAATCTGAACAAAGGTATGGTGATAAACTACCAAACTATTCGGCTATAGGGACAAACAATGCAGGATTTATTTGGAAACTTCAGAACGATTCGGGAAGGGTGACGGTTTGCTCTACAAGCAAAATAAAATCCAGCTGCGCTCCCTGGAGTGAGCCCTTGGGAAACAATATGAAATTTATCCCGCCTGCACATAGCCACCAAAAGACAATACTCATAAACAAAGTAGATGGAAGTCTTTTTGCGTGTTTTAGTTCTAGCACGGCGATCAAGGTCGTTTGTCAGAAAATACAGTCTGAGTAAAGCGATGTTATGAGTACAGAATCAAAACAAACTGAACCGCAAATACTGTTACGTAATCTTGTTGCTCAGGATTATCTGAGCCTGAGAGCCTCAATGGAAGAGGCCTACGATGGAACTGATACTACGCCGTGGCGAAGGCAGGATATACAGCGTTTAGTATCTTTGTTTCCGGAAGGACAGTTGTGCATTGAGATTGACGGCAGCGTGGTGGCGACCGCACTTGCCATTATCGTAGATTACAGCCGCCTAGGAGATCTCCACACCTTCAGTGAAGTGACCGATAATTTTCGATTTAGTACTCATGAGGCACAGGGAGATGTGCTGTACGGAATAGAAGTGTTTGTGCATCCGAAATTCCGTGGTATTCGCCTTGCCCGACGCCTTTATGATGCTAGGAAAGAGCTGTGCGAAAAACTCAATCTGCGCTCGATAATCGCTGGAGGTCGAATTCCCAATTACTCAGAGTTCGCTGATAAGTTAACTCCACGAGAGTATATCGATAAGGTCAAACGACGGGAGATATATGACCCAACGTTGACCTTCCAGCTATCCAACGACTTTCACGTTACAAAAGTGCTGCGCGGCTATGATCCTGAAGATACAGAAAGCTGCTGTTATGCGACGCTCTTGGAATGGGACAACATCTATTATGAAAAAAATGAAAAGCTGGTCGGAGGTGTTAAAGAAAATGTGCGTATAGGTTTAGTGCAGTGGCAAATGCGTCCGTTCACATCCTTTGAAGCACTTACTGAGCAGATGGAATATTTTATAGACGCAGTCAGTGACTATGGTAGTGATTTTTGCCTGTTCCCAGAATGGTTTAATGCACCTTTGATGGCAAAATTTAATCAGTTACGAGAAGTGAAAGCGGTACGAAAACTTGCGGAGTATACCGAACCTCTACGTGACAAATTGGTCGAGTTTGCCATGACCTATAACGTCAACATTATTGGCGGATCGATGCCCTTAGTAGATGATGATGGGAGTCTGAAAAACGTTTCCTACTTGTGTCGCCGTGACGGCAGCTGGGATTCCTCATTTAAACTGCATCCTACTCCTGATGAGGTCCGAGTCTGGGGGATGTCGGGTGGCGACATCATAAAGACATTTGATACTGATGCGGGTCGTATTGGTGTTTTGATTTGCTATGACGTTGAGTTTCCTGAACTCGCCAGACTATTGGCAGAAGAGGAGATGCAAATATTGTTTGTGCCATTTCAAACGGACACTCAAGCAGGATTCAACCGTGTAAGGATTTGCGCTCAAGCAAGAGCCATTGAAAACGAATGCTATGTTGTAATCGCTGGTAATGTTGGCAACTTACCCCGAGTTCACAATATGGATATTCAATACGCACAGAGCGGTATTTTTACCCCCAGTGATTTTGCTTTTCCAGTTGATACAGTCAGGGCAGAGGCAACAGCCAATACGGAAATGACTCTTATTGCGGATGTAAATCTCAATCTTCTTAAAGAGTTGCACAATCATGGTAGCGTACAAAATTTAAAGGACCGTCGTACAGATCTGTATCAGCTCAAACGTCTGGCAGATGTCTAGTGGAATAGGTGAGGGAAGAAACAGTCGTTCATGATCTTGATGAGATAGTTCCCGACGTAGCGGACATCGAGAGAATGCATCCCTGAGGTACGAAAATCATTGGCCGCATTCCATTGTTCGGCTTAAGGATGTGGGTTGTCGTTTCGAGTTGGATGACTTTGGCAGTGGTTTATGCCCATTTGGTTACTTGAGCACGCTCCCGGTCGATATCGTTAAGATTGATGGGATTTTTGTTAAGAATATTACCGACAATGAGATCGACCGTGAATTGGTTCGCAGTATCGACAATATGGTCTATCTGATGGGGAAACGTACGGTGGCTGAATTTGGCGAAAGTGAAGAAAGTAGCGCCATATTGTTGGATATGAACGTCGATTTTCCTCAGGGCTATGGTATTGGTAAACCTCATCCCATCGAACAGCTTCTGAACGGATTCAGTTTAAGAGCCAGGTAGCTAGCCCATCGCTCCAGTGGTTTGGATTTCGCTGGAGCAACTCCCCATTTCCGCGTAAAATTGCGCCCTCAACGCTGTTTGGGCCGCTGATATTGTCTGTGCCCCATGTTACCGACGGAAATACCATGGAATCATCCTCCAAAAAAGATAAAACCCAACTGAATAAACTGCAGAAACGCCTGCGTCGAGATGTCGGCCGAGGTATCGAAGATTTCGGTATGATCGAAGACGGTGACAAGGTGATGGCCTGTCTCTCCGGAGGGAAAGATTCCTACGCTATGCTGGACATCCTGCTAAACCTGCAGAAGAGCGCTCCCATCAACTTTGAGGTGGTTGCGGTCAACTTGGACCAGAAGCAACCGGGTTTTCCAGAGCACGTACTGCCAGAATACCTTACCTCCATCAACGTGCCTTTTCATGTGGTGGAGCGCGATACCTATTCCGTAGTTAAAGAGGTGATTCCTGAGGGCAAGACCACCTGTAGTCTTTGCTCCCGTATGCGTCGTGGAACTCTTTACCGTTTTGCTCAAAGTATCGGCGCCACCAAGATTGCTTTAGGTCACCACCGAGATGATATTCTAGAAACATTCTTCCTGAACATGTTCTACGGTGGCAAACTGAAGTCGATGCCACCCAAGCTGAAAAGCGACGACGGCAAAAATATTGTTATTCGCCCCATGGCCTATTGTCGTGAGAAAGATATTGAAGCGTATGCGGCTTTGAAAGAGTTTCCCATCATTCCTTGCAACCTCTGTGGTTCCCAAGACAACCTGCAACGCCAGGTGATCAAAGAGATGCTGCAGGATTGGGACAAACGCTTCCCTGGTCGTATTGAAGTTATGTTTAGAAGCCTAAAGAATGTGGTGCCTTCCCACTTGGTCGATACCGAACTCTTCGATTTTAAGTCCCTTAGTATGGGCAGTGAGAGATCAGAAGAGGGTGGCCAGGAAGCCCCTGAGCTGCTGGATATTCTTGCCCTCTAATAGCGGTTTTGGTGCTGGAAAAGGGTGTTCAAGTGGATAGAATAACCAGTCAACGCAATCAAAAGATGGATGATTAGGATGCGACCGATACTGCTATGCAGTCTGTTGCTGCTGATGGCCGGATGTCAGGCCCAGGCGGTAAAACCCAGCGATGCTGCAACCACGGCTCAACGGCAAGCCGATCCGTTGGCGCCCCTAACTCAACGCTTCGATGAATTGCTGAAATCCAATACACAGGTGGAGCAGCGCATCACTCTAATGCAGGAGCAGGTGATTAAACTTAACCAGCAGATGCAGGCGGTGCAGCAGCGTAATTTACAACTTTTGCAGGCTATGCAACAGATGCAGATGCAACAGCAGAGTCAACAACGGGCAAAGCAAGTATCTGCAGATGAGAATGAGCAACCGGCGCAAAGCCAGGACAATGAGCTGACTCAGATTTTAAGCCGAGTTGAGCAGCAGCTTGCAGATCAGGCTGGTGGGCAAGCTGCTGGCGGATACGCTTCGAGTGTTAATGCGAACGGCTTTAAACTGGTTTCTGCCTACACACCCAAAGGCCAGTGGGTGATCTTTAAGTATGACGAAGCCACCGGATTAAGTTGGATCGCCACAGATGGTAGTTGGGCCGAGATCAATGAGCTTGAACACATCCCTGCCTCGGTCTATCAGGTGATCCTGCGTCCCGCTGCTGGTGATATAAAGGGCTATGTGGCGGCCCGTATCGACCGTGAAACCGGCCAGACATGGTGGCTGAAAGGGAATAGTTGGGAACCTTTCCAGTGATAAGTGCGAAACAAGCTCAACCTTTGGCAAAAAACCACGATCCTGAAGATATGGTTCAGATCTTCAATGAGCTCTTTCAGCACAGCTACAATACTGTGTTGGTGCGGGGTGAAGATGAACCTATCTATCTGCCAGCGGACGATTCCAATCCTTATCATCGGGTGGTCTTTGCCCATGGCTTCTATGCCAGCTGCCTCCATGAGATCAGTCATTGGTGCATTGCCGGGCCTGAGCGCCGCAAGCTGGAAGATTTTGGCTATTGGTACCAACCGGACGGTCGCAGTGCTGAGCAGCAGTCTGAATTTGAAAAGGTCGAGATAAAGCCCCAGGCATTGGAGTGGATTCTGGCTAAGGCTTGCGGTTTTAAGTTTCGGGTCAGTGCCGATAATCTGAGTGGTGTGCCCACAGATAACAGTCGCTTTAAAGAGAATGTCTACCAGCAGGTGCTTTGTTACTTGGAACAGGGGTTGGCCGAGCGGCCGCGTTTGTTGGTAGAGAAACTAGCAGAGTTCTATCAATTACCAACACCCCAAGCGCAGCACTTTAGCTTCAGGGAGCTTCATTGGTAGCAGGGGGTTTAGGGTTTATACAACGAAAAGGCACTCAATCGAGTGCCTTTTTTCTATTTTGACTTAGTGATGATGGTGCTTCATCTCTCCACCTGCCATTGCTTTTCCAGTTCCGGGTTTTATAACCGGCAGCATCAGATGCTGCATGGTTCCATCGGAGAAGTTCAGCATTAGCATCACTTCGTCGCCCTCTTTCAGGCCTTTTTCCAAGCCGATTAGCATTACGTGGTAGCTACCTGGCTTAAGCTCAACGGAGCCTTCGGCAGGAACGGTGATGTTCTTCACCTGACGCATCTTCATAGTGCCGTCTTCGTGTTTGACGGTGTGGAGCTCTGTGCTGCGAGCCACCTGAGACTGAGCACTGAGTAGCTCGACCGCCTTGCCGTCGCTGTTATTGAGGGTCATAAACGCGGCGCTGGTGGGTGCTCCAGGAGGAGTGGCGCGGACATATCCGTCGCTGATCTGAACTTCAGCAAAAACAGCAGCGCTTAAAAGCGATAAGGCGAGAGGCATCAGTTTCTTCATTGAAGTTTCCTTTATCAGTGAAGCCAGCTATGGGTTAGCTTGGGTTTTGTCATGGATGGTTGATTGAGCCACTTATATCAGCTTTTTAATCTCAGCGGCCAACTCTGCCGGCGCGGAGTTGTGAAACATTAGTTGAGCTAGCTGGCCCTGCTTGTTGATCAGGTAGATGCGGGAGCTGTGATCTACCGAGTATTTCAATTCTGATTCAGGCATCGGCACCATTTGGTAGAAGCCACCGTAGGACTGAACTACCTGATCGATCTGTTCCTTGCTACCAGTAATACCTTGAATATTGTCGTGGAAATAGCGGGTATAGTCGTGCAGGCGTGCAGGCGTATCACGGTCGGGATCGACGCTGATAAACAGGGCCTGGACTTTCGATTGTTGCTGTTGCTCGAGCTGGTTTAAGGCCGCAGCCACATTGGCCAAGCCGGTTGGGCAGATATCGGGGCAGTAGGTAAAACCAAACATCATTACTACAACCTGATCGCGGAAATTCTCAAGTGCCACGGGACCATCATTGCCGACCAGCGTGAAATCGCCTCCCAGACCGGGGTAGGCTGTGTCGCTTTGTTCTGGACGATCAAAATTGACGATAAGGGTTATGGCGATCGCCAGTACTGCCATCGCCGTGGTAATCCACTGTAGGGTGCTAAGCCGTTTTGACATGAAAAATAGAGTCCCTTTATAGCGCCGTCAGAATAGGTCTGTTTTATCGGGCTTCGAAATCAAATACGCCACCGAGGGTTTTTTGCCCCTCTTTGATGCGAACAGTTGCCCGCCACACCATAAGGTCGGTGGTGCAGACCGGTAGGTACCCCGTGGCGCGGAAACTACCATCTGGCTGCGGTTTCAGCTTATAGGTGTTCTCGCCCATAAACATGTCCCGACCCTGCAGCTCTACTTCGACTTTGTCACTATCAAAGCCCTGGAGTTCAACGCGAAGATCAACGGGGGTACTGGAATCGAGTGTTGGCGAGTCAATAGCAAACAAAATCTGCTGTTGGGCGCGGGCTGCGGTACAGGGGGCATTGCGAATATCGCAGGGTGCTTCGCCCGGAAGCAGCTCTACCGACTGATCCTGTGATTCCATCAAAGTGCGACCAAGCCAGCCGAGGTAACCGAGAAGTACCAGTAAAGCGATAATCCACGCAAGTTGTTGCCACTTCATTCCATTTTGTTGTGATACAGATTCCATAATAGTTGTAGCCGTTATTCGATCAGTTCATGGTCGGTTCGAAACGGGTGAGCTTCATAAGTTCCTAAAATGCGAACTTCTTCAGCGAAAAACTCCAGTTCTTGCAGCGCCAGCTGCATGGGACGTTGATCTGGATGAGCGACCGCATCGAGGTGAAACTGGCAGCGCTTTAGGGTACCGCCGGCCATATAGCTTTCCAGCTTGACCAGATTGACGTTGTTAGTGGCAAAACCGCCCAAGCCCTTATAAAGTCCTGCGGGGATATTGCGCACTCTAAACATCATCGAGGTGATAAAGCGTTTGCTAGGTCGGTACTCGGGCATCGAGCGAGTCTTAGACAGAATCAAAAAGCGGGTAGTGTTCCCGTCTGCGTCTTGTAGATTTTGTTTGAGGATATCCAGATCGTAAAGCTCAGCCGCCAAGCTGGAGGCGATGGCTGCGTGGCTGGGATCTTTAAGTTGTGAGACTTCCAAGGCAGCACCAGCAGTGTCCAGTTTGGCTACCGGTTTGAGGTTGAGTGCTTTTAAAGCGTCATGACATTGGGCAAGCGCCTGGGGGTGGGAGCCAACGGTTTTCAGATCTTCGATGTTGGAGCCCGGGACCCCCAGCAGGCAATGGTTAACCGGTTCAAAATGTTCGCCGATAATATGCAGCCGTGTTTTCGGCATCTGCCGATAGATCTCTTCAACGCGACCGGCAGTTGAGTTTTCTAAAGGGATCATCGCCAGTTTGGCTTCTTCGTTCTCCACCTTAAACATGGCATCGAAGAAGGAATCGCAGGCCAACGGTTGCATATCGGGAAAGACTTTGCGACAAGACAGGTGGGAGTAGGCGCCTTCGTGACCCTGGTAGGCGATAATCTCTTTGTTCATTAAAACTGCTAAATTCCGCTGGCTAAGGATAGATATATGGGAGCGCTATGATAGCGTTTTCCCATGGTCAGAGGAAATTACTCCCTGGAAATTGGCCTCAGCATGCAGTAATTTATCGCCTTTTTCCTTTGCATCGATCAATTTCACAACTATGACTCCTGAACGACTGGCCAAATTCCAGCAGGTGCTGGATAACCGACAACCGGATATGACCCTGATTGCCGATCAGGTGAATAAGCCGCAGAACCTCTCCGCTCTTATTCGTACCGCTGATGCTGTGGGTATTCAACAGGTGCATGCTGTGCTGCCAGAGGCGGGTTACCGTGATTTTAACGGTACTGCACGGGGCAGTGGCCAATGGGTTGATGTGCTTACCCATGAAAACTTGGAAAAGGCGGCTGATACTGTTCAAACACAGGGAATGAAAATCTATGCGGCCCATTTCTCCGATCGTGCGGTGGATTATCGCGAGGTGGATTATACCCAGCCGGTTGCAGTGCTGATGGGAGCGGAAATGCGCGGAGTTAGTGAGGCCGCGGCCGATCGCGCCGATGAGCACATTCTGGTGCCAATGGTGGGGATGGTGGGGTCGTTGAATGTTTCTGTGGCGGCGGGGATTATTCTTGCTGAAGCGCAACAGCAACGTCAGGCTGCAGGTCTCTATGGCAAGTCTCGACTTGATCCGGAATTACGTCAGGATCTTCTATTTCGCTGGTGTCACAGCCGTCTGGCGGCTTACTGTCATCAGCATCAATTGGCCTATCCTGAAGTGGATGAGACGATGCATCTGGTTGATCCATCGTCCTGGTACGAAGCGGCTCGAGCGGGAAGGGCGGCCAAGCGGGTGTTTGATTAACACCCGCTGATCGTAGGCCTGGTGGTCGAATTAAGAGTTGCGGTTATCCCGTCTCTTGTTTGGTTTCTTGTGGTGAGGCTTCACCCGCGGTTTGTTTTTGCCGCGGCCGCCGGGGCGATCACTACTGCGAGTTTTGTCTAGAAACTCCAGATTCATCTCCTTACCACAAATGAGGGTGCTCTGAAGGTGATCCAGGGTATCCTGTGGCAGGCCTTCTGGTAGCTCAACCGTGCTATAGCTGTCGTGGAGCTTAATATGACCGATAAAGCGGTTGTTGATGGATGCTTCGTTAGCGATAGTACCGACGACGTGTTTGACTTCGATGCCATCGTCACGACCGACATCGATCCGGTAGCGGTCCCACGTCTTAGATTGTCCCTGGCGGTCGTCACTGTTGCCACGATCATCCCGATCACGACGCTCGTTACTCTGTCGAGGTTCACGCTCTGGTGGTAGCTGCAGTGGACGCTCTTTCTGAGCCAGATAGAGAAGAGCGCTGGCTAAGCGAGTAGGATCCGTTTCCAACTGTTCGCTTAGCTGTTCGCTTAGCTGTTGATAAAAGCCTAGATCTTCAGCGGCAAATACCTGCACCAGCTGTTCTTTAAAGGCCTCAATCCGCTTTTGAGTAACGATGTCGCGGCTGGGTAGACCAATTTCTGTGATCTTTTGGCGTGTAGCACGCTCGATAGCGTAAAGCATGCGACGTTCGCGAGGTGCAACGAACAAAATCGCCTTACCTTTACGGCCAGCACGACCGGTACGGCCAATACGGTGAACGTAAGCTTCGGTGTCGTAAGGGATGTCGTAGTTAACTACCACATCAATACGATCGACATCCAAACCACGGGCGGCAACGTCGGTGGCAATCAGAATATCCAACTTGCCGGATTTAAGACGATTCACAGTCCGCTCTCGGATGTTCTGGCTCATGTCGCCGTTCAATGCAGAAGCTGCGTAGCCACGAGCTTCCAACTTTTCGGCTAGTTCCACCGTAGCGGTTTTAGTACGAGCGAAGATGATAACGCCGTCGTACTCTTCAGTTTCCAAAATACGCGAAAGGGCATCGATTTTGTTTGTGCCACTGACTTTCCAGTAAACCTGCTCAATGTTCTCGACGGTTGAGGTCTTGGCAGCAATTTTCACCTCTTGTGGAGAGTGCATGTAGCGCTTGCTGATGCGCTTAATCTGATCCGGCATGGTGGCGGAGAACAGCGCTGTCTGTCGTTCTTTTGGCGTCTCCGCCATGATAGTTTCAACATCGTCGATAAAGCCCATGCGGAGCATCTCGTCGGCTTCATCCAGAACCAGTGCTTGGATTTCAGAGAGGTCGAGGGTCTTACGGTTGATGTGATCGAGGACTCGTCCAGGTGTTCCGACGATGACCTGAGGGCCACGCTTAAGAGCCTTCAGCTGTAGGCCGTAATTCTGTCCGCCATAGATGGGCAGTACGTGGAAACTCTTCATGTGACGAGCGTATGCCTGGAACGCTTCAGACACCTGAATCGCCAATTCACGGGTAGGGGCCAGCACCAATACTTGGGGTTTAGCCAGCTTCAGGTTGATACGGTCCAACAAAGGCAGTGCGAAGGCGGCGGTTTTACCGGTACCTGTCTGCGCCATACCGAGCACATCCGAGCCATTAAGAAGTAGAGGGATACAAGCCGCCTGAATTGGAGACGGGCTCTCGTAACCTTCTTGTTTTAGGGCTTTCAGGATGGCGGAGTTGAGATTTAAATCGCTGAAGGCGACGGTGCTTTCGGACATTTAGTAAAACCACTTAGTATATGCGCAACACTGCGAGGGCGGGAAAAGGCGAAATTATACGCTGATTTAGCAAGATATGTCGGATAGTTTTCTATTATTTGACAGAAATCTTGACTGTTTATGGATATTCGCTGTATGGAACTGAAAAGTTCTCTGGATATCAAAGATTTTCAGCAATGAAAAACAAGGAGAGCTAAGACGATGTTGTGTCCACGATGCCAGAAAAATTTGCAAATGAGTGACCGTCAGGGTGTTGAGATTGACTACTGCCCCAGTTGTCGAGGTGTGTGGTTGGATCAGGGAGAGCTGGATAAAATTATTGAGCGCTGTAATCGTCTGGAGCAGGGCCAATACCAGGATCAGGGCTATAGGCCGCAACCGGAATATAAACAGCAAAAGGATAGCTATCGCGCTGAGCACCACGCCCATCCAAGACGTCGGCATAGCGGCAGCCCTTATCGTTACAAGAAAAAGAAGGGCATGATGGAGCAGCTTTTTGATATTTTCGATTAATCTGTGGTAAAAACATCGAAACTTGAAAAATAGACCGTCGTAATCTTGCCTGAAAAGTACAGAAAGATGCTGGCTTTAGCGTCGGCATCTTAAAAGGATTCTGGCGGGGTCTGAAAAGTAGTGCAAAGTTTAAACTCAAGCGAGTAAATATAGGCATTTCAGATGCTTATTGACTATCCTTGTGTTCAACACCCGATATAAAATGCCAACCTGTCATCAATCAGTTGTAGGAATACTCCATGCTCGCAAATGAACATCCTTTTGCTCAGTACGTCCGTATTTTAGGAAAAGGTAAAAAAGGGTCTCGTTCGCTTACCCAAGAGGAAGCGCGTGAAGCGATGGCGCTGATTCTGGAAGGCCAGGTTCGTCCGGAGCAGTTAGGGGCCTTTCTGATGTTGTTGCGGGTGAAAGAGGAGAGCCCGGAAGAGTTGAGCGGCTTTGTTCGTGCAGTAAAAGCTCAAATGCCGGTGCCAGATGAATTGAAAGTGGATCTGGATTGGTCCACTTACGCCGGTAAGAAAAACCGTCTGCCCTGGTTCTTCCTTAGTGCACTGGCTTTGGCTGAAAGCGGTGTTCGTGTATTGATGCACGGCGCCCGTGGACACACCAGTGGTCGTATCTATATCGAAGATCTGTTGCATGTATTTGGGTTGAAATCTTCCCACAATTGGTTGGATGCAGAGTTGGAATTGGCGCACTGTAATCTGGCCTATGTACCCATCGAGATGCTCAGCCCGGTGTTGGCAGAAGTGATTAATCTGAGACCAATATTGGGATTACGGTCTCCGGTACATACGTTGTGCCGGCTATTGAACCCGCTGGATGCGGCCTATCGAGTGGATGGTGTATTCCATCCGGCCTACGGCCCGATGCACCAGAAAACGGCTAAGTTACTGGGGCAAAACAACAGTGTCACCATTAAAGGTGATGGCGGTGAGGCGGAGATTAAACCCGATAGTGACTGCACCACCCAGTGGGTATCTGATGGCGAATACGTCGATGATGAATGGCCACGATTCTTTAACCAGCGCGAGGTTAAAGATAAGGATCTGGATGTTCAGGATCTGTTGCGTTTCTGGCGTGGTGACATTGAAAACAGCTATGGTGAAGCCGCAGTGATCCAGACCATGGCTGTGTGTTTGAAACTGATGGGACGGGCGAGCAACGTCACCGAGGCGGTAGAGTTGGCCGAAGGGATCTGGAGCGATCGTAATCGTAGCAAATACTGATTGTTCAGTTCCGTTATTTGTTTTTCAGGGACACTCTGCTGAGTGCTCTCTCCAGGCGGGCCATAATTGACGGGGCATTGGCTAAACGGCCGGAAAGCACAAAGTAGATATTCTTATCTAGTACCGTGTCTCCGGTGATTTTGCTGTATCCCAGATTTTTCAGCGCAGTTGAGGCCGGACCCTGGTAGTCCAGCAAATAGTCACCTTTTTCAGCCTGTAGCCACTGCAGGGCTTGTTTACGGTTGCTAGCGAAAAGGGGAGAGCGGCCGTTTTTCGCATCGATCAGCTTATTGACCAATCCTCCATAGCCATAGCCGCGAAGTAGAATCAGCCGCTTCCCTCGCAAGCTCTCCAGGGATTGTGCGGCGGGATTTGAGTCGCGGCGATAGGCCTTTAGAATCAACCGACCAACAGGCCGTTTACCATACAGGGCTTTCTGTTCCAGCAGCGGATGGCGAATCAGCATCGCCAGGTCTGTCTTGCCTTCGGTAAGGTTAGTGAGCAAATGGGGAACTTCGAAAAACTGCGGCGTCCAGCGCTGATCCATTTCGATCATCACCCGATTGAGCAGATCCACCAATTCCCCCTCTACAAGATTGTCTTTCGACAGGCTGTAATAGGGGGGGAAGTCCATCATACCGACCCGGATTACATCTCTATCCGCACCACTGACCAAGTTTGGCAGCATGCTGCCAATCACAGTGAGGATCAGCAGTTGTGGTTTGAGTGTGCGGAAAAGCTTAGCTAAATCCATAGCTTAAATACGTGCTTAAGAATTTCTGGTTGACTGTAAGTATGGTGATAGAGTGTGGAGTCGGCAAACTTTTTCTACTCTGGTTTAAATCTTTCTATGAATTCTGTCCTATCGTCCCCTGCCAATCGGGTAAGCAGTAGACGAAAACGACTGTTACCAGAGGGGAGAGATTGGAATTTATGGCTCGGGAAGGGGCGTTATTCATTGTTATCGTTTGTGGGTATTTAAACGCTGACTAAGGCCCTGTAGGCTGCCTCTGCGTTGAGCGATCTGGTACACTTCACCACCCTTTCAACCCTCAAGGATAGCTGCACACAGATGAGTGAAATCGCCGAGATAATCTTAGCCGCAGGGCGTTCCGGCATCGAGCTAGCGCTGTTTGTCTTGCTGCCTATCATGATTGTAATGATGACGATCATGCGTCTGCTGGAAGCCAAGGGTGTATTGGAAGCGATTGTCAGAGTTGCAACGCCCATTTTGAAACCTTTCGGGATTCCGGGTCTTGGTGTGTTTGCCATGATCCAGATACTATTGGTTAGCTTTGCCGCCCCCGTTGCTACTTTGGCGATGATGGACAGAGGAGGGATGTCCAAACGTCATATAGCAGCGACTTTGTCGATGGTGTTGGCATTGGCTCAGGCGAATGTTGTTTTTCCCATGGCTGCGGTTGGATTGAATGTGGGCGTAAGTCTACTGATTTCATTGCTGTGTGGCATTTTAGCCGCGGCGTTGACTTATCATCTTTTCGGACGAAATCTGTCTGCTGAAGAGGATCCTCAAGCGGATAAAGAAGGGCCTCTTAACGACGGACCCACCGGTATTCTCGGCATAATCAATCGGGCTGGCCGGGATGCATTTGATATTGCTATTGCTGCATTGCCGATGCTGGTACTGGCTCTAGTTATCGTATTTATTCTTCGCTCTGTTGGCTTCATTGAAGCCTTGGAAGGGGTGCTTGCTCCGGTGTTTGCCGCGCTGGGTATGCCCAGTGAAGTACTGCTGCCGATTATCACCAAATATATCGCGGGTGGTAACGCAATGATGGGGGTGACGGTCGAGTACATCCAGCAAGGCTTGATAAGCCCGCAAGAGTTCAATCGGCTGGCAGGATTTCTGATTCATCCTTTTGATCTGGCAGGTATCGCTGTTCTGATTTCAGCTGGCCGCCGGGTGGCTTCGGTGCTTAAACCCGCACTTCTTGGTGCCTTTGTGGCCATTCTTTTACGTGCCGTTATTCACGGAATGATCTTTTAGGTAATCGCCATGGAGATCGACCCAGAAGAGGAAGTTAGTTTAGCCCCGTACAGACTGGTAGCCGAAACAGAACACTTTGTGTTGATAGACAAAGCCCCCGAGATCAATTTTCATACCGAAGCTTCCCAGCTTGGCGTGGCCGAGCAACTTAAGCAGGATCTAGGACTGGAACTGCTCTATCCTTTGCATCGTTTGGACAAAATGACCTCGGGCTTGCTGCTATTTGGCAAGGAATTGAAGTTTGCACACTGTCTTAATGATCAGTTTAAAAACCATCAGATCGAAAAGTACTATTTGGCGCTTTCCAATAACAAGCCCAAGAAGAAACAGGGGCTTATCCTCGGCGATATGGTCAAAGCCCGTCGAGGGAGCTGGAAATTGCAATCGAGTTTGGCAGATCCTGCTAAGACACTTTTTTTCAGCCGATCTGTTGCGCCGGGTCAGCGTCTATTTATTCTGCGGCCTATCACCGGCAGAACCCATCAACTGCGTGTCGCTATGAAAAGTTTGGGGTCTCCTATTCTGGGGGATCTACGTTACGGTGGTAACGACGCGGACAGAGGTTATCTGCACGCCTATGCGCTGGCTTTTCAATGGCAGGGACAACGATTTGAGTTTATCTGCGAGCCCCAGATAGGTGAGCAATTTGCTGGAGAGGATATAGCTCAGGCCGTGGCAGAACTTAGCCCACCATGGCAATTGCGTTGGCCCAAACGCTAGCTCAGGATTTACCTATAAGGATACAGATATTTTCGACTAACTTATCGAGAAGCAGATTCTGTGTATTCGTCTGGTTATGCTGATTCGTCCAATATAGTGAACGACAGGAAGGTGGTGAAAAGCCCCAGGGTGACGATAAAGGGCACTATTGGATAGATGAGCATGAGCGTGCCTGTTGCGATCCATAGACTTTTAACGACCTGTTTTTTGGCAAGGTAGCGCTTGGTGGTCATGCGCCCCTGAGGGTGACGTTCATCCGCCGGCGAGTGCCTAAACAGTGCAGGACAATAAAGCAAAAGGGCGATATCGATTAGAGACAGCATGTAGCGGGCCTTTTCTATCAAATCGTATCTTTTAATATAGCTGATGGATCCGGATATGGCTCAGGTGCCTGGCTTGTCAAAGGTCTTGGGTGCTGTTTATAGGCCAAACCTTGTGATAGAACTGTAGCATTTGGGCTAGAAAATCGAGTTGCTATGATCAGGCGTCTGAGACCTCTCGTATCCCTATTAACCCTATTGGGTGTTTCAATCTTTGCCTCTGCAGAAAGTTCAGAGCAGCCGATCCGCTGGATCAGCGAGCATTACCCACCCTATAACTTTCAGGATGAGGGGGGGAATCCTCGTGGAATGAGTGTAGAGGTGGTGACGCATCTTTGGGATGTTTTGAAGCTGTCACCTAGCCAGCGGAAGATCGAATTTCTACCTTGGGCGAGGGGCTATGGTATCGTCCAGCGCCAAACTGCTTCAGTGCTATTTTCTACCACCTACACACCACAAAGGTTAGAACTTTTTGCATTTGTTGGCCCTGTATTTCCGATCAGAGTCGCCATTATTAGCCCCCGTAGTCGGGCTTTGTCGATCCTAAATATTGATCAGTTAAATCAACTGCGTATTGGTGTGGTACGTCGTGACATCGGAGAGCAGTTGCTGCTTGAACAGGGGGTCGACAAGAAAGCTATCGTTTCTACCAATTCGGTCAACCAGTTGATTAAGCTGTTGAAGGCTGATCGAGTTGATGGGATCGCATATGCTGAAGGCGTTACCCGCTGGACTATGGATAAACAGGGCGTTGATTTCCAAGACTATGAATCCGTCTACACCCTGCTGGAAGGGAAACTTGGCCTAGCATTTAACAAAGATACGGATAAAAAGCTGTTGGGTCGGATTCAGCGTGAGATAGAACTGATGGAGAATCAGGGCACATTGGAGCGGATTAGCGATCGTTATCTTAAATCCTTAGCCAGCGGCTGGAAGATTCTATCGCAGTGATAAAGAGCTGGGGATGGGGAGTGTCAAAAGCGGTTCAATTACCGAGCACCCTTACCAAAGAAAATCACTTCACAAGTTTGAATCAGAATGATGGTATCTAGCAACAACGTATAGTTTTTTATGTAGTAGAGGTCGTATTGCAGCTTCTCCATGGCATCCTCTTCAGAGCTGCCATAGTTATAACAGATCTGTGCCCAGCCGGTGAGTCCGGGTTTTACCTGGTGACGGTCACCGTAGTAGGGAATAGTTTCGGATAGGTCGCTCACAAACTCGGGGCGTTCGGGACGAGGGCCAATAAAGCTCATATCGCCTTTGAGAATATTGAAGAGTTGAGGTAGTTCATCGATTCGGTATTTGCGAATAAAGGCACCAACAACGGTGATTCGATTATCATTCTGCATGGCCCAAACCGCACCGTCTTTTTCAGCGTCTTCGCGCATACTGCGGAATTTATAGATCTTGAAGTTCTCACTGCCGCGGCCAACTCGGATCTGTGAATAGAGGACGGCAGATTTAGGGCCACTTTCCAATTTAATTAGTAGCACAGTGATCAGCATCAATGGCCAGGTAAGGAGTACAAAGATCAAGCCAACGCTGATATCGAATAACCGTTTGAGTCCCCGGGCAAAAATACCGGTTTTACGATAGCCATCACCGTAAATTACCCAGCTTGGATACATTAGCTTCAGAGGGATTTTTCCCGATTCCCGTTCTACAAATCCGGCAACATCAATGACATTGACGCCTGCGATACGGCAGCGATATAAAGCCTCCATTGGCAATTTGCCTCGGCGTTGATCGGCGGCGACGACCACTTCGTCAATCTGATAGCGAGTAACGTATTCATCGAGATGATCAAGATCCACATGCAGTTGGTTCTCTTCGCAGATAGTGGTTTCGTCGTCGTTCATGTTGACATAACCCATCAGGCGGAAGCCTCTACGATCGGAATCTCGGCGCATTTTGTGATGGATGATACTGGCACGTTGTCCGGCACCCAGCACTAAAATTCGTTTTTTCAACAAGCTAGTCTGGTCGATATGCATAAATAGATAACGCAGACCGCAGACGATTAGAAAAGATAGAAGTAAGGCAATACCAATCGCCTTGGGTTCGATATCCAGATAGGGAATGAAGTAAAACAACAGTGCTTGCGTGATGGTGGCTAAAAGGAAGCTCAAAAATACCCGCGCTAACAGTTCGGTTGTTTCGCCTCTCAATCGTGCATGGTAAAGCCCCATCGCCGCCATACAGACAAAGGTCACCATGACGAAGGTCAGACATTCGAAGCAGAAGAAGTGATCGATAAATGTGCTGTTGAAGGTGTTATCGGAATAGACTATTCCGATAAACAGGCACGACATCATCGCCAAGGACTCAAGCAAAGCCAGGAAAATATAGGATTTACGTACTGATAGACGATTGAATCTTACTGTTGACATTCTTCCTGAACCTAATTTTAGCTAACACACTAATTAGCCGATCTCGTTCTTATATTCGGATTCGACGTTGACCGCTTTCGCCGACCTTACCAGCCTGTCACGATAGCATTTTCAAGTGAAAATATCATGGCATTCTCTGGTCTCTGGTCTCTGGTCTAACCGTATCGGCATTATCTGCCTGATACTTAAAAACCAATTCGACCCTTTCGGAGATAATTGTCGATACTATTTCCAGATACCTTTGGTGTCGATCAGTTTGCTGTTTTCGGGTAGCTCAAAAGCGTGTTCTTTGAATTCACGGTGATCTACCAGAACCACTGCTATATCCGCTTGTGATACTGCGCTTTGTAACGTTTCTAACGAGCAATTATCCCCAAGCGACTCAGGTAACGTATTTATATTGGGTTCTACAATAAGAATTTTTCCCGGATGGGTACTAGCAATCTCTTTGGTTATTTGTAGTGCGGGGCTTTCACGGAGATCATCAATATCGGGCTTAAATGAAATTCCGAAGCAGGCGATTTTGACGTCACCAGCTGTTTTCTCGGGGTTTTCCATCAGATGTTGAGCCAGCTTTGCCTGAACCTTTTCTAGTACCCATTGGGGCTTACCGTCGTTAATTTCGCGAGAAAGAGCAATAAGTTTCGCTTCTTCAGGAGTGGAACTGACGATAAACCAGGGATCAACGGCAATACAGTGTCCACCTACACCGGGGCCCGGCTGGAGGATGTTTACACGGGGATGACGATTTGCCAATGCGATCAGTTCCCAAACATCAATATTCAGCTTGTCACAAATGATGGAGAGCTCGTTGGCGAAGGCGATACTGACATCACGAGAGGCATTTTCGGTCAACTTTGCCATTTCAGCGGTTCGCGCGTTGGTGATGACACATTCACCCATTAAAAAGGTTTTATATAGAGCGACACTGCGCTCAGAGCAGACGGATGTCATGCCACCAATGACGCGATCATTTTCCACTAGTTCCTTAACTACTTTCCCAGGTAAAACCCTCTCCGGGCAGTAGGCGATATTGATATCCGCGTCTTCACCAATTTGATGAGGAAAGCTAAGATCAGGGCGTGCTTCTGAAAGCCATTGTGCTAATTTTTCGGTGGTTCCAACGGGCGAGGTTGACTCTAAAATGACGAGATTGCCTTTTTCCAATACAGGGGCAATGGAAAGCGCCGCTTTTTGGATGTAGCTCAGATCGGGTTGATGATTATCTTTAAAAGGCGTGGGAACAGCGATTAGAAAGGCATCTGCTGCTTCGGGAGTTGTTGTTGCTCTTAAAAAACCTTCTGAAACCGCTGCTTTTACAATCATATCCAGATCAGGTTCGACGATATGAATTTGTCCACGATTGATAGTGTTTACTGCGAATTCGCTGACGTCTACGCCTATAACACCAATTTTACGCGAGGCAAACATTGCTGCAGTGGGTAATCCGATATAGCCCAACCCAATAACTGAAACTTTGTTAAATGACATACACATTCCCTTTCTTAATTTGCCTAGCAGTCGTACGATGCAGCGATTATATTTGACTAGATTCTAAAACTTAACGTTTGAGCAGGTCCTGAACAATTCTCTGACAGGCTTTGCCATCGCCATAAGGATTGTGGGCAAAGCTCATTTTGTCGTAGGCCTCTTGGTCGGTCAAAAGAGTGCTGGTTTCATCGATGATCTTTTCAGCATCGGTGCCGACCAGTTTCACCGTACCGGCTGAAACCGCTTCTGGCCGTTCAGTGGTGTCTCTCATCACTAGCACTGGTTTGCCCAGTGAGGGTGCTTCTTCTTGTATGCCGCCGGAATCGGTCAAGATAATTGAGGCTCGATCCATCAGATAAACAAAAGGTAGATAATCCTGAGGTTCTACCAAAAAGACGTTGTCTGTTTCACTGAGTAGCCTGTTTACCGGCTGCTGAACATTTGGATTGAGGTGTACTGGATAGCAGAATTGAACTTCTGGGAATCTCTCCGCAAGGGTTCCAATCGCCTTACATATTCTCTCGAAACCACCGCCAAAGCTTTCACGACGGTGGCCGGTAATCAGTACTAATTTTTTATTTTGATCAAGGAAAGAAAAGCGTTCGGCGAATGATTCAGACAGGCCGGTATCGCTTCGAAGTTTATCAACCACCTGCAATAACGCATCGATAACGGTATTGCCAGTGACGAAGATCTGAGAAGATTTAACTCCTTCATTGAGTAGATTTTGTTCTGCTCCCTGAGTTGGGGCGTAGTGTAGCTCGGCGAGGGCACCAGTTAATTTGCGATTGGCTTCCTCTGGCCAGGGGGAGTATAGGTTTCCGGTTCTCAGGCCTGCTTCCACGTGACCCACACTAATCTGTTGATAGTATGCGGCTAGAGTTGATGCAAAGGTGGTGGCGGTATCACCGTGGACTAGGACATAGTCGGGTTTAAATTCTTGCAGAATAGGTTTCAGTCCTCTCAGAATTGCACAGCATACTTCTGTCAGGTCTTGTCCCGGTTTCATTAGATTAAGGTCGAAATCCGGATGGATATCAAACAGGTTCAATACTTGGTCAAGCATCTCCCGATGCTGCGCGGTAACGCAAACTTTTGAGGTGATTGCATCTTCCTTGTCTAATGCATGAACTAGGGGGGCCATTTTTATCGCTTCGGGCCGAGTTCCAAAGACAGTCAATACCTTCATTTTAGATTCACCAATTGGATAGTTTTAACTTAGCTTTAAATAGTTTTATACCAAAGCTTCAAGCGCATCGGGATGACTTAAGAATGCCGTCGGGCTAGCACTTAGTCCATAAGCACCTGATTGTTTGACCACGACAAGGTCACCGACCTCTGTATGAGGTAAGTCCACTTGATTGGCGACGATATCCAGTGGGGTGCAGAGTGGTCCGACGATAGTAACTGTTTCCATATCATCCGAATCCATTCTGTTGCCAATCAGTACGGGATAGTTTTTACGAATAACTTGTCCAAAATTCCCCGAATTCGACAGGTGGTGGTGTAGCCCACCGTCAGTAATCAAATACGTGGTGCCGCGGGATATTTTTCGTTCAAGAATGCTACACACATACACGCCAGCTTCTCCCACCAGATAGCGTCCTAATTCAATCACCAACTCAATATCTGGATGCTGGCTAGAGAATGCGCTAGCTTCAATTTCAAGATTGTTGGCAACCGCTTGTAGATCAAGGGGTTCCTCGCCGGGAAAGTATGGGATGCCAAGGCCGCCACCAATATTGATAAATCGTAATTTAAGGCCGTGCTCTTCAATAAGTTGTTTGGCTAGTGAAATAACACCACTTTGGGCTTCACGCAATGCTTCTGGATTCAGATTTTGTGAGCCGGTAAAAAGGTGCAGGCCTTCCGGCTCAATATTGAGCTTTCTGGCTTCTTCCATCAGCAACGGGAACTGCTCGGTGTCGATGCCAAATGGTTTGGCACCCCCCGTCATTTTCATACCAGAGGATTTCAGTTCAAATTCGGGATTAATACGAACAGCGATTCGAGGCTTGAGATTAAGCGCTTGACCTGCTTTGGCTGCCTGCTTTAACTGCTCCAGTGATTCAACATTGAGGACGATACCTGCCGCTACCGCAGCTGTAATCTCATGGTAACTTTTACCGGGACCTGCAAAGCTTATATGTTCGGGCGCAGTCCCGGTATTGAGTGCTGTGTGCATCTCTTTTACGGAAGCAACATCGAGTCCATCGACCAAGCCGGCCATATGACATACCAGTGCGGGCATGGGATTGGCTTTGACTGCGTAATGCAGTTTTATTGACGACGGTAATGTATCCCGTAGTTCTTGAACACGCCGGCTTAACAGGCTTCGATCGTAGGCGTAAAAGGGGGTTTGGCCAACACGGGCGGCTAGCCGGCTTAATGGAATTTTGTTAAGGTAGATTTCATTTTCGCGCGTATCGTACCAGGTTAAGGCGTGCTGTTTTTTAGCTTTGATCATGGCTCAAGTCTGATTAAAAATATTCTGGTGTTGATTCGACAGCGCTTTCCTATCGATTTTTCCGTTTGGATTCCTAGGCAATTTCTCAGATAGAATGCACTGTAGAGGAACCATAAAATTCGGTAACTCTTTACGGCATTTAGCGAGAATCTCTTTGCTAAGCGAATCCTTATCAATAGTATCGCTTGGGGATGTTACTAATAGAATCCCTTGGCCTAATGTAGGATGAGGGAGTCCGAGAGCAACTGCATCATTGACCAGGCCAGAGGAATAGGCAACCTCTTCAACCTCACTTGGGCTGACACGATAGCCGGATGTTTTGATCATCTCGTCCTGGCGGCCGACGAAATAGAGATATCCCTCTTCATCAAAGCGAACACTATCTCCTGACCATACTGCAAACTCCTGGCCGGGATATCCATTTTCTGCATGCCTGAGAGGGCGGAAACGTTGCTTCGTCCGTTCTGGGTCATTCCAATATCCCTGTGCGACGAGGGGGCCTCGGTGGACTAGTTCGCCGGTCTCATGGGGGGTACACAGGGAGCCATCTTCTCTAAGCACCAGAATTTCAGTATTAGGGATCGCTTTTCCCATAGATCCAGGTTTTCGGTCTACATCTTCGGGAGGCAGGTAGGTAGAACGAAATGCTTCAGTGAGACCATACATCAAGAAGGGCTTTGCGTCGCTGAAAATGCTTCTAAGGGAATCTAATAGTGCTTGCGGCATATGTCCGCCAGTATTGGCGAAATAGCGTATCGATGCGGCTTTCTCTTGGTTCCATTTTAGGCCGGAAATTTGCGTCCAAAGAGGAGGAACTGCCGTCAGTCCGGTAATTTTGTAGCGGTCGATCGCTTTAAGCACATCGTTGGGCAGCAGGTAATCCATCAAATAGACGCAGGCGCCTGCGGCAAAAGCGGTTGTCAGCTGACTAAGCCCTGCATCAAAGCTGAGTGGTAACAACGCAAGAATCCGGTCTTCAGAAGTATTTTCAAGGTATTGGGAAACACTTTGAGCACCAACCACCAAATTACGATGAGATAGCACAACTCCCTTTGGTTTTCCCGTACTGCCCGAAGTATACAAAATGGCCGCCATATCCATATCAGTCATCGAGTGCGCTGACTGGTTGGTATTGACCTTCTGCTGCAGTGCTTGCCAGGAAATACAATTAAGCGATGAGTCGGATTGTTGTGGCTCGTCATCGTCTACAATCACCAAATGCTGTAAATCGTGGCACTGGGAAATCAGTGGTTGTAGCTGCTTGGCTCTAGCCTTGTTAGTTACAAGAACACGGACGTTACAATCCAGCAGAATGTGCTGTACTTGCTGCGGTTTAAGAACAGGGTTTACAGGAACAAAGCAGTTTCCTGCTTTGCTAGCAGCTAGTAGTGTTATGGCAGTTTCGAATTGTTTGGGTAGGTAGACGGCCACTCTTTCGGAGCGATTAACACCGAGATTAGAGAATCCTGCAGCTATTTCATTCACAGAAGCACTGAGTTCAGAATAACTGAGAAATTCAGATTTATAGCAAACGGCGTTTCGCTCAGGGGCAATTTTGGCCTGTTGCTCTACAAGGTGGTGTAGCAAGTACGCCATCTACGATCCTCGATCCTTTTGTGACATATGTGGAGTTTTTGCGACGATAATATCGTCGCTGGTAATTGTCTCCCAATTGTCTCCAATAAACTGTGTTAGATGCTGCTGGGCCGTGGCTTGGTTTTCATAGTCAATTGCGATGGCGTAGAAAGTCCCGCCTCGCCCCCAGCCCATCAATTTACCCATCGCTTGGATGAGTTTGATTTTTATTGCATTTGTTTCATTCTGGCCGATCACATTGTACCAGCTTAAGATTCGACGTTTACTTCCATTTAGAGCTCGTAGTTCAAGAACATTGAATTCCTTTTTCTCAGAACCGACTTGGATCAATGTGGTATTTTTTTCAGCAACGGTCCAGTAGTCCGGTCTTTGTAAACGATTCGTGCTATTTATCAGCTCTTTTCCTTGATCCTCAAATTGGTAGTCGGCAATGAATAGAGCGACTTCTTGTCCTCCTCGAGCACGAAAGTTCTGTTGGAAAGTACTATCAGCCCCATGGAATTTTGGGGCCCATTCAGAACTACTTTTAATCGCACTCCACTCAGATAGCTCTATTTCGATAGGTTGATTTAATACAAGACTGGGTTTCTGAGTGAGGTTGGTTAAACCTATAAAGGATGCGCCAAATAGAATGATGGTAAACACTGAAACCCAAGCGAGTGGTTTCAATGATTTTTCAGTATTTGGTGTATCAGCTTGGTTGGTATCGAAAGATTCATTTTCGACAGGATCTTGCCAGAAACTACCAACCCAGAACATTATGGCCATGATAAAGCCGAAGAATAACCAGCCGTAGACAAGATGATCAACACCAGTGGCATACTTCATGTCAGATAGATGAGCAATCATGACGATCATGTAAGCACGAATTCCATTGGCGACAATGGGGACCATAAGTGAAGCCGCTATAAAAATAACGCGTTTCTTAGTGCTGTTGTAGGATAAATACGCATATAGCGTGCCGATGGCGAAAGAGGCGATTAGGTAACGAATGCCGCTGCAGGCTTCCGCGACCTCAAATTTTCCAGTAGGAATTTCTATAAATAATCCATTGATATATACGGGTATGCCGGACATCTGCAAAAAGGTAACAGTGAAATCTGCGGTGATATTTTGAAGAGGTAAAGTCAATTCTTCGCCGATAGGAACCGAAAAAAGCAGGTAGATCAATGGGAAAGTGATCGTCGATGTCCAACGCCAACCCATAATCAAAAGGGTAAATAGAGGAATCTGTATTACGGTTGCTAATTGAGCGATAGCCATCACATCAACTGCAACAGCCATTAGCCAAATAAGTGAATTCCCTATTATAAGAACAGCCGCAGGCCAGCATGGAGTTGTAGGCTTGTGCTTTAGTGCCAATCTTTTTCTCCAGATTAGCCAAGCACTTAGCAATGGAATAATCGCGCCATGGGCGTAAGTATCTGATCTCATCCAGATATCGGTCATGGACACTAACGTTGGCCAATAGGTAATTAGCCACAATACACCCGTAAGAGTCAGAACTAGTAGTGCCTTATTGGGCGCTACAACTATGCTTGAATCATCAGTATTCTGGAGCATAGCTTGGTTACCCGAGGTGTTTTGAAAGTATTGGACCAATTATCTGAGACACTTTTAGGGGAAGCTTTTTCCATGTCTTGATGAAATATTTGTATTTTGGGTTGTTTGGATTGAGATCGGGTAGAGAATCTGCCTTAACTAGATGATACTCGTAGCACAGTGGTTCTGGCTTGAATCCCCAGTGGCGTTTGTAATTGTAAGGCCCGCTGTCAATTTTGCTGCGACCAAAATCATACACCCGGATATTATCTTTATTGGCTCGGCACATCTGATCCCAATACATAAAATCCATCGATTTTAACTGTCTGGATTCAGGGATACTGCCAGCGTAATAGGGCAGTATTTCATCTTTGTAAAAGAATGACATCAAGGCACTAGTAGGCTTACCGTCATTGGTGACAGAAAGCACTTCGCAATGTTCGCCAAATTCATTATGGAGTAGTTCGAAAAAACGAAGGGGAAAGACGGGCGTACCCAGATTCCTGACGCTTTCAGAATACATCTGGTAAAACAAATTCAGATCACAGTTCAGCTGCGTCTCGGGCGCATTTTTTAATGATTGACGAATAACGGCTCGTTGCTTCCGCTTCATCGCCATGAGGTTGTCTTCGTCTTCACCATCTAGCTCTTTTCTGAACGTGGCGTGGACGCTTTTGCTGGGCCAATTGTTGGTTTTGGCTTCTTTATGTCGGAGTTCTAGATAGTCAACCTGAAGATCTTCTGATAGGTCTTTGGCTGCGGATAACAGCGCTTCAGTTGCCTCTGCAGTGTTTGAAGCAACTCCGCCGTAGACGCAGAACGGAGTGGAAACCAGAGAATGGCCGAAAAGTAGGCTTTTCACTTCAACCAGTGGAAGGATCGCCTGGATCCCTTCGGAATCTTTAGCGTAGAGATAGTGAGTTTTGTGGCCAAAGGCATGCTCAATCACATTTTTCCAGCCAGATAGGTGAAAGAAGGTGGCTTCAGGACATGCTTTAACAAAATCGTCCCACAGAGAATGCTGTTCTGATCGTAGTTGTTCTATGGAGATCGCCACAAAAAATCCTTTTCTTTCTTAAGATGGATAGCTGGTCGTAATACCCAGTAGGCCATTAATGAATATTAACGCGATTAAACCCCAAACCTTAAGTATGGTGAGACGAAATATTATCGTTTTTGAGGGGCAGGTTCTTTGCTATATGTCATTATTTGGCGAAGATACTACAGGAAACCTCTTTATGAGTGTCAATTTCAGAAAAATTCAATGCATATTCCGTGACACTACCGGTCGATAATGGTTGAGACTTCGAACAAGAAACTGCTATTTGATCCCGGCGTGAGGTGCTGATAATTCTTAAGCGATGTAGGGGCTTGTTCAGCTTAAAATCGATGGGATAATCTTTAAATCCGGTTGGTAGAAATAGTGTCGCTGATTCTGATGTCATAACACCGGTGACTTTTTTGTGGGATGTTTGAAGTTCTTGAATTTTCCCTTTGGCTGGCTGATCAATAGATGGGGAAAGCACCACTAGAAAACGGTCTTCCAATTGTTGAGTCGAAGGCTGGAATTCAATTCGCCATTTTCCGTTATCAAACCAAGGGGATTGTTTACTGCCAGAGCTATGATTTTCTCCGTTAAGATCCCTGTCGTCTCCGTCGTTTTCAACGTAGTACTGAAAGTCTTTACCACCAATGAGACGTGTTTTCCCAGAACGCGGCAAAATCCGGTTTACGGTCAGATAACCCTTTTCGTTTTCAATCAGTACGTCTTTTTCTGACGATTCCAGAATGCCATTATTCGATTCGCCTAATAGAACTTGAGCCGATTCTAAAATAGGTTTGTTCATGGCGTGCAATAACCATTTTTTGGTGTAACCTGGACTAGTTGAATTGATATAGTCATAAATAAGTAACCGGTCTTCGTCATGCAAATAGAGAAACTGGCGAGAAACTTTCCGAATTTTTCCTCCCAAATTATTCTCGTCATATTCCTTATTGTTGTACGCGCCGGTCAAGTCAAATGATAGATAAGAAAAACTGTCAATGTGTGTTTGTTGGTCTAGCAATTCTCCCCCTTCTAAGTGCATGCCTTCTCGGTAATTCTGAGTCCACCGTTCCAGGTTAGAAATACTATTACTGGTGGGTAGCACAACTCTCTGGCCTCCGTCGCTAACCTCACTATCAAGACTTGCAATATGCTCATTGGGACGCATGATTAGCAATGTGTTTTTTGCCACGCTACGAATGGAATAATTCAATCGATTGGGAGAAGTGAAATTACCATAGGTGCTGCTATTTATGGCTAGCGGAGCGCCTTTGTAGATGGAGAAATGGCCAGCATCATAGTGGCCGTGCTGGGAAAATATATGGCCGGCTTTAAAGCTGATAAATGTATCTTCGGGTCCCCATCCATTTCGTATATAGCCGAGGTTCATTGCGTGGCGGCCAAATAACTTGAAATTGGAGAGGTAGGGAGACAGACTTTCTAGTGTTCCGTCTCCCACTGGGGCGATGCTTGGATCATTGAAAAGTAGAAAGCCCCAGCGATAGCTTCGGTAATAACTTTCTGCACGGTGTAAGCGCTGTAAATATACTGAGTAACCTGCAAGCACCGGGTCCTGGTTGATTTGAGCGACTAGGTCGATAAAACGTCGCGTTTCATCTTTCAGATCAACTCGAGATCCTTCGTCCCCTAATCCTTCTACTCTATTGTCTGGTCGTGTGGCGTAGATTGACCAGTGTGCTACTTTAGCGAGTGCTGATTTCACTCGTTGAGCCTCGGTGCTTTGTTCTAGGCCATTACTATAGGCTGCTCCAGCCAGTGCTAGCAGCATCGCTCGGTTCTGGATCCAGTAGTTGTAACCCTCTGGCCAGGCTTCGGTGGTTTCGAGTATTGCAATAGCCTCTAAGAAGTGTCCTTGTGCTCGTTGACGCAGTGATCGGAGATCCTTATCTGAGCCATCCAGTGCTACTGCAGTTATCCAAGCCGTAGCGGCTAGGCTGACACGTCCATGCCATGCGGCAGCATTGGATTTATCCAGTTCCAGTAAAGTTTGTTTAAGTCCTTCCCTGAGAGAGGCGTTGATTGAAATTCTTTCTCTAGTTCGCCCTTCAAAATGTTCTGCTAGCAAGTCATAAGCTAGTGCCAACTGCCAAATGTTACCGTAGGTACCCTGAGGTTTAGGGGAAACTAATTTGAACCCGACCATCTTATTAACAAGACTGTTGGGTAGTTGCCTCTTACCCTGACTGAGCAGGCAGACTGTTTCAAACAAGAGATCGCTGGCCCCACAGGAAGAGAGATAATCGATACCATTGCTCTGGTATTGTTGGATTCTGGATTTGATCAACTGCTGTCGTTTCAATGCATCCTGATGTCTGAGTTGAGGTAGCAATATTCTGGGATGCTGGTTTGCCAAAGTACCATCCAAAGGAGTGTCTCGGTATTTCTGAGGCGGAGCAAGAATTTGTGTGATCATTTCTGATTGTACACCGAGAGCATTTGTACCTTTCAGCATCAACTGTTTTGGTGTTAATTGGTAGCTGTTTAGTAGGTAAAAAAATGAAGCGGCTGCGAAAACTATGACAGCCATCGAAGTACCTACAAAGAGAGTTCCCCAAGGGACATCTAAAGCGATTTTTTCTGTTGTTGATTGATCTGGTTTTACAAAACACAGCCACATAACTAAGTAGAACAGGAATGAGATTCTGGGGTCGTCGAAGACGTTGTCAAAGATACCAATCACTAGAAAACCACCGAGCCCACAGAGCAGCAGTAAGCTGACTTTGCTTCCTTTCTGGGCGTTGTTTTTTAGCCGAACTATCATAAATAAAAGTACTAATATGAAGGCTATAAGACCAAGAATACCCCCTTCAAAATAGGCAGAGACCCAAATGTTTTTTACGTGCCATGAAAGGTGATTTCCAGCAGATACAAACCAATTGTCTGATCCGTTGCTGAAGCTTGAGTTACTAAGCAAGTTAGTACCGTGGGCATCCAAGAGTTCTACATTATCGATATCGATAGGTGTACCGATACCACGGTTAAGTAGAGATATCTCAATAGGACGTGCCCACCAAAGTCTGCTTGCTTTGGTGTGGTCGGTATCAATTACAGTCTGATAGGCTCCCCATTCTCCTCGTTCCTCTTGGCTTAGTTTGATTCCTCGCCAGCTACATTCAGGCGAAGAGCGCAAAATGTTTCGCTCACAGATCTCAACAAGAAGTTTTTCGGGTGTTTGGTTCCAACTCCTTAAATTAAGTTTGAGCTGAAATGGTCCTTGTGGAATATTGCTAAATCGCTGTCGTACATACAAATCCCCACTGTCATCACTGGGGGAAAATCTGACGAAACTATTGTCTGCTTCATGGAGAAGATCGGCGCTAGCCAATAGCGAACCTTCGGGGATACGCGCTCTATAATAGGCTGGAAAACGGCCTTTTCCTTCTCCGATAAGAACACTCATCGGTCCATCGGTCATCACCTTTGTTGCTGTTTGCCAGTGGCTAAGTCGGGTTTTAAGATCTTCAGCGACATGACTTAAGCGCTCTTTGCTAAAATTGCCGGTAATAATTGGGGTAACTACAATTCCAGCGACAGTGATAAGTGCAATTAGAGTTTTTCGGGACGTAAATGATGTTACACGTCCTCGAATTAATTGCGGGGCAATAAACATCGTGCCCAAAATGATAAGTAGCGCTATATAGTTGGCTCTAGAAAAGGTGACAATAAAGGTATAGAGAGCTCCGGCAAAGAGCGCTAGTCCGAATAATCGAAAGACCCAGTGCTTACTCCAGATAAAGCTAAGTGCAAAGAAGGGGATCGAAAGGGCAAGGTATGCATCGAGAAAAGCGCCTCCGATATGCATGCCGCTAAAGAGCCCTGTAGTACGGTACTGTGCACTATAGTCAAATAGTCCGATTAGTACCGAACGCTCCCAAACAACCGATGCAATACAAAGACAAAGACCGGTTAAAAGGCCGATGCCTATTTTACGGTAGCAGTTGATATCTTGATTGCTAGCTTTTATCAGTACTGGAAAGAGGGCTAGCGCTTCCCAGAAGCCTTTGCTGCCACGCAGCGCTGAAGTGCTATCCAGATAAGTAGAAAGGAAACCTGCTTCACTGATATACCCAGGAATCAAACCGCGCACCAATACTAGGGTCTGCCAGGCGATCAAGACCAAAATGAATTTATAGCTTATTGAGCTTCTATCATTGAGGCGAAACGCATAGTTTCCATGCCACAGTGCAACAGCGATTGTGAGTAAAACCAGATGGTCAAATTCTGTCCATAGATAGCGCCCCGTCCATGGGGAAAGATCCAAAATGGGTATCATAGCCGGCAGTACGATCAACCAAGCAGCGGGAAATGCTATCAACAAGCCAAGGTAAGCTAGGTAAAAAATTGATAAACCGACAGTTGAGAATGGAAAATGATAAAGCTGGAAAGCAATTAGCACCAATAAACCTATGGCTAATAGTTTGCCAGTGATAGGCAATAAGGCGTCGGTTTTAAGCATCCTTTGCATCAGCCGTCTGCTCCAGCAATTTGTTGAGGGTTAAATTATGCCGCTCAACACACTTCACTGTAAATGCTCTCTTTTTGTTAGAAAATTTTCATTGTTTAAGTTGGAATTAGTATTGTTTAGCTAGGGAACCTGCGAACAAGCCCCTTGCGCCCCTGGCTTATCAGAGCGATCGGGGATCAAGGCAACGATTACAGCCATACCGGTGGTCTGGCGAAAATCG
>JAPHRD010000021.1 GCA_026196225.1 Motiliproteus sp.
AACGCTACTTGATGGTAAATCGGTTTGGCAGGAAAAGAAGCTGAACTGATTTTGACCTGACAGTCACATCCTGATTAGTCGGTAACTGTCAGATCGGGTTTGAATTACTACAAATTATTAGAAGTCCAAACGGTAACCAGCAATACTACGGTCGCCGAAAGTATCGTCAGAGTCATTATTTATGTGCTCGAGGTAAACGATCCCTTTACCCATCTTATGAGATATGCCTATGCCCCACTGAGTCAAATCTAAATCACCTATTTTATTATCATACTCAGAAACTCGAACATAGTATGCAGTACTATTCATTGTATAACGAGCCGCTACTTCAATAACATCTTCATCTTCGGTGTTTGAGCCACCGATTGAAGTTTCAGACTCCTCGTAGCGCCCCATCAACTCCAAACCATTTGCTTGATATTTAACCGCGAAGCCCAAAGCATCCTTTTCAACTTCGGCTCCTGGGGTATTGACAGTTTCAATATCACCATACGAGATAGCTGCTGAGAAAGCATTGGCAGCATAACGAAGTGCGACATTGTATGCGTCAACATCTTCATCGATGACATCATCACTGTCATCGTCTTGTCCCAGCAACACCACGCCACCTACAAACTGAAGACCATTTACCACTGGGGAAAAATAAGTCACAGCGCCTTCGGTACGCTTCAAGAAGGAATCACCAGTACCACCGCCTGGCCTGATGTTACCCAGATAAAAGCGCTCACCATATTCTCTAGACTCAGGCTGAAATACATCTGTGTTGCTGTTAATCCACAGATAATGAGGCAGATACTGTTTTCCTAGAATGAACTGCCCCCAATCACCACGCATACCAATTAGCATCAGGCGATTATCAATTTTTACATCGGATTCTGTTTCATCAACACCATTAACTCCCCATTCAACGTTAAAAAAACCTTCCGTACTATCAAGACCCAAGTCTACTGTACCTTTGATACCGATTCGGGAAGAAGTATCGACAAGATCCAGATCACCGTCAGTCTTTGAACCTGCAGGACCAGTATTGCTCGTGTCAGCGATACCGAAACGGAAAGAACCGTATAACGTAGCATCTGCTTGTGCGATCATTGGAGCAGTCATAGTGCCAATGACAGCCAAGGCGATAAGTTGCTTCTTCATTTAGGTTTCCCCTCCATGTTGCAACATACTATTAATTAATGCATTTTTTCTTGCGTTTTCTCGAATACACGTATCACAGGCACGTCTGAGACTACACATCACTTGCGTACGTACTCTACCAAAAAAAACAAGATAAGGCACTGCTGTCCTGCAAAAAATCTGAATGGACGTGAGGCGATCTAAGTCTAGCAGGCTGTGGGTTTTCACCCTAGAGAATATAGCACTGGGTACAATCGCAGACTCCATAACTTATACAGGAATGCCCACCAGTGCGTGGCGAGGATATATGCCAGGAACCTCTGCTTACTACGATTCATCTGGTCAGGCTTGTGCCTGCAGAGCACCCGTTGCGTCCGATCGGGGCACTGTTTGATGAAGCCATGTTACGGTTGAACTGATTGTTCGATAGCATTTATACCACGTGTATACCACGTGGGAAGGAATCTATCCGCGATCAGTTACTCCTGGTGCTCTGCAGCATTCTGAGTGAACGACAATTAGTGGCACGGATTAACTACAACCTGCTTTATCATTGGTTGGTGGGATTAACCATTGGGCACCTCGAATAACCCAAGATTTCCAGCAAATTCCGCCTCAGCGTGACTACCCCGGTAAAATTTTGCTCGAGTTTCTTAGTGCATAGCCACTTTCTGTGAAGCTTTGCCCGTTTTTTGCCCAGAATCGCCTTTATATCGATGATATCGGCCCATTCTGGGTGTCAGAAGGCCTTGATTCCTGCCTTCTGGAAATAAACCAGCCGCTTCAGGTTGTAGCAAGCCGCCATCATTGTCATCGCAAAATCAGCTCGCTTTTGACCAATGGTGCGCAACAACTTGCCGCCCATCTGTTCGATGCCCGCGAAGATATGCTCCACCCGCGCTCGACTCTTGGCAATGCGTTTGTTTCGCCGCTGCTGGCATCCCGACAACAGCTCGTTCCGCTTGCCTTTACGCTGAATCCGGTTGCGGAAGCCGTTCTCCTTCAGCCAGGCCTCACGCTCCGCTGACGGGTAGCCCCGGTCGGCATAAACGTCCCGGCTCGTAGTGTTGGCGTCAAAGACCTTGTTGAAGTGCTGGCTATCGTGCGTGCTGGCAGTGTCGGTCTCTATCTTGCGGATGATCTTGTACTTCTTGTCGACGTTGATAGAAAGCTTGTAGCCGAAGTGGCTCTTGCCGTGCTTCTTGGTCCAGGTTGCGTCGATGTCCTTCTGGCGGCGCTTCGACGGTTTCCAGTCGGCGGGCATCGCGTCTTGCTCGATCAACTTCTTCTCGCCTCGGCTGTTGTGCTGTTTGGGCGCAGGTACCACGTGGCATCAATGATCTGACCACCACGGGCGATAAAGTCCTTTTTCAATAGTTGCGCCGAAACGCCGTCGAACAAGGCTTTCGCACCTGCTTCACCGATCCGGTTCTCGAAGGTCCACAGGGTGGTGCGATCCGGAATAGTTGTCGCATCTGCCAGTCCGCAGAACCAATTGTAGCTCATGCGATCAAGCAACTGGTATTCCATCTGCTCGTCCGAGAGGTTGTACTGGCGTTTTAGCACCAGAATGCGCACCATCGTTTCGGTAGGATACGGCGGTCGGCCGCCTTGCGCACTCTCCGGTCGCGGTGCAACGCGGTCAACCTCAGCCGCCAGTGCTGCAAAATCAATATGCAGCTCGATCTCGGTCAGTGGATCGCCCAGCGAGTCGATCTTCTTGCGGTGATGCTCGTCGGCGAACAGGTCGGTTTTGATGGCGCTTCGCTTTTTCATCGGTTCCGGAACTTAGCCGGCTGGGACGTCGTAAATTTTACCATAGAGCGTCACCAGTGAGGTTTTTCGAGGTGCCCCATTGAAGATTCCATCTTGAATCACTCGACATTCACCGTTAGCAGAGGCGCGTGCTGGAACATGATGTCATCACCAAACCCTCTGAAAAAGTCGTTATTCTGATCAGAAAAAGGCAACAACTGTCAGAAGATCATATCAGCGTTGATGGCACTCTCATCCAAACATGGGCTTCTCATAAGAGCTTTAGCCCAAAAGATGATTATAATCATCACCCCTCGGGTGTCTGGCTTCAACTATCTTGTCCGGTCCGCGACAACTATGATGGCCGGTTAGGTGGTCTTACTTTTTGCACTGTGTATCCTGCTTGAGCTGCTGCTGTTTTCGGTAGCTCTCTCCCTCTAATTGGATAATTGTCGCGTGGTGTATCAGTCGATCTATCGCCGCCACGGTCATCATGCTGTCTGGGAAGATCTGATCCCATTCACTGAAGGGCTGGTTGCCGTGACGATCAGACTGCCGTGAATCGAACGTACAGACTTGCGGCTTTAGTTGCGTGCGCAAACCACTCTCACTGAGGATATCTTCAAGGCTGAAGTACCCCTCCAGAAGTTGGCCTATGAGTTTGTCTGAATAGACACTCTACCACCCTTCAACAGGGTGAGCAGAGTGCCACTTACACAGATCCTTACGCTCTCGTAGCTTTCAGATCGAGCCTGAACTATTACATATTAAAATATAGATTTAAGGTACTTGACCATATCTTTAGCTTGTGAGTGACTCATGTTTGGCATACCTCCTTTTGGAGGCATCGCCATTGGGGAGCCTTCACTCTTGAATCCATCCAGTATGCTATCTGTAAGCACTTCATCACTTTTACTTAGTCGTCCGTTTGGCAGGGTAAAATCGGGGACTCCAGGTAGCTCTCCTTTTCCAGTAATGCCGTGACAGACAGCACAGACGTCTTTGTAAATTGATTCTGCTTCCTTCATCGAGTCAGCTAAAGCTACGTTGGTTATAGTCGCCGAAAAACACAATAGGCATGCTGATACTTGCTTTTTCATAAAAACACACTCTAATTCAATTGAAACACCAGAATGAACTACTTGGCAGCAACCAGCATCGTTTTGACTACTGCCAAATTAAAACAGCTCAAATACTATCTATTATTGCTCTGTTTCAAATATGTAAGAATATCCCGCTCATCTTGTCCAGACAAACCGGCCCGAATTCTCATATGTCGAGCCATAATATGCCATTCTCCATCAGAAAACTCAGACGGGTCTCGCATATTGTGGCACCGGTTACAGGTAACTTTCCAAAGTTTCAACCCCTTGATGAAATCTCCTTTAGCCTCCTCCTTTTCGGGACCGGCTGCAGCTAAGCCTGATAAAAAAATCAACATAGTTGTGGCTAGTAATTTTTTCATGTTCATAAGATATTCCTCAGAATCCATGTGCAAGTTGAACTAATAAACGATCGTCGTCGTTGCCTTCAGCAGTCTTTGCATCGTTAAATTCCCATGCAATTTTAACCATTGACTGTGGTGCCAGAAGATAATTCACACCGATCGCCGCTTGTGTGACCGCAGCATCTGATTCGGATGGCTCATAATCACCGTATCGAATTACGCCCTCATAGGGTGTATCGCCAAAACGATAAGACCCTTGTAGGTACCATGCTTCCCATTCTAGGTCCTCTGGCTCACCGGGTTCATACTCTGCACTGTCAATTTCGGTTTTTATGTATTCGCCGCGAAATGAAAATTGATTTTCATGATAAACAAAATCTGCGCCAACAACGTTCAGGTCGGCACGCCTTGGATCTCCATCTTCATTAAGATAGTCAGCAGCCCCCCCCATATAAGAAACACCTAGCTCTAGTGTATCTAAAGGAAGCAAGCCGAACCGTCCGCCAAAGGAATAGCCATCATCTATATCTCCTGTTGTCCCTTCGGTATCTAATTCCAGACCATGTCCACCACCATCACTTACTAACCTAGGTCCATTACCGTAGAATACGGCGTAATTTGAACGCATCCCACCCAAAATCATTCCCCCTCTGGCTTGCACACCAACTTCACTTATCGGCGCTGCTCCTCCATGACCAAACCCTAACGGAGCGGAAGGTAATTTGTTGATCCAGGCTGGGTGAATATTTTGACGAAACTGTCCTATTGGACTAAGAAACTGCCCTACTTGAATGATTAAGCTATCATTGACAACTATGTTGAAATCAGCATATTCCATAGTCAACTCGGTCTCGCCGTTCTCATCAACTAGGAGCTCTAATTCCGCCTCAAACAACAATTTGTCGCTGAATCCGTAATGAAATATAGGGGCATATCTCACTGTATTAAAGCTTCCAGAACCCCCTTCTTGCTTTTCAAAACCAATATCAGCATATCCAGTTAGATGCGCCTTAGATCCCATTACAGATGAATCTGCCGACGATCTAGATGCTTTTTCAACAGAACTGGTTAATTCTCTCAATTGATTTTCGAGCTCTGAGACTCGCTCAGCGACATCGACCTCACTTGCATATATGTGATTCGTCATCGACGTGGCTAAGATTATGCTCGCTACGCAAACAGTGCGTTTCATAGTTTATTCCCCCAAAAATTGTTTGGTCTTTCATGTAATCTTATAGGGGTAAGATTACTCTTCGCTGATAAGTAAATTACATTCCTGTCATAAATCTATTAGCCGAAACCAGAAAAGAGGTGACCCCGGGATCTTGAACAGCCCGTTAAGTGGATAGACTGCTCCCTATGGGCGCGGAAAGCGCCCAAGAGAGAAGAGCTATGAGCAGAAGACCAAGACGTAACCACTCACCCGAGCTCAAAGCCAAAGTGGCCCTGGTCGCCGTCCAGGGCGATAAGACACTTGCGAGCTAGCACAACATTGTGGTCTCCACCCCAACCAAATCGCTGATTGGAAGTGCCCGTTGCTGTCGCGCGCCGGCGATGTGTTTGGCGGTAACAAGCAGACGGAACCACAGGTGGACATCAAAACATTGCACGCCAAAATTGGCGAACTAACACTGGAAAACGATTTTTTACAAGGCGCGCTCACCAAGGCGGGGTTGCTGAGCGCAAAACGTTAATTGACCGTTCTCATCAACTGCCGCTGAGCCGGCAGGTCAAGGTGCTAGGGATAAGCGGTGAAGCGTGTATTGCTTGCCTCGATCGGTCAGCGAAGCGGATCTGCGCTTGATGCGGCGGGTCGACGTTGATGAAACGAATGGGTATTGAGGCGCTGTACCGGCACCAACACCAGCAAGCGGCACCGCAAGCATCCGATCTACCCGTACCTTCTACGGGGGATGACCATCGACCAAGCCAACCAGGTGTGGGCGATGGACATCACCTACAGTGTGCCCGGAGCTCAGGGCAGATATGGATGTTAATAACTGAGCCACGAGTGTATCTGGAATACTGGTAGCTATGGCAGGAGCCAAGTTGCCAAACTGCATTCTGCTGTGAGAATGCAAGAGCCTGAGCGGCAGTGACCCATCGTATGCTGATGGGGTGATGTAACCCGCTGACAAAGGGGATTGAGGCGAGTTTGCTAAGCCAAGATGATCTTCAAGGCTGAGAGTTGAAAGGTTGAGGAATACGACCCGGTTAATCCGCGTCTACAGGTTGAAATGTCACCACTGCTTTATGCGAACTGACAAGCAGTGCATGAAATAGGAAATGCTACAAGTAAGGGCTCTTCCTCGATTCAGTACTGAGAGGTGGCCCCGAGATTTTGAACAGGCCGTTAAGTGGACAAACTGCTCCCTGTAGGCGCGGGAAGCGCCCAAGAGAGAAGAGCAATGAGCAGAAGACCACGACGTAACCACTCACCCGAGTTCAAGGCTAAGGTGGCCCTTGCCGCCCTGAAAGGCGAACAGACCCTAGCCGATCTGGCCCAGCAGTTTGATGTTCATCCCAACCAAATCACCGACTGGAAAAACCAGTTGCTCAGCCGGGCCGGCGACGTGTTCGGTGCCCAGAAGAGCAAGGAGCCGCCGGTTGATGTTAAAACGCTCCACGCCAAGATCGGCGAGCTGACGCTGGAAAACGATTTTTTAGAAAGCGCGCTCACCAAGGCGGGGTGGCTGAGCGCAAAGCGTTGATTGACCGTAACCATGAACTGCCGTTGGCGAAGCAAGCCAAAGCGGTTGGGATCAGCCGCAGCAGCGTGTATTACCGGCCTCGCCCCGTCAGTGACGCGGACCTTCGGTTGATGCGGCGGATCGATGAACTGCACTTGGAGTACCCGTTCGCCGGTAGTCGCATGCTCCGCGACATGCTGAACCGCGAGGAAATTAAAGTCGGCCGTAAACGCGTGTCGACATTGATGAAGCGCATGGGCATCGAGGCGCTGTACCGGCGCCCCAACACCAGCAAGCGGCATCGCAAGCATCCGGTGTATCCATACCTGCTGCGTGGCCTGAAAATCAACCGAGCCAACCAGGTTTGGGCAATGGATATTACGTATATACCGATGGCCAAAGGCTTTGTATACCTGTGTGCGGTGGTGGACTGGGCCAGCAGAAAAGTACTGGCGCATCGAGTTTCGATCACCATGGATAGGTCATTCTGTATCGATGCTCTGGAAGAGGCGCTACGCCGCTACGAAAAGCCGGAGATCTTCAACACAGACCAGGGCAGCCAGTTCACCAGCACCGCCTTTACGGACGTGCTGCGTGATCATGGGATCCGGATCAGCATGGATGGCAAGGGCAGCTGGCGAGATAATGTCTTCGTCGAGCGGCTCTGGCGCAGCATCAAGTACGAGGAGGTGTACCTGAAAGCCTACGCTAGCGTGAGTGAAGCCAAGGCATCGTTGAAGACCTACATCGACTTCTACAATGCGACCCCCCTCACTCCAGGCTGGACAAGATGACGCCGGATGAATTTTACTATGAAACGCTGCCCGCCCTACCGCAGGTAGCTTAAACCCCAGCAGTGAATCCACTTATCTTTTGCGGATTGCTGTTCAAACAGATGGGGCCACCTCTCTGAGATGTAAGCGTTGCTGAGGGTCAACACATCTGATCACAGTTCAGTTTGTTGTTTCATGCCATCTTACGGCACGTAAGGTTAAAGATTGCGACCGGCAACCTCCCCAGCTTGTTTGAGTCCAGATATGTGAACCGGGGAAGGCCTGTCTCGGATGCCAAGGGAGCACGACCCCGACGACGAACAGGCTGGCGGAGCTCTTGTAGTAGTCTGAGATGGGGAAAGCCCATTACATGGCAAAGGAGAGCTGCTTTGCAAGCTCGCAACATGGGCGGCAACCGACTCATCTCGTCGGGCAGGCCGTCTGCTTCGACTGATAACTCATCCTGACTGGCTCGCTGAAACGGCTCGTATCACGCTGGCGTCCAGCGGCGCCAGAACGCCGGGAGTGGATGGAATAGCTAAGACGGATCTGGAAGGAAAGCGGTCTGAATTCCTGACGCAAATTCGTTCAAAATTGCTAGCTGGAACATATCAGCCCTCTCCCGCAAGACGAGTCTACATTCCTAAACCGAACGGAAAGCTAAGACCGCTGGGCATTCCTACCCTGCGAGATCGAGTCGTTCAGCGAGCCATGCTGTTGGCAATGAAACCTATCTGGGAAAACGATTTCCATCGTCTATCCTAGGGGTTCCGTCCGGAAAGAAGCGTTCACCACGCCATTCGAACGGTAAAGCTACAGCTCACGGACTCAACAGACACACGGGGGCGCTGGGTCATCGAAGGTGATCTCTCCAGCTGCTTCGATACGGTCCATCACCGCCTTTTAATGAAATATGTACGCAGGCGGATTGGCGATCCTCGCTTCCTGAACCTGCTGTGGCAATTTATTAAGGCGGAACATATTGACCGTGGACTGTTTTGTGCGTCGAGCGAAGGCGTGCCACAGGGTGGTGTGATATCACCATTACTTTCGAACATCATGCTGAATGAGTTCGATCAGTATTTGGAAAAACGCTATCTCAGCAGCAAGGCCCGGAAAGACCGTTGGTACTGGAACCACAGTATCAAAATCGGTCGCAAGCCAGCGCTCGCAGAGGGCCGGCAATGGAAGCCCGCTGTCGCTATGCCGATGACTTCGTTGTCATCGTCAAAGGGACGAAGGCAGAGACTGAAACAATCAGGGATGAATGCAGTGAAGTGCTCGAAGGCAAGCTAAAGCTGACGCTGAATATGGAGAAGACCCATATTACGCACGTTAACGACGGCTTTGTTTTCCTGGGGCACCGGCTGATCCGTAAGCGAGGACCGAAAGACACCATGCGCGTGGTATCAACCATTCCCCGAGAGAAAGCACAGCACTTCGCAGCAGCGTTGAGCAAAGAGTTATCAAGTAATTACAGCACTAGCAAGATCGACATGGTCGATAAGCTCAATCGGAAATTAAAAGGTTGGGCGAACTTCTATCGACATACTGACTTTACGGCCAAGGTATACAGCCGGATAGACCGTACCGTTTTCTGGAAACTCAGTCACTAGCTTGCCTGTAAATACCGGTCGCACATCAAACCGCTGCTGCGGAAGTGGTGTAAAAGACCGGAACCGGGTAAAGCTAAAACTTGGGTTCTATTCGGGAAAACGAACGCCGGAAACCTGTGCGGCAAGGTGCTATATCACCTAGTCAGCAGTCCGAAGATGCCATTCCGGTGGCGTCTACCGGAGGCCAATCCTTACCTGAGGGATGAAGTCAGGAACACGGTGACATCTCGCTATGCTGATGTTGCGATGGCACTTAGTCACTGAAAAGTGGAGAGCCGTATGCGCTGTAAAGTGCACGCACGGTTCGGAGAGGAGAGGCAGAGAAATAGTCTGACTACGCTCTGTCTCTTACTCTACTCCCGATGGCCAAAGGCTTCGTTTATCTGTGCGCGGTCATTGATTGGGCAAGCAGAAAAGTGCTGGCTTATCGTGTCTTGATCACCATGGATACATCGTTCTGCATCGAGGCGCTGGAAGAGGCATTGAGCCGTTACGGCAAGGCGGCGATCTTTAATACGGACCAGGGTAGCCAGTTCACCACGCGGCCTTTACCAACGTTTTGCGCGAACAGGATATTCGCATCAGCATGGATGGCAAAGGCAGCTGGCGTGATAACGTCTTCGTCGAGCGGCTCTGGCGCAGCATCAAGTATGAGGAGGTGTACCTGAAAGCCTATGCCTGCGTGAGCGAGGCTAAAGCATCATTGAAGACCTATATCGACTTCTACAATGCGACCCGCCCTCACTCCAGGCTGGACAAGAAGACGCCGAAAGATTTTACTATGACACAACGCCCGCCCTACCGCAGGCAGCTTAAACCCCAGCAGTAAATCCACTTATCTTTGACGAATCACTGTTCAAACAAATGGGGCCACATCTCTATCCATGAAAATCAGCAACCCTCTGTTATTTTAAGAAGCCGTGGTAATTTGACCTGGACTAGTTCACTAATCCTGTTACCAACACAGAATTAATTACAGCCCCCTATGATCAAGCAGCATTAAAAACCTAATGCAAATTTAAAAAATCACTACCTACGCTTGACTTTCATTATCTGGCTATTTGAAGCATTTCGTTGTTTTGATACAGAAGCAATGACTAACAAATGCTCAAAGTGATCGGTCAGTAACAATAGAGGATTTTCTATGAAATCCGTTAGCGTCGATGATTTGAAGCGACCATTCTCAAAACGAATTAAACTCAATCTACTTTCTCTGGCCGAATTCTCAATTCCAAATGCTGAAAACTCTGAATACTTCGCTTCAGACACTGCAATCATGGGTATATCATTCTCTTCAAGTCGAACTACTAAAGGCCCATCATCCAAATAAACACGCACCACAGGACTCAATTCCCGTCCAGGTATTACCTCATAAGATAGACTGGACAACCCCGAACCAACACTTCGTGGATGCACATATAGTTCGTCACCAGAAGTATCATATATAACGAGATTACGGTCCCGAATTTGAGCAATTTCCAATAGCTGATCGCCATCTAGATCAGCAATAACCGAGCCCAATACCGAAAATCCATACGGTAGATTTATCGGCACATCCACTTCTGTCAAACTAGCTCCACTAAGGGTAATTTTCCGAATATAGCGCCCATAAAATGATTCTTTATCAAATAGCTGCCCAAGCAGAGTTTCATTGCGACCATCACCATCAAGATCAAAAGAGCCAAAAATATAGGGCAGATTCAACTTAACTGGTACCAATCCATTCTGCTCTAATCGGAACAACATACCATCGACCTCTTCCCCGTCCCAAGTACTCATCGCCAACAAAGGCTGCTGTGTAGGATCTGGGTGCCACCAATGAAGAGCAAGCGATTCATTCCCAAACGGGACGTCCAAGGTGTCTACTACCCGCACGCCTCCCTGTTCTATAACTGACAATGTCAATTTTTCTTGACTTTCACTAACCAACCAACGTTTTCCTTGATAGTCTAGATAGTCAGCTTGACGAACCTGCCCCGGTAGCTCAGAAATATACTTAAATGAGGTTCGCTGATTCTGCACTGCTCTAGGTATCGCTAACTGGGTAGGAGCAAGTGCTTCTGATGCACTAACGGACAATGGATTATTAAAAGTGCGAACTTCCCAATCCTCACCATAAAAAACTTTAAGCCCCTTCATATCTCGAACGAAGGTCATTCCTGCATTGTCTAAATCAAATTTTTGAGAACTAATCACCCCTTTCCATTCAAGATCAGGAAGCTTACGTCGCAAAAATTGGTACAGATCGTCATTTAGAGAAGTCTTATCCCAAAGCCGCGCTGGAATACCTGAAAAACGCTGAACTGGATCACCGACTACGACCCCCTCCCCCTCAAGAATAACAACTTTGGATAATTCTTCCATTACACGCGTAATGCCAAGAATTGCTTTGACTTCACCCGATTGCTGCACTTTTTTCTTGGTGACAGGATGAAACAATTCAATAGACGGCTCAAGAACCGCTATAACATCGCCAACCTGAACTCCGGTCTGACGGCCTAGATCAACATAGAATTCTTGCCCAGCACCTTTGAGCTCATAAACAACAACCCCCTCTTTTAATAACAGTTGGTCGACAATGTTAGCCCTCCAAGTTTCACCTCCCAAGACTTGAAAACTGAGCAGCGAAGAGATTACAAAAAACCAAGATCCGACCTTCCTCATTATCAAACACTCTTTAATTATCGATCCAAATAAAAAGAGCCAACAACACAAGGTTGCTGGCTCTTTACTTTAGTAAAGCATGGAGGTTATGCGTTAGAAGTTATAGCGCAACCGAGCTGCAACATGGAAAATATCTTCATTACCGTTGCCGTCCTGAATACTTGTTTCTTCGAAAGCATCCATAGCATCATCAGCGAACAGATATGCCACTTCGCCTTGCAACTTCAGTCCTTTATGTAGCTTATAGGAAACTCGAGCACCCAATTCCAGACCAAGCTTGTCATCAAAGCTACCATCACCCAGCAGAATATCTTCCGCAAGCATGTTGTAGAGAGCCATGCCAGTGATTGTAGTACGACTGCTTAGCTTATGATCCACCTGAATCTTGTTAACCAGCATACCCTTATTAACTAAGTACGGAGTTTCAGCAAAGTAGTCATCATCTGTCATGTTTTCTTGGAAGATAGCACTATCATTCATATCCACATCGGTAGCCATATAGGCGTCAAGATCCGAATCTGAATCATTGTCATCGCCGGATGCATACCAAACAGTGTAAGTCCACTTAGTATCACCGTAATCAACACCAATATCTCCACGCAAGAAATACGCACTTAGATCATAGTCAGTGTTTGCGTTAGTGCTGCCATCCAGAGATGTCAAACCAGCTAACTCAATATCACCTTTCTGATAAATTGCTACACCTTTGGCAAACAATTTACCACCGGAGTTCAAAGCAGAATTGTATTGACCTGAAAGACCAACGTTGACGATATCGTAGCTAGAGTTGTCAGCGATACCTTTAATCTCGTATCTGGTAACATCGGAGGCAGAAGCACCATCAATCTGATTATTAGTTTGGTATAAAACAAAAGCCCCACCTTTTAGCGCAGAACTCGGTTGAAAATTCACATTTACAGCAAAATTGTCAGCACCATCGTAGCCGTCAACAACAACGCCTGTCTCATCCGCTGCGTCACCACGAGCCCAGAGCAACTGATATGTAGAAGTATCTGACAAGGGACCGTTCATAACGACCCCAATCGCACTTTCTTGCCAAATGTATTTATTGACGGAAACAGGCTGCAAACCGACTTTAACCCGATGAGCTGGGCTTTCTGGTAATGAAAAGTCCACATAGGCAAAACGCGTTTCTACGTTTTTACCATCTCCTGAAAAAGTACCACCGCCAGACTGACCAGCTCTAACGCCACCAATTTCAACCCCATAGACACCCTTTACAGTGCCTTCATCATTCTGCCCTTTGAGTGTAAAACGGTACTTGATCTCAGCAAATGCGTCGTCTCCATCGTTCTTAACCAAAGCACCGCGTTTTCCAGCAAGACCAACACCACCACCAAACCAACTACGCTTATCTGTAGCGAGCTGAAAGCGATTGTTCATATCACCATTGACTTCAAACTTCATCGCTTGTGCGGGCACAGTATAAGCCATAGCACCAGTAGCAAGGCAACCAGCAACAGCAATCAATCGCCCCTTACTTTTTCTGAACACAGAAATATCCATTAAAATTCCCCTTCAAATTTTAACACATTAGTTATTAAAAATAATTTTGCACTTTCCATCTTCATCACCATACTCTCTTTAAATTTCAGAATGGCGCAAATATGGTTACGTTCAAAACCAAGCCTACCTTACCTCAGCTTAACCAAAAAAAGTAGGCCTTATTTTAATAATTTTTCTTTTTAGAAAAGGCCCTTGGTTCACTTTTTCCAATCTTAAGGGACCGATCTGCTCCGCCGATTCTGGACACCCTGTTAAGCACTTAACTTCCGTTCATACGCTTCCGGGCTGAGATAGCCAAGAGCACTGGCCTGCGGGTGCGGGTGTAATCAACCTTAATTATTCAAAGACCGCTTGTATATGGACCCCTCCTGTTTAGCAAGGAAGCACTGTTTCAGAATTAAGACGCGTATGTATATTCGGCTTATTAGTGGAGACGCTATCTCCTAGCCCTCTATGTATGCGCACCCCGATTCCTCAATGTCGCAATGGCCTCGCAGGCCGCAAAGCGGTACAGGCTTTATCGGGGCGGATATCTCTATCTGATCCTGGCTTGCTTACTGAACTCGTTATCTTTTTATCTGATCAACCTCTTTTAAGCTGCTAGCGCTTCATAGGCTCGAGCCCTGTTGTATGCGGAGCCCTTGGTCAGCAGTGCCCAAGCGGTACGAACATTCTTGTTGGCGAGAGCAACCGCAGCCTTTCCGCACCCAGCCCGATCAATCAACGCCCATAGCCACTTCTGCTTCGGCGTTTTCGAATCTTTTAATCCACGATGTACATAGGCTCTGGCACCCTGGATAAGCACTGCTCGTAGTCGTCGATTGGCGACGTGTTTGCTGATGCCTATAAGGTTGGTTTTCCCACCGCTGCTGTACTGCTTGGGAGTCAGTCCAACGTAGGCAGAAAACTCTCGTCCATTTTGGAACGCCTCACCCGTACCTAGGGTGGCAAATAATAAGACAGCACCGATGGGGCCGACGCCTTCCAGATCCATCAAGCGCTTACAGGCATCGTTTTGCTTGATGAGTTGTTTGATCTGTTCGTTGAGAAAGGCGATGTCTTCCTTGAGCCGATGGTACCGTTCAAACATACGGTGCAGTGTCGGCCGATACATATGAGGAACACCGTTCTCAGCGTCTTCCAGTACGAAGGGGATCTGCTTTTCTAGCGCAGCCCATCCCTGTGGAATAACGACACCAAACTCCATCAGTAGACCGCGAATATGATTAGAAATTGAGGTTCGATCATGCACCAAAAGCTCTCGTGAACGCTGTATGGATTGAAGACCTTGCTGTTCGTTGGTCTTCAATGGGGCTTGTTTGATGTTCGGGCGGATTGCAGCTTCGGCAACAGCCAGAGCATCATTTTTGTCTGTTTTATGACCTTGCCGAAACGGTGCTACCGCTTTAGCTGGAATGATTTTGGTTTTATGGCCGTGCTGTTGTGCATACCTTGCCCAATAGTGGGCCGTAGCGCAGGCTTCAAAAGCGACTAACGAAGGCTTTTGCTTGGCCAGAAACTCAGCAAACTTAATACGTGTCAGCTCTTTGTTCTGGAGCTCTTTACCAGAGGGGGATACGACTGAAGACTGGATAACATTCTTTGCCAGATCGACGCCGATGGTATTAACTTTAGCCATGTGTGGATTCCTCTTTTAGCGTTTTGGTAGACACTAAGCCTAGCGTCTCGCTGGGGAGGGAGGGGTCCATACATTGTCGCATCAACTCACGTTCCATGATTGGCTCGTCCTGGTGAACCTCGACTTTCAGTGAATGAAAGAAGCTCTCCACGCAGGTATTGTCCCAGCAGTTGCCTTTACGGCCATGCTTTGCCGTAGTTTATATCTACTGATTAGGTCACGGTATACTCCCGAACAGTACTGTCTACCGCGATCACTGTGGATAATCGTTTGCTCCGGAAAGCTTCGTCGCCACAGTGCCATTTTCAGTGCTTCACACACTAAATCAGCCGTCATGCGCGTTCCCATCGACCAACCCACGACTGCACGTGGGTGCAGATCGATCATGACCGCCAGATAAAGCCAGCCTTCGCTGGTCATCAGGTAGGTGATATCACCGGCCCACTTCTGGTTAGGGGCCGCTGCTTCAAAGTCCTGATTCAGCAAGTTTGGCGCGACCGGCAGAGTGTGGTTGCTATTCGTCGTAACCTTAAACTTGCGTGCGGCCTTGGGCACCAGGTCCTGACGCCGCATGCTGTGATTGATCGTTTTCACATCGTGGCGGTCTCCTTGCGCCTCCAGGTCAACCTGAATGCGTCTGGCGTCATTACGGACCTTGCTGGCAGAAAAGGCCTCCTTAACTTTTCGATCCATTGCTGCTGCCAGTTGAGCCGGTTGCTTGGCGAGTCCGATGCTTTTTTCCAGGCGTAATACCCACTTCGCGAAACATCGAGCATGCTCGCCATTCTGCTTACTACAGAGCTGGCCAGCATGGCGATGGATGAATTGATAACGAACGACTTTTGGTTCTTCGCAAAGTAGGCTGCTTTTTTTACAATTGTCAGCTCCTCTGCTTGAACAGCAAGCTGCCGCTTGAGCTTGGCGACTTCGGTTTGCAGCTCCGCTTCTCTATCACTGACGGTCGCTTTCTTTGCCGCAACTGTACGCCATGTGTAGATCTGATTGTCGTTCTGCCCCAACTCTTTGGCTGCAATTGCAAGGCTGCTCTTCTCGGCTAGGGAAATGGGATGGACTCCCCCTCTAACGGCATCTATGTGCCAGATTGGAGTTGTAGCAACCAATCAACAAGAGGGAGTCCACCATGGAAATTATGCGGATCGGCCTGGATTTGGCAAAAACTGTATTCGAGGTTTTTGGTGTTGATAGGCACGAGAAGGAGCGGATGCGAAAAATCCTTAAACGGAACAGGGTGTTGGAGTTCTTCAGCCAACTAGAGCCCTGCATTATCGGCATCGAAAGTTGTGGTGGTGCTCATTACTGGGGCCGTGAACTACGGAAATTGGGTCATGAGGTGCGGATGATGGCTCCGCAGTTTGTCGCACCGTATCGCAAGGGACAGAAGAACGACCGCAACGATGCCGAAGCGATCTGTGAAGCAGCTGGACGCCCGAATATGCGATTTGTACCGATCAAGACTGAAGAGCAACAGGCAGTCTTAACGGTCCATCGGGCTCGCGCATTATTGGTTGGAGAAAGAACTGCGCTGGTTAATCAGGTCAGAGGATTTTTAACGGAGTATGGCATCGTGTTACCACAAGGGCGTATTCAGGTTCGTTCTCAATTGCCGAGGATTCTTGAAGATGCCGAGAATACCTTGCCGCACTTGGCTCGGGAGGTGTTTGCCGATCAATATACACGCCTGTGTGAGCTGGACCGGGTCATTGATGGGTACGATCAAAAGATTAAGGCCATGGCTAGGGCGCAAGAAGCGACAAAACGATTGATGCAACTGGATGGCGTGGGCCCTTTAACTGCAACGGCCCTGCTTGCGACAGTGGGTGATATCAGAGAGCTTAAAAACGGGCGACAGTTTGCTGCTTGGTTAGGGCTGGTACCTTGACAATGGTCATCGGGTGGTAAAGCGCGGCACGGGAGGATTACCAAGCGGGGCGATGTTTATTTGCGAACGTTGTTGATTCACGGGGCACGATCGGCGATGCGCTACGTCGAGCAAAAAGGCGACCGTAAGAGCCTGTGGGTTAAAGCCGTCAAAGAACGACGTGGATTTAATAAGGCAGCTGTTGCATTGGCAGCGAAGCATGCCCGGATCTTGTGGGCTATGCTGTCCAAGGGCACGGAGTATCAGTTGGTAAAAGCGTAAGAGTTAAAGGTGATTGCAACGAGAATGGTGTGATGGCATGACAGGTTAGACCGACGCCAGCAGAACCTGAGTTCGCAGCGGGCTTTAGAGGCCGGTAGGGAAATGAGGAGCTGGCGGGCGGATCTCCATCAGGGTCCGAGTCGAAGAAATGACTCATAACAGAGACCGGATACAAGCGAGCAGTTAAACCTCACATTCCTGAAGCCAATCTCTTGCAAAACCGGGGGAGTCCATACAAACCTGTGAACAAGTCCTTATCATGAGATAATTCTCAGACTGACAACCTGAGGAATGTTCGATGGATCACCAGCTCACCTTTGCCGATAGTGAATACCATAGCAAGCGCCGCCAAACTCGTAAGGAGATCTTTCTGGGGCGTATGGAGTCGCTGATCCCTTGGCAAAGGCTGGAGTCGGTGATTGAGCCTCATTATCCCAAGGTCGGTAACGGCCGCCGCCCTTATCCGCTAGCAACGATGTTACGCATTCACTGCATGCAGCAGTGGTACAGCATGAGCGATCCCGCTATGGAAGATGCACTCTACGAGATTGCATCTATGCGAATTTTTGCAGGTCTATCATTGAATGCCCCGATTCCCGATCATTCGACGATCCTTAAATTCCGCCATTTGCTGGAGCGGCATGGCTTGGCGCGCAGGATCTTTGAGGAGGTCAGCAACTGGCTGACCGAGGCAGGGGTGCTGGTAAAGGAAGGAACGCTGATGGATGCCACGATTATTGAAGCGCCCAGCTCAACCAAGAACAAAACGGGTGAGCGTGATCCTGAGATGCACCAGACTAAGAAGGGCAACCAGTGGCACTTCGGTATGAAGGCCCATATTGGCGTTGATGCTAAAACTGGTCTGACACATAGTTTCACCACCACCGCAGCCAACGAGCACGATCTCAACCAGGCCGGAAATCTCCTCCATGGTGAGGAGGCGTTTATCTTCGCCGGCAGTGGTTATCGTGGTGCAGAAAAGCGTGAAGAACTCGATGGCGTAGAGGCCGACTGGCATATTGCTGAGATTCCCAGCAAGGTTAAAGAGCTGAAGAAGCGCCCGCGAATCAACAAGGCTCAGTTGAAGACTGAGTACTTGAAAGCCAGTATTCGAGCTAAGGTTGAACGTAAGCGTCAAATCTAACCCACATTCTCAGCAAGCCCTGCAGTGCCGATAATCCCTCCGGTCATCTAACCGGAGACGTTGCTGTGGATATCACTGAGCAAAACCAGACCGTGCTGCTGATGTTAGGCCCAACCGATATGCGAAAATCGATCGACGGTCTCTGCGCCATGGTGAAATACTTCCTCGACGAAGAGCCGGTCAGCGATAAGCTGTTTGTGTTCTGTAATCGCGCCCGTAACAAGATCAAAATTCTGCAGTGGTCGACTAATGGCTTTTGGCTGCATTACAAACGGCTCGAAAAGGGGCGCTTCAAATGGCCGGATGCGGACGATGAATCAGCCAGCCAGTTGATCGACCGGCGAGAACTGAATTGGTTACTCGATGGCTTGCCGCTGATCCAGCCCAAGGCTCACAAGAAACTGAAATATATCTATTTTTAACCTTCTAAAACAGCCTAGACCCCCGTTTTCATTGGCTTTTTGGTATAATCCGAGCCATGAAAACGACGCCTCAAACAGACCTTTCGCAGATCGATCAGCTGAAAGCCTTGCTGGCTGCACAGGATACCACGCTGTTAAAACAAGAAGCCAAAATCTCCGCCCAGTCGGGGGAGATTTTCTGGCTTAAAGAACAGTTGGGGCTAAGCCGCATCAACCAGTTCGGTTCATCCAGCGAAAAACACCCGGCCCAGAACGATCTGTTTAACGAAGCTGAAACCTGTGAGTCGATTGAGCCGGCTGAGCAGGCGCCCGCCACCGAAACCATCGACGGTTACCAGCGCAAGAAGCCGGGGCGAAAGCCGTTGCCCGAAGACCTGCCGCGAGAGCGAATCGTTCACGACCTGGCGGATGACGATAAAACCTGTAACTGCTGTGGCAATGAGCTGCATCAAGTGGGCGAAGAGATCAGCGAGCAGCTGGATATCGTGCCCGCCAAGGTCAGAGTCCTGCAGCACGTTAAGCTCAAGTACGGTTGCCGTGGCTGCGAAGAGGGAATAACCACCGCCAAGGCATTAAAACAGCCGATCCCCGGCAGTATCGCGTCCCCCGGCACTCTGGCTTATGTGATTACCGCCAAATACTGTGATGCCCTGCCGTTGTATCGGCAATCGGTGATTTTCGATCGCTTTGGCGTAGACGTCAGTCGCAGTACCTTGAGTCACTGGATGATGAAGTCAGCCGAGCTGCTGACACCGCTGTATCAGGCGATGCGCCGGCAGTTGTTGACCGAGCCGATTCTGCACGCCGATGAAACCACGTTTCAGGTTCTCAAAGAGCCGGACAAGGCCGCACAAGCAAAATCCTACATGTGGCTCTATCGAACCGGCGGACGAAGTCCACACCCCTTGGTACTATTTGAGTACCAGCCGGGGCGCGGGCAGTGCCATCCACAGCAATTTTTATCCGGCTACTGCGGCTACCTGCAGGTGGATGGTTATTCCGGCTATAACAATCTGGAGAACGTGGCCCCGGTGGGGTGCTGGGCGCATGCCCGACGTAAGTTCGACGAAGCGGTAAAACTCGCCCCCAAAACCAAGCAGAAAACCGGCAAAGGGATGATCGCCATCAATACCATCCAGAAGTTGTACCGGATCGAAAAGGCGAGCAAAGACCTCGATGCCGATGCGCGCAAAGCGGTCCGGCAGGCGCAGGCGCTGCCGATCTTGGTGGACTTCAAGCAATGGCTTGAGAAGAGTGAAGCCCAGGGCCTGCCCAAATCCAAAATGGGTACCGCGATCACTTACTGCCTGAACCAGTGGCCCAAGCTGATGCGCTATATCGAAGACGGCGACCTGTCGATCGACAACAACATCGCCGAGCGTGATATCCGCCCCTTTACCACCGGGCGCAAGAACTGGATGTTCTCCCAGACACCACGCGGTGCCAACAATAGCGCGATCCTGTATAGCCTGGTGCTCACGGCACGGGCTAACAATATCAATCCCTATCGTTATCTAAGCGCACTACTGACACGTTTGCCAAACGTAACAATCGATGATGATTTGAATGACCTGATGCCCTGGGATATCGTTCTGGATTAGGTAACAAACCGTCGAACGCATCATTAACATGATTTAGGAAAAAGTCTGATAGCGGCTCTGGCTGAGCCAGCTAAGCTTAACCTCCACGAAGTTCAGACGGATCTGATGGCGCAAGGAAGCGACCAGTGATGACAGGGACGGCCAGCAACACTTCGATAGAAGCCCCCAATCCGGGACGGAACGGGGGCTTTGTTTTTATGGCGTCAAGGTGGGGCGAAAACGACGCTTACGGTTGAACACCCATTCCGGGTTATCAAATGCCAGTTCGGTTTTACCAAGGCACGCTATCGCGGTCTGGTGAAGAATGACGGTAAGCTGGCAATGTTATTTGCTCTGGCGAATATTGCTCGCTTGGATCAGATGTTACGAGCGTAGGATAAGTCCGTCTGCATGCCGAGAAAATGGCATGTAGACGATCAAAAATGAGGGATTACTGGCGATTATGCGGCTGAACGGTCTTAATTCGCTGAATCGTTCAAAAGTCGGGGCTTGATCACAGGTTCCCTAGCTTGAGTGTTTCGGCCTTGAACTCAGGGGAGTACTTTTGGCGCTTCTTCTTCGATGTCATGGATTACCTCGTTCATCGATTTTACTCGCTTAACGAGGTGTCTAGTACCGGCGGGGCGCATCATGTCTTCAGCATACTTACAGCGTGATCGATCAACTAGTGACTGAGCAGCTATTCCAGAGTTTATCGAGCCTTTTTGTAGACACGGTACATACGGTACCCAAATTCTGTGCAAACAGAGAAATTCTATATTCTTCCAGCATCCAACGGTACTGGATCAAACATTTTTGCGTATTTTCTTCTAAAACAGGTTGCTTCATTCTCATAAAGTAACGATTTTGTAATTGCCCTAGTTGCTCTGAGTAAATTCGCTGTTGATTAATATCTCGGGCAAATTTATCAAGCCGACATTCGATTCCTTGGAGATAGATGGGGTACCTTGTTAGCCATTGCGGCGGTGTTTGTTCTAGAAACCCTTTAATCAACAAACCTTCCAATTGAGTGCGAATGTCATTCAAGATCGTTACCGAATCTAGAGATACCTTACCCGAAAGTCGCTTGGAGGACCTCCGGTAGCTTTCCAACACCTGCTTCAAAAGGTCAAAAAGCTCAATCGCTGTTTCATGAAACTTAAACCGACCCTGCTCCAAACAACGCTGAAAAGCCTGATAATTTCGGGGCGGTTCTGAACCGCTGAGAAAGGCACGATTGATGATCGCAGCAATAAAGTCCCGCCAAAGTAAATTTTCACTCCCAATTCCACTGTACATCAAAGCAATGTGATTCCAACCTGACAAATCTTTTCGTAACACCTTGATTTTTTGATGAATTTGAAGCCAAAGCAGTTGCCTTACACCTTGTCGATGCTCAATTTCTGCTTCCAGTGGATTATCAAACAAGCGTACCGCTATATCTTTCCCATCGTAGGTTACGGCCGAATACAATTCCAATTTCATTCCTGCTTGCTGAACCTGCACCTCAAAAGGTAGTTCACCAAAATCCCACTTTTCAATTCTATTCCGTTCAATGGGATGAGCCTTTTCTCTTACTCCTGTTTGCGAATCAGCGCTGCATCTCTGGCTGAGAGCCTGCCAATCCCTACCCACTAAAAGCGTCTTTCCTTCTACATCAAGGATTTGGTAATTGATTAAGTGATGCTCATCGAGAACTACCTCTTTCCAGCTAGCTTCGGGAATACGCACACCAGTCATTTTTCTCAACGATAAGGCAAGCGCTTCGGTCAGTTCAATATCGTCGCTACTTGCCCGATCCATAAATGCATCGACATAATCCGATATGGGCACAAAGTTCTTTCGTAAGTTTTTGGGCAGCCCTTTCAACAGTGCGATACACTTATCCTTAAGCATTCCCGGAACCAGCCACTGCAGACGCTTGTGAGGCAATCTGTTAAGCGCAACCGCTGGAACCGAAATCGTTACACCATCGTTTTCTGTACCAGGCTCGAAATGGTAACTGAGTCGGAACTCCATTCCCTGCCAGTTAAAATTATCCGGGTATTTTTCCTCGGTAATGGTAGCCGCGTCATGCTGCATCAGCTGTTCCTTGCTAATAAACAACGCTTTCGGGTCTTGCTGCTCCAGCTTCTTGCGCCATTGTTCGAATGAGGCACCATTGACCACCTCATCCCCTCTCTGCTCGATTAGCAGTTGCCGATAGAACTCATACAACTGCTCCTCATCAACCAGGATATCCTTACGCCGGGACTTATCCTCAAGCGCCTCAACCTCTTTTAAAAGCTGGCGATTATGATTAAAAAACGGGGCGTTAGTACTGTAGTCCCCTTCGACTAGTGCAGAGCGGACAAAAATTTGCTGACTTTGCTCCGGTTCGATAGTGCCAAAATGCACTTTACGCTTACTGACGATGGCAAGCCCGTAAAGAGTCTGCTGCTCGTATGCAACCACACGGGCTGCTCGCTTTTCCCAATGAGGCTCGGAATAATTGCGATTAACCAAGTGCTTGGCTAGAGGCTCGATCCAATGCGGCTCAATTTTGGCGACTACCCGGGCAAACAAACGACTGGTTTCAACCAACTCAGCAGCCATGATCCACTTTTTATTGCCTTTAGATTTAGCCAAAACCGATCCAGGAAAGATCACAAACTTGCGATTGCGTGCTCCCAGGTATTCGCGGTTTTCCTGTTTTAAACCGATATTGCCCAACAACCCGGCCAACAATGATTTGTGAATGGCATCTGTTCCAGCGGGCTGAGAATTCTCTTTAAAGCCAAGATCCTTGCAGGCCAAATGCAACTGCCGATGAAGGTCTCGCCATTCTCGCATCCGCATAAAAGCAAGAAACTGCTTTTTACAGTAACTTCTCAGCTGTGAATTACTTAGTGACTGGCGCTGCTCCTCATAGAGGTTCCATAGGTTGAGGAAACCAATAAAGTCAGAATCGGGGTCCTGATGCTGGCGATGTTTTTCATCAGATTGCTGCTGCTTATCCAGCGGTCTCTCCCGAGGATCCTGAACGCTCAATGCACTGGCGATAACCAGCACTTCTGAAAGACAGCTGTTGTTTTTGGCTTCAACAATCATCCGGCCGATTCGCGGATCAACCGGCAACTTACTTAACTGGCGACCAATCGCAGTCAGGCCGCCACCTTTATTCAGCGCTCCCAACTCCTGCAACAGTCGGATGCCGTCTTTGATAAAACGGGGATCAGGGGGATCGATAAAGGGGAAGTCTTCCACTCGCCCGAGCTTCAGCCCCTCCATTTGCAAAATAACCGCTGCTAAATTGGTACGCAATATTTCAGCATCGGTAAAGCCGGGCCGACTGTTGTAATCATCTTCACTGAACAACCGAATACAGATCCCTTCGGACACCCGCCCACAACGACCTTTCCGTTGATTGGCACTGGCTTGGGAAATCGCTTCAATCGGCAAGCGCTGCACTTTTGAGCGGTAGCTGTAGCGGCTAATTCGAGCAAAACCGGGATCTACCACATAGCGAATCCCCGGTACCGTCAATGAGGTTTCCGCCACATTGGTAGCCAGGACTATCCGCCGGCCTCTGCCGTTTGGATGGAAAATACGGTTCTGCTCGGACTGACTCAGGCGGGCATAGAGCGGTAGAATTTCCGTATCCCTGAACTGCTGCTTACGCAGCGCATCGGCGGTTTCACGGATATCTCTTTCACCGCTAAGGAACACCAACACATCACCGCGATAGTGAAGATTGCGCTGCCGTTCCAGCTGCTCAATATCAGAAATCGATCGCACAATAGCCTGTTGCAGATCTAGATCTTTTTCATCCTCACCGGTCATTTCATCCAGCGGACTATAGATCAGTTCCACCGGATAAGTACGCCCGGAAACCTCAATCACAGGGGCATCAAAATGGCGGGCGAAACGCTCAAGATCAATGGTCGCGGAGGTAATGATCAATTTCAGATCTGGACGCTTAGGTAGCAAACGTTTTAGATAACCCAGCAAGAAATCGATGTTGAGGCTGCGCTCGTGAGCTTCATCGATGATTAATGTGTCATAGCGCAACAGCAGTGGATCGTGCTGAATTTCCGCCAGGAGAATTCCATCGGTCATCAGCTTGACCCGACTCTGGTCACTCAAGGCGTCACTAAATCGCACCTGATAACCCACCAGCGAGCCGAGCTCCACCGACAACTCTTCAGCAATGCGGCTTGCCACTGCCCGGGCTGCGAGGCGTCGAGGCTGGGTATGACCGATAACACCAAAAACACCCCGCCCCAGCTCCAAACACAGCTTAGGTAATTGGGTAGTTTTACCTGAGCCCGTTTCGCCGGCCAAAACGACAACCTGGTGTTTTTTGATCAGTTCGAGAATCTGCTGGCGTTTATCCGCAATCGGAAGATTGTCGTCGTAGCGGATATGCAAGGGCGCACCCTGGCGCTTTTCTACAACACCAATCGATTGCTGAACGCGTTGTTGAAATTTGCTTTGCAAACGATCAAACGGCTTGCCTTTAGCGGCATTTCGTTTAATTGCAGCCAATATTTTCTGAAGCTCCTGCCGGTCGGACAGTAAGCAGTTTTCTAGCTCAGCAGCGAGTTGTTTTAAGGATGAATTCAATGGAAGGCCAGCGACAAAAAGACAATAAGCCGGGCATTATAAGGGTTCTACGGAAAGGGCTCCAGAACGTCACCGCTAATCGGTGGCGACTAACCCTGCATCTTAGCGATCTCTTCGTCCCGCAGCGAACGCCTCAACACCTTGCCCACGTTGGTTTTGGGCAATTCGGTCCGGAATTCAACCTGGCTGGGCACCTTGTAAGCCGTTAACCGCTCACGGGCGTAATCTCGAACCTCTTTCACGCTGAGATAAGGATTGTTACTAACCACAAACAACTTGATCACTTCGCCACATTGCTCATCAGGAAGCCCAACCACCACACATTCTTCTATTTCGGGATGCCCTGAGAGGATATTCTCCAACTCGTTGGGATAGACGTTGAAGCCTGACACTATGATCATATCTTTCTTGCGATCTACTATGCGGATGTATCCATCTTCCTGAATTTGAGCGACATCACCCGTTCGCAACCAACCATCTTCAGAGAGCACTTCTGCTGTTTCTTCAGGTTGATTCCAATAGCCCATCATCACCTGCGGGCCTCGGACGCACAGCTCTCCCACCCCGCCAAGAGGCACCGGCGCATCCTCTTCATCTAACAGTCGCACTTCGGTGTGTGGAATGGGTAAACCGATCGATCCCGGCTGAATACTGCCCGGAGGGTTTACCGAAACAATGGGCGACGTTTCGGTCAGACCATAGCCTTCAATCACTTCACACCCGGTCACATGCTGCCAACGCTCTGCTGCCGCTTCTGTCAGCGCCATTCCGCCTGAAAGGGTAAGATGAAGGGATTTGAAATCCAATTCTCTAAATTGAGGATCTTTGCAGAGCGCAACAAACAGCGTGTTGAGACCACTGAATATGGTGAAACGCCATTTCTTCAGCTCTTTGACAAACGCCGGAATATCCCTTGGATTGGTGATCAGGACGACGTGACAACCGATCTCCATGGTGACCATGCAGTTCAGGGTAAAAGCGTAGATATGGTAAAGCGGCAAGGGAGCGATGGCGACCTCTCGCCCTGCTTCGGTATTGGATTCCAACAGCCCTTTAACCTGGAGCATATTAGCAAGAATATTACCGTGGCTAAGCATCGCCCCTTTGGCTACGCCGGTTGTTCCACCGGTGTATTGCAACAAAGCCAAGTCGTCCCGCTGCAGCTCCACTGGCTCCAACTTCAACTTCGCTCCCTCTTTCATCGCCGCGACAAAGGAGATGGCATTGGGCAGGTGATAATCGGGCACCATCCGCTTTACGTGCTTGACCATGGCGTTAACCAACAGTCGACGAACAGGCGATTGAGCATCGCCCAATTCGGTAACAATAACCTTTTCTAAGGGAGTGCGATCTATGACTTTCTCGATCAGGTGGGCCATATTGGCCAACACGATCACTCCTTTAACACCGGCATCATTAAACTGATGCTCGATCTCATCGGCGGTATAAAGCGGATTAGTGTTAACGACAACAAGGCCAACACGAAGCGCGGCAAACAAGGCAACCGGGTACTGGATAAGATTAGGTAATTGAATGGCGATACGATCGCCTGGCTTTAGACCACTGTTGTGCTGGAGGTAGGCAGCAAAGTCTCGAACCGAGGCTTCCAGTTCGGAGAAGGTAACGGTCTTGCCAAGGTTGGAGAAGGCAGGGCGATTACCGAAGCGTTGGCAGGATTGGTCGAACACGTCCAACAACGACTGATAGCCGCCGTAGTCCAAACCTGGCTCTCGATTTCCCTCAGCGTGCGGCAGATCGTTCAATTGCACAATTTCTCCTTGAAAGCCCCTTCGACACAGAGGTTATATGCCCGAAAACGCATTAATCTTTAGTCTAAGGGTAATTTGGCCGAAGGCAAGAAATTATCGGACGTTTTTATGGAGCTGCACTAAGCAGATCAATTATTTACGATCAACCCCTGTTTGAACACCACCATCTCTCCTTCAGCGAGGGAAATCCAATTTTCATTATCAGTCAGAGGCACTGTAGCGATCACTGTCACCACATCCTGTGGAGTCGTCTCCTTACAAAAATCCACCACCATTTCAGTATCGGTCAATGAAGCCTCGCCAAAGGGCGCTTTGCGGGTGATCCAACTAAGCTTGGTGCTGCAATAGGCGTATAAACTGCAGCTATCAGTAAGCAGCATGTTATAGACCCCCAGGGCTCGGAGTTGATCACAGCACTGCTGGATGAAATCGTACAGTTTCTGCATATCTTCCGGGGCCTGCGGAAAGGCGGTTCGAATCTCCCCTAACAGCCAGCAGAAAGCATACTCGCTGTCGGTTGTTCCTACAGGGTAATAGTGACTCAGAGGCAGATCAAAAACACCCTTATCTAACTGGCCGTTATGGGCAAAAGTCCACATTTGCCCCCAGAGTTCACGACTAAAAGGGTGGGTATTCTCAAGGCAGATATCACCAACATTGGCCTGCCTGATATGGCTGATCACCACATGACTTTTGATCGGATATTCTTTGACCAACTGAGCGATACGAGAATTGGCGCTGGGACTAGGGTCGTGAAAACTACTCAGCCCTTTTCCTTCATAGAAGGCAATACCCCAACCGTCTTTGTGGGGGCCGGTTCGACCACCCCTTTGCATCAATCCGGAAAAACTAAAGCAGATATCCGTCGGTACGTTGGCACTCATGCCCAACAGTTCACACATAGTTGCCTGGAATTCCTATTCGTTCGGAGATTTACTGTCGTCTTTCTCGCCATCAGTCGATTGCAGACTGATACGATCGGGCAGATCATCCAGGGTTTTCAGAAGTTTTTCTGAAGGAGTTTGTTCGGATTCAATCAAGGTCGGATCAGCAGCTACCTCTTTTAGATGACGCTCGCCCACAAAACAGCCTTTGTTGTGCACGACCATCTGATCGCAATAAATCGAGCCTCGAACCCGACCACCGCTTTCAACTGTCAGTTCGTCGCAACAAACTTCACCCTGCAACAATCCACAGACATCGATGGTATGAGCACGGATATTGCCGTGAACTTCGCCTCGTTTGCCAATAGATATTGCGTCGAGAGAGGAGATTGTGCCTTCAAATATGCCATCAATATGCATCTTGCCGACAATATTCATTTCACCGGTAAACTTATTACCCTCGGCGATTATTGTAACGGCACTTCTTCCTGACTTAGCGGATGCATCTTTCTTAAGGATTCCCATGCGATACCCTTAACCTGCGTAAATATATTGTTGTAATTGTCCATATCCCATTTCAGAAAAGGATCGGGGTTCAGCGGCTTGAACAGGTATCGAACTTCATAATGAAGATGAGGACCGGTCGAGATACCCGTGTTCCCGCTGTAACCGACCAACTGACCTTTTCTTATCACGCTGCCGTTCTTGACGAGCAGCTTATCCATGTGGCCGTAATAGGTCTTAAAACCGAAGTTGTGGCTGATGATCAGCAACTTACCATAACCACTTTTTTTATGGTATCCAGAATACTCCACCGCGCCATCTGCAGTGGCAAATATCGGCGTACCAATATGGGTACTCCAATCAACGCCGTTATGGCTTTTCTTCTTCTTGGTAACGGGATGCTTACGCATACCAAAACCATCGGTACGTCGTCCTTTTTTGAGCGGCCTGCCGTTAGGAATTCCCCGAAGCATAAACAGACGTTCATTGGCGATCTGTTGCAACTCTTTGGAACGTTCCAGAGTCATCATTTCAGACTGTAGCAATCCCATCTTCTGCTCCAACTGGAACAGTGTCTCCGCCCATTTATCCCGCTCGGTAAGTGCCACCGCGCTCTTCTGTTCAAAACGATCCCGCTCCGATTGCACCAGATCGAGGGTATCTGATAACTCATCTAACGAAGTTTTGTAGAGTTCACGACTATCTAGCGCATCCTCGTACATACCTTCAAGGCTGCGGTGATCAATTTCCAAAAGCGTCAGTTGATCGGTGGTCTTAACCAGCAAGTAGTTTCCGAGAATAAAGCCGACAAAGATCAAAGCAATACCCGCCAGAACCAAATACTTGGCCAGTTTACTCAGCGAGTATTGCCGCGATCCACGGGTCGTGGTCAGCGTTAGAACTAAGCGATTTTTCATCTATTGCCCGACGACAAACGAAGCATAATCACAAGACCGTATAACTTCGCTACACAATTGATAAGGACGCATTATTCTATGCCATTCCCCGCTTATTCACCTTTATCGCTACCACCAATAGAAGGGGCGTTGGCAAGAATTCGATCGGCCAAGCGAGAAAACGGTAGACTTTGAATCCATACAGATCCGGTTCCGCTAAGGGTAGTCATTACCATTCCTTCGCCGCCAAACAGCATTGATTTCAGACCTTTGACGATCTCGATATCGTACTCAATACCTTCTGAAAACCCCACCAGACAGCCAGTATCGATGCGTAGCGTCTCACCCTTGAGTTCTTTACGTACAACCGTTCCACCGGCCTGCACAAAGGCCAGACCATCACCTTCCAGGCGCTGAAGGATAAACCCTTCGCCACCAAAAAAACCAGCGCCGATCTTACGGGAAAAGGCGATATCGATCTTTGTCCCACGGGCGGCCGCCAAAAAAGCATCCTTTTGGCAAAAGATTGTTCCCCCCTCTTTTTGCATATCCACTGGCACGATAGTTCCAGGATAAGGTGCAGCAAAGGCTACGTGCTTACGGCCGCTGCCTTCGTTGGTGAAGTGGGTCATAAACATCGATTCACCAGTAACGGCTCGCTTTCCCGCTGACCACAGCTTGCCAAACAGCCCCTGATCAGGATCCGAACCATCACCCATTTTGGTATCAAATCCAATGCCGTCTTCCATGTAGTTCATCATACCGGCTTCGGCGATGACCGTTTCATCGGGATCCAAGCCGATCTCCACCACTTGCATGGCATCGCCAAAAATCTGGTAATCAACTTCATGACTTCTCATGAGCAAAATTCCTTATTCGAAAGAGTTTAGCGTTTGGGGCAACCATAACATTGCAAAGACCCTATCGCTTAGCTGTTTTAAGCCTATTTCCAGCTGACAAATATGTTGCACGACAACAGTTTATTTTGGATTGTCTACAATGTTTTTATTCATTAGCCCTGATTTATATGACCACAACCCAGTGTTCATGGGGGATACAGAGAAACCGTATTGTCATCATTTTTTCACCAGATCTTAGACTAAATGGCTAGCAATGTCCGCAGACAAGGTGTACAACGATGTTGTTAACTTAGGAAACCAGCTAACAACCCCCATATTTTGCTTTCATGGCAATGGGGACTTATTGGCTAGTTCCGGAGCTCTGTAGTTTGCAACCGCAACCAAAGGATCTTTAATCAACGCTAGAAAGTTGAATCTGAGATACCCATAAAAAAACCAACCAATATATGCAAAAAGCAGAGATTTAGGTGATAAGTCTGAACAAATTCAGTCAGTTGCGACTGGCCAATGCCGTCGCAAAAGATGCTGATCTTTACTTGATCTAATAAGGAATATTACATGGCAAATCGTGATGTCTACGTTCTGGGCGCAGCTCGTTCCGCAATCGGTGGTTTTGGTGGTTCTCTAAGCAGCCTTGAGCCGACAGAGTTGGCGGGTACGATAATGAAAGATGCGGTTCAGCGTTCTGACGTTGATCCACAGAAGATCAATTATGTAACTGTTGGTAACTGTATCCCGACAGAATCTCGCTCTGCATACGTTGCCCGAGTGGCATCTATTCAAGCTGGCCTGCCGATGGAATCTGTGGCCATGGCGGTCAACCGTCTGTGTAGCTCTGGCCTGCAGGGTATTGTCACCACTTCTCAAGCAATCATGCTGGGTGACTGTGACTACGGAATCGGTGGTGGTGTTGAGGTTATGTCTCGCAGCGCTTACCTGTCTCCTTCTATGCGCTCAGGTGCCCGTATGGGTGACGCTACCATGATTGATTCCATGGTAGCTGCACTGACCGACCCTTTCGGCGTAGGTCACATGGGTATCACTGCTGAAAATCTGGCTGAGAAGTACGATATCTCCCGTGAAGAACAGGACGCTTTCGCTGCAGAATCTCATCGCCGCGCAGCTGCTGCTATCGAAGCAGGCCACTTCAAATCTCAGATCACGCCAGTCACCCTGAAGAGCCGTAAAGGCGAGACTGTCTTCGACACCGATGAGCACTGCAAGCCAGGCACCACTGCTGAGAAACTGGGCCAAATGCGTCCAGCGTTCAAGAAGGACGGTACAGTAACGGCGGGTAACGCCTCTGGTATCAACGATGGTGCGGCCTTCTTCGTACTGGGTGGAGCCGATGCCGCCGAGCGTGATGGCTACAAGCCAATGGCTCGCCTGGTTTCCTACGCCATCGCCGGTGTACCAAACGAAATCATGGGCGCGGGTCCAATTCCTGCCTCCAAAGCAGCACTGCAACGTGCCGGCCTGACCTTGGATCAGATGGATGTGATTGAGTCCAACGAAGCCTTCGCCGCACAAGCGCTGGCCGTAGCAAAAGAGCTGGGTCTGGACATGGACAAGACCAACCCTAACGGCGGCGCAATCGCTCTGGGTCACCCAATCGGTTGTTCCGGTGCGTTCATCGCCACTAAGGCGGTTTACGAGCTGCAACGTACTAACGGTCGTTACGCGCTGGTCACCATGTGTATTGGTGGTGGTCAGGGTATCGCGGTTGTGTTCGAGCGCGTCTAACTCTGCTATTCGGAACCTCAGCAATGCGCCGAGGTTCCTGCTATTACTTATACTTTCAGCAGCAGGTCCCGCCTGCTGCTTTTTTTTGCCTGCCGTTTTTCGCTTAGCCAATAAGCCTATATAAGACAAATAGTTATTGCGCAAGCAAGGCTCTGAGCTTCGACTACACTAACTACAACAATCCAACCAAACTAAGACCCGTAGCCACTATGTTTGCAGCCGACCGTCTACTCCATGGCGACCTGGATCAGTTGACTTTGAAAGAGCGCTGGCAACAGATCAGCGCCAACTACAGTGTTAACGAAAACGCCTATATTGATCGACTTCTGACCCTGCTTGACGAGGACTCGGACCCTCAGGTTCAGACCCGTGCTCGCCGTTGGATCGAAGCAATCAGAGCCCAACAGGATGATGGCTGGGGGATAGAACCGCTGCTCCAGGAATTCAGCCTCAACACCCGTGAAGGATTAGCCATGATGACCCTGGCAGAATCCCTGATCCGAGTGCCCGATGGACACAGCGCCGACGCCCTGATCGAAGACCGCTTGTGCAGCGCTGACTGGCAAAGTGAATCCGACAAACCTTCACCGCTTTGGCTAAATCTCAGCAGCTGGGCACTGTCTCAGGCACGGCATATGTATGGCAGAGAGAGTCAGGAAAACGAACTGATTACCCAGATGGTAAAACGCCTGGGCGAACCCATTCTACGTACAGCTCTGCAGCAAGCACTGTCGATGATGGCTGAGCGCTTTGTGATGGGAGAAACCATCTATCAGGCCTTGGACCGAGCCCAAGACGGCTTTACCCGAGGTGATAGTTTCTCCTTCGATATGCTGGGCGAAGCAGCCCTGTGCAGCGCCGATGCTGAACGCTATCTGCAAGCTTATCTGGACGCCATCACCGCCACCGCCCGCAATGAAAGCTACCCACAAGACTATGTCCCACCCAGTATTTCGGTCAAACTCTCAGCACTGCATCCCCGTTTTGAGGCGTTACAAGGGGAAGAGATGCTGGTCAGTCTGCAAGTGGCAATGACTATGCTGATCGATCATGCGCGGCGCCTGGATGTTGCGGTAACCATTGATGCCGAAGAGGCCGACCGACTGGAACCAACCCTCGATCTGTTTGAACGGCTATTCCGAGGCCCTGCTGATGGCTGGGGCAAGCTGGGGCTGGCAGTCCAGGCGTACTCCAAAAGAGCATTGCCGGTTTTAAGCTGGTTGCAGTGGCTAAGCCAGGAAAAAGAGTGTCCCATCCCCGTTCGTTTGGTGAAAGGTGCCTATTGGGACACCGAGATAAAACTGGCACAACAGAGGGGCCAGAGCGATTACCCGGTTTTCACCCGCAAAGAAGCCACCGATATTTCCTACTTGGCTTGTGCACGCTATCTACTCAGCAATCGATGCCCTCAGCTGTATCCACAATTTGCGACCCATAACGCGGTAACCCTGAGCCAGATCCTCAGTTATCACCAACAATCCGGTAAAGCTTTTGAATGCCAACGATTACACGGTATGGGAAGAGTGCTCTACCGCAGTTTCCGGGAGCAATTCCCTCATCCCTGCCGCACCTACGCCCCGGTGGGTAATCACAAAGATTTGCTGCCCTACCTGGTACGCCGGCTGCTGGAGAACGGCGCAAACAGCTCCTTCGTCAGCCAGGTCGTTGGCAATCAAATAAGCACTAAAGAGCTGTGTCAGTCACCCCAGCAGCTGTGGCAGCAGGACCCCAGCCCTGGGTTGCCATTACCCGGAGATATCTACGCGCCACGGGTCAATAGCCGCGGCATCAATCTGCATATTCAGGCGCAACAGATTCCTTTGATTGAAGGCTTGAAAAACTTCCAAGACCGACAATTTGTCGCCGCCCCAATCATTAATGGCGAAGCCGTTATGGAGGGCCGCTCCAGCTGCGCGGTGAGCCCGCAAAACCGTTCAAATATCATCGGTGAGCTATACAGTAGCGACTCTGTCGTTGCCCAGCAGGCTTTAATTCAGGTACAAAATTCGTTGCCAGCCTGGTCAGCTCAACCTGTAGAGATTCGGGCGCGATTGCTGGAGCGTTTCGCTGACAGTCTTGAAAGTCATGCCGCAGAGCTGATTTACCTTTGCATTCACGAAAGCGGTAAGACCCTGCAAGACAGTCTCGATGAACTCCGCGAAGCTGTCGACTTCTGTCGCTACTACAGTCAACAAGCCCGGAAATCAATGAGTCGCAGTCAGGAGCTTCCTGGCATCACCGGTGAACTCAACCAACTGCTGATCCAACCCCGGGGACTTTTCCTCTGCATCAGCCCCTGGAATTTCCCTCTGGCTATATTCGTCGGGCAAATCAGCGCAGCTCTGGTGTGTGGCAACGGCGTTATTGCCAAGCCGGCACGGCAGACTGGACTCATCGCCTACCGTTGCTGCCAGTTATTACTGGAGTGCGGATTGCCACCCGGGGTACTGGCATTGCTGCCCGGTGCCAGTGACAAATTTACCGATGTGCTGCTGGATAGCAGCGAAGTGGCGGGGGTCGCTTTTACCGGTTCAACCCGCACCGCACAGTACATTCACCGTCAACTAGCCATGCGAGAGAACGCTCCCATCGCAGCCATGGTGGCAGAAACCGGCGGCCAAAACGCCATGATTGCGGATAGCACCGCCCTGCCCGAACAGTTGGTCAAAGATGCCCTGCTTTCCGCCTTTGGAAGCTGCGGCCAGCGCTGTTCCGCCTTACGAGTGCTTTACGTGCAGGAAGAGATCGCCGACGAAGTAACCCGACTACTTATCGGATCGATGAACCAGTTGCAGGTGGGTCCACCCCAGCAACTCAGTACCGATCTGGGTCCAATAATCGATCAAACCGCGCTAAAACAACTCAACGATCATATTTCAACCATGGCTGAAACCGGGTGTTTGCTTCACCAGCTCACTCTGCCAAGAGCGTTGAATAGGGGGAATTTTATTGGCCCGGCGCTGATACAGCTTGACCATATTAGCCAACTCAACAAGGAACATTTCGGGCCAATTTTGCACCTGATACGTTACCCTACCGAGCAACTGATGCGGGTGGTGGATGATATCAACCAAAGCGGATACGGCCTGACCCTGTCCATCCACAGCCGCAACGAATCGCAGATTTCGCGGATTGCCGAACATGCCAAAGTAGGCAACGTTTATATCAATCGCAATCAGATTGGTGCCGTCGTCGAAGCTCAACCCTTTGGCGGCCAGGGGCTCTCAGGAACGGGACCGAAAGCGGGCGGAGCTAATTACCTGTCGCGCTTTGTCACAGAGAAAACCATCACCACCAACACTACCGCCTGGGGCGGCAATGCTGCACTGCTCAGTGGCGATGATTAAGATTTAGCGTTTAATTTGATAACAGGGCGTGTACTTTTCGTAATTGATTTTCATCCTGCGTTGCTCGATGAACGAGGTCAGCAATCGATCAAGTGCAGCCATCAACTCTGGCTCGCCACTCAGTTCGAAAGGTCCGTGTTTTTCGATAGCTCGAATTCCCGATTCCTTAACATTGCCTGAAACCACCCCCGACAAAGCACTGCGCAAGTTGGCGGCCAGCTGATGCCTTGGCAGATTAGGAGTGAGATCCAAAGCAGCCATATTTTCGTGGGTCGGCTCGAAAGGTTTCTGGAATAATTGATAATCGATATCCAGCAGCCAATTGAAGTGGTAGGACTCACTGGTGGCTTTACGATGATCGGTAACCTCCTGCATACCCTTACGCATTTCCCGAGCCACTGCAGCCGGATTACCAACAACGATGTTGTAACAACGCTGAGCCTCTTCACCTAAGGTTTCGCCAATAAATTGGTCAATAGCCTGCCAGTACCCCTTGGCGCTATCAGGGCCGGTGAACAACAACGGCAGAGAGTGGGATTTATTCCGTGGATCCAGCATTAACCCCAGCAGATACAAAATCTCTTCAGCCGTACCGGCACCACCCGGGAATACGATAAATCCGTGACCCAAACGTACAAAGGCCTCCAGACGTTTCTCGATATCAGGCATCACAATCAATTCGTTGACGATAGGATTAGGAGACTCTGCTGCGATAATCCCTGGCTCTGAAATACCGACATAACGACCATTGCTGACCCGCTGTTTAGCATGGGCGATGGTGGCGCCCTTCATTGGCCCTTTCATGGCCCCCGGACCGCACCCCGTGCACACGTCAAAGCCTCGCAGGCCCAGCTCGTAGCCCACCTCCTTGGTGTACAGGTATTCTTCACGGCCAATAGAATGGCCGCCCCAACACACCACCAGATTGGGTTTAATTTTCGGTGTTAAGGCTTTGGCATGACGCAAAATATGGAAGATTTCGTTAGTAATCGCTGCCGAGGGCTGCATACTTTCATGGCTCAGATCCAGTTCGTCTCCCACATACAGCAGATCCCGCAGAACCGAAAAGAGATTCTCTCGGATGCCGTTGATGATTTCGCCATCCACAAAGGCGCTCGAGGGCGCATTGATCAGCTCCAGTTGAATGCCACGGTGTTTCTGACTAATACGGATATCAAAGGCCTTGTGCAACTCCATAACCTGACGGCTGTCATCCAGTTCACTGCCACAGTTAAGCACCGCCAACGCACATTTTCGAAATAGCTGGTACAGACCACTGCCGCTTTTATCCTGCAATCGGGCAAGTTCATATTGAGAGAGCACATTGAGATTATCTTCAGGGGTAACGCGGGTGGTGACGAGTTGGTTTCCAGTCATATAAATTTCCTTTATTCAAAATCACAAAGAACAGGACCGGAACCGTTTAGCTCTGTGTAGAGGTGTAGAGGTATCGATATATGCCGTATTCGGGACCTATTCTCTTTCCGTGGATTGTAATTAAGACCTGTGACAGACAGGTTAAGTTCGCAAACTCCTAGCTTAACTATAGACTCAAGTCCGCCATTCTATTGTGCTGAATAGACGCCAGCACCCCATCCTGGCCAGAACCTGTTAAGGCTTAAAGATCGGCCAATAACTGCTCCACATAGGCCGGAACCACTTCAGATGCGGGGCCGTATATCTGCTCAGAAAAAGCCGACTGTACCTTCGAAGGTTCCAGGTTAAGCTCCACCGTATGGGCGCCACACATATTTGCCGCCTGGACAAAGCCTGCCGCCGGATAAACCGCACCAGAGGTGCCAACAGAGATGAACAGATCACAGTCCTCCAAATGGTCGTAAATCCGCTCCATCTGCATCGGCATCTCGCCAAACCAGACGATATCAGGGCGCATATTGCCAGGCTGTCCGCAGCAGCTGCATTGGGTTGTGGGATCCATATCTTCGGTCACAGGAAAAATTCTACCGCTGGCAACGCATCGAGACTTTAGCAACTCGCCGTGCATATGGATCAACTGTTGGGAGCCCGCCCGCTCGTGCAGATCGTCAATATTCTGGGTGACTAATAAACAGCTACCTGGAAAATCCTGTTCCAATCGAGCCAACGCACGGTGGGCAGAGTTGGGTTGGGTTTCCGGTGACAGTAGCTGTTGGCGGCGCGTATTGTAGAACCGCTGAACCAGCTCCGGATCGCGATTGAAGGCTTCCGGCGTGGCCACATCTTCCACCCGATGATCCTCCCACAAACCATCGGAAGCCCGAAAAGTTTTCAATCCAGATTCGGCCGATACGCCTGCTCCGGTGAGAATAACGATGGATTGATATTTCCCCATAGTTTTCAATTCCTGTAAAAATCAGAGCACGAGCGGAGAATCCGCTATGAGCCTAGCGTTTGCCAACAGTATAACCCTGAAAAAATCTGTTTGACCAAAAGCAGTACTTTACCAATGCCCACTGTCAGTAATATAACTATAGGGGCGACAACACGGTTTTAGAGTCATTTCCTAGTTGGAGACACAGATGCGATCATCAAAGCTCTATATTCTCGATACCAACGTACTGCTGCACGACCCCAACTGCCTCACCGAATTCAAAGAACAGGATATTGTCATACCGATCACCGTGCTCGAAGAGCTCGACAGAATCAAAGACCGCAAGCAAAACGTTGCCCAGGAAGCGCGCATTGCGATTCGCAAAATTGACCACATTCTTTCCGGCGCCAATTCTCCCAGTGAAATTAACTCCGGCGTACCCATTTCCCTTGAAACTGCCGACCCGGATCTAAAGCTCGGTAAATTGTCGATTTTCCCAGACCATGAACTGGCAATGCACAAGGGCTTTCTGCAGGACCGGAGCAACAACGACAATCTGATCATTAACACCGCCCTGCACCTGCAAACCATCAATCCTGATCGTCAGGTCACTCTGGTGACCAAAGATATCAATATGCGTCTCAAAGCCCTGGGTGTGGGCTTGAAACGAGTCGAAGACTACCGCACCGATCAGCTGATATCTGATCTGGATCTGCTCACTGAAGGCTATCGCGAGATTGAGGGCAATTTCTGGGATTCAATCAGCGACGTAAAGTCCCAGCAGCATGGAAGCCGCACCTTTCATCGCATCTCCCGGGAAGCTTTGCCCAACACCTTTGTAAACGAATACGTCTACGATCAGGAGGATTTTTCCGCCCGTGTGGTGGAGGTGAACGAGACTGAACTGACGCTGTTGGATATCAACCAGAGTTTTCTGAAGGATCGCCAATGCTGGGGCATTAAACCTCTGGATCTACCCCAGGCATTCGCCATGGACGCCATCAACGACCCCAATATCGACCTCTGTATTCTTAACGGTGCTGCCGGTTCCGGTAAAACCCTGATCGCATTGGCCAGTTGCCTGGAAATGGTGATTGAGCAGGGCCGCTACAACAAGATCATCGTCACCCGCTCTACGCCACCGGTCGCTGAAGATATCGGTTTCCTGCCCGGCACAGAAGAGGAAAAGATGACACCTTGGCTGGCTGCCATTCAAGATAACCTGGAAGCGATGCATGAAAATGACGAGCAGCCCCAGAGCAGTATCAAATACACCATTGAGAAAGCGAATATCCAATTCAAGTCGCTGAACTTTATCCGCGGTCGAAGTATTCAGGATGCCTTGGTGCTGATCGACGAAACCCAAAACCTGACGCCTTCGCAATTAAAAACCATTCTTACCCGCTGCGGTAAGGGCACCAAAATGATCTGCTTGGGCAACCTGGCACAGATCGATTCCAACTACCTGACGCCTTTAACCTCAGGTTTAACCTATATCGTCGAGCGCTTTAAGGATTATCCCGGCGCTACCACCATCCACCTCCGCAGCGTCGTTCGTAGCCGTTTGGCAGAATACGCTGAAGAGCACCTTTAATCCTATCCAAAAACGCCGGTCATCCGATCGGCGTTTCGACTAAACTTGTTAATAGCGACTTACAAGGCAGTACGCTTTCTTCACTTGAAACGCCTTGTTGTCTTAGACGCATAATTCCATCCATTTCCCAGATACCGAAACACCCTAACCCGGCAAAGTCGTGATCCATGTCATATCCCGATTTAGCAAATGCAGGAATAATACAGTCGTTTAAATGGACGAAGAATCACGACCATTCAGTGGTAACTACTCACAGGGAATCATTTATATAAAACCTTTTAACACAATCAGTTAACGAGAACTTCGAGCTTGTTCACGAATAACTGGCCATTGCAGAGATATCTTATGATGACTGTTCTCCCGAAGGCTCAGAAGAACGAAACCACTGACAGAGCAAGCACAACACAAAACACAGAAGTGAGCGTGTTCGACTGGGTCGATAGCCGCCACCAATTTCTGGTGGATACCTACGATCGACTGATGATCGAACCCAATCGCAAACACATCTCACGCTGCCTCTACCTGGCTGACCAGATCCAAAAGGCCTGCAACGACCATAGCGTTGGTATCCTCGCTGCCTTACAACTCAACCGTCATCCCAAACACCGTTATATCAAAGAGCTATTGGCTGGTGTCCTCTGCGAGCTAATAGGACGCGAAGTAGGCATGTCGTCGTCTAGCCGCCTGCTGCTTATTTGTGCATCCCTGACCCAGGATGTGGCAATGCTGGACCTTCAAGAAAGCACCCTGGATCGGCAATCCTCACCCCTGACTGACGGCCAGCGTCGACAGATTCAAAAACATCCCAGCGCAGGTCGTAAAATTATTGAGCAAGCGGGTGTCAAAGATGCGCTCTGGTTAGATGCGGTTGAACAACACCACGAACGCCTTAATGGCAGCGGCTATCCAAACCGATTAAAGCAAGAAGAAATTTCATCAGGCGCCAAGATATTGGCCTGTGCAGATAGTTACGCCGCCATGGTACGGCCACGGGGAGACCGTGGGGTAAAAATTCCCAAAGTTGCGATCAAGGAAGTTTATCTGATGCGAGGCGATGCCCTGGACACCGAAGTGGTTAGGGTTCTGATCAATATTCTGGGGATTCACCCACCCGGCACCTGGGTCAAACTAGCCAACGGTGAACAAGGGGTCGTACGGGAACCCGGCGAAGACCGGCCTTTCCCCAGAGTAGCAGCGCTTTTGGACTGTGACGGCAACACCCTACTAGGAAGTCAGATTCGCGACACGGCTATAAAAGACTGTGCTGTCCTAGATATGATCGATACACCCTTCGTGTTCAATTTGGCAGCCGTACTCAATAAGCTTTGGCCAAAAATACCCGCCAGCTGAAGCAGCTGTTGATGCGGTGATTAATCACCTCCAAGCATAAAAAAACCGCAGCCTAGGCTGCGGTTTTTTGTAAGCATTAAAACGCTTAGCTTGCGATCGCCTTGCTGATACGGCCGATCGCGTCTTCCAGCACTTTCATGCTAGTTGCGAAAGAGAGACGCATATTGCCTGGGGCACCAAATGCGGAGCCTGGAACCAAAGCCACACCCGCTTCGTTCAACAAGAACTCAGCCAGGGCGATATCGTCTTCAAAGGCAGGATTACTGTCGATAATCTTCTGGAAGCTAGGGAACGCGTAAAAAGTACCATCGGCTGGGATGCACTCTACACCGTCGATTTCGTTTAGTGCTGCGATAACAAAGTCATGACGCTGTTTAAAGGCCTCCAGCATCTCTTTGACGCAATCCTGAGAACCTTCCAGTGCAGTCTGTGCAGCCACTTGAGAAATAGAAGTCGGGTTAGAAGTGCTCTGAGACTGAACCTTCTTCATCGCCTTGATCAATTTCTCAGGACCCGCCGCGTAGCCAATTCTCCAGCCAGTCATGGAGTAAGCCTTGGACACACCGTTCAGAACGATAGTGCGATCATAAAGCTCTGGGCAAGCCATCAAAATATTGCAGAACGGCTCATCGGACCAGATGATGTGCTCGTACATATCGTCGGTAGCTACCATCACGTGTGGATGCTTCAGCAGAACTTGTCCCAGTGCTTCCAGCTCGGCGCGGGTATATGCAACACCGGTAGGATTGGATGGGCTGTTCAGCACGACCAGCTTGGTTTTTGGCGTAATCGCCATCTCCAGCTGCTCGGCAGTTACTTTGAAACGCTGCTCCTGAGTGGTGCGAATGATCACAGGTACGCCGTCAGAAACAGCGACCATGTCTGGGTAAGATACCCAGTAAGGAGCAGGAATAATCACCTCGTCGCCGGCGTTAATCAGCGCCAAAGACAGGTTGAAGAAGCTCTGTTTACCGCCACAGGAAACCAAAATCTGTTCTGGTTTGTAGCTAAGCTCGTTATCGCGCTCTAATTTAGCGATAATGGCGCTTTTCAGTGCGGGGGTACCATCGACGGCGGTGTATTTGGTAAAACCGTCGTTCAAGGCCTGAATAGCGGCAGCCTTGATGTGGTCAGGGGTATCGAAATCCGGTTCACCGGCACCAAGACCAATAATATCTTTACCCGCCGCGCGAAGCTCTGCTGCACGATTGGTGACAGCTAGAGTGGGAGATGGCTTGATGTTGTTTACGCGGTCTGAGAGTTGCACGTCCAAGCTTTTATCCTCTTAATGAAAAGCAAAATGGAAAGCGTTTCTCGGGAACGGTTACTATTGCTACAGCCTTCAGAACAGTAATCCGGGTTTTGAAATTGAATCCAAAACAAGGCCCCGAAAAAAACTGCATAATAATACAGGATTTAGGGTGTTTCAGGAATCCAAATGAGTAACTATTTTAAGGTCCAATCCAAGTTTCAACCGGCTGGGGATCAGCCCTCTGCTATTACAGATCTAACCAACGGCATCAACGCTGGATTGGCCGCCCAAACACTGCTGGGCGTAACGGGTTCAGGAAAGACTTTTACCATCGCCAACGTCATCGCAAAACTGCAACGCCCAACCATCGTCCTGGCCCCAAACAAAACCCTGGCGGCTCAACTTTATGGCGAGTTCAAAGATTTCTTCCCCAAGAATTCTGTAGAGTATTTCGTCTCCTACTACGACTACTACCAACCGGAAGCTTACGTACCCGCCTCCGACACCTATATCGAGAAAGACGCCTCGGTCAACGAACATATCGAGCAGATGCGACTTTCCGCCACTAAAGCACTTTTAGAACGGGAAGACGCCATCATCGTCGCCACCGTTTCTTCCATCTACGGTCTGGGTGATCCACACTCCTACCTGAAGATGATGATGCATTTAGATCGCGGCGACCGCGTCGACCAACGCCACATCTTACGTCGCTTGGCCGAACTCCAATACACCCGCAACGATGTGGAACTTCACCGCGCCACCTATCGGGTAAAAGGCGACGTTATCGACGTCTTCCCAGCAGAATCAGAAAAGGAAGCGATCCGCATTCAACTGTTCGACGACGAAATTGAGGAGCTAAGTTATTTCGATCCACTAACCGGAGAATCCCTGCGCCGAGTTCCGCGAGTAACGGTCTACCCCAAATCCCACTACGTCACCCCCCGAGAAACCTTACTGGAAGCGGTGGACTATATTCGCGCCGAACTGAAGGAGCGGCTGGAACAGCTGCGCAACAACAACCTGCTGGTTGAAGCTCAACGGCTTGAACAGCGCACCAATTTCGATATGGAGATGATCATGGAGTTGGGTTACTGCACAGGTATCGAGAACTACTCCCGCTATCTATCAGGCCGAACACCCGGAGAAGCACCTCCTACCCTGTTCGACTACTTGCCTGAAGGCGCACTGCTGGTGGTCGACGAATCCCACGTCACCATTCCGCAGCTCGGCGCCATGTACAAAGGTGACCGCTCCCGTAAAGAAACACTGGTAGAGTATGGATTTCGCCTTCCATCCGCGCTGGACAACCGGCCAATGAAATTTGAGGAATGGGAGCAGCTTTCCCCTCAGGGTATCTTCGTTTCCGCCACCCCTGGAAACTACGAAAAAGAGCACGCCGGCCAAGTGGTAGAACAGGTCGTACGCCCCACCGGATTGGTAGATCCGGAGATCGAAGTACGCCCGGCTACCACCCAGGTTGACGATCTACTGTCTCAGATCAGCCAGCGCGTCGGCAACGGCGACCGTGTATTGGTTACCACCCTGACCAAACGAATGGCCGAGGATCTGACCGAGTACCTGGCCGAACACGGCATAAGGGTACGTTACTTGCACTCCGATATCGACACCGTCGAACGGGTGGAGATTATTCGCGACCTACGGATCGGCGAATTCGATGTCCTGATCGGCATCAACCTGCTACGAGAGGGCCTCGATATGCCGGAGGTTTCTCTGGTCGCCATTCTCGACGCAGACAAGGAGGGTTTCCTTCGTTCAGATCGATCGCTCATTCAAACCATTGGCCGCGCCGCCCGAAACCTGCACGGCAAGGCAATTCTCTACGCTGATCGAGTCACAGGTTCCATGCAACGAGCCATGGATGAAACTGAGCGACGCCGCAACAAACAGATCAGCTTCAACAAAGAAAATAACATTCAGCCAAAAGGGGTCAAAAAGTCTATCGCTGATATCATGGAAGGTGCTCGAGTACCCGGCAAAAAACCAGGACGCGGAACCCGCAAAGTGGCCGAAACCAAACCCGAGTACAATGTCGATCCCGCCCAAATGTCGGCCAAAGAACTCAGCAAAGCGATCAGCGCGCTGGAAGATAAAATGTACAAAGCCGCTAAAGATCTGGAATTTGAACAGGCCGCAAAGCTGCGTGATGAACTTAACGAACTGAAACAACACGCACTGATTTAGTAATCGGAAGTAGAAGGATCGATGAAATTAGAGTGGTAAAAAAACTGTCGCAAAAATTTAAAATCGGCCTTGCCAAACGCAAAGCCGCGCTTATAATACGCAGCACGTTTTAGGACTATAGCTCAGTTGGTTAGAGCGCTACCTTGACATGGTAGAGGTCGGCAGTTCGAATCTGCCTAGTCCTACCAAATTAGGCTGTTAAATCAGCGACTTGAAACCCTAGGTGAAAGCCTGGGGCTTTTTGTTTCTGCCCTGTAGGGCAGTATTTTTCATACTGATTCCTACCCGTTTACTGCCATTGCCAACCATATAGCCGACTGAGGCCGTTGATAGCGTTAGCTATCGACTGGAGAAGTTGGCCTTCTCGGTCAAATAGGCATACACCTTGCTCTTTCTGTCTTATACAACATAAGAACGCAGACAAATAGCACCACACGGAGCATTAGATTTCTTTCTACGCTATCCATCTACTCAGTTGTCCGGTGACGTTCAACTAACTTCTTGGCATACTCTGAATTGGTTTTTCAAAAGGTTAGATCAGCTAGCAGGGGCAAGGATGGCTGCAGTAGCACTACGAAACAAATATCTATTACGCATTGAGCTGGAAGGTATTGATCCTGTTATCTGGAGAACCTTCGAGCTTGATAGCTCAGCTTCTCTTGCTGTTCTGCATGAAGTTGTTCAAATCGTTATGGGGTGGGATAACTGCCATCTACACCAGTTTGCTACTGGTGAGGCTGTCTATGGCGTTCCTGATCACGATCCAGAGTTTGATGATGGGTCTATTGTCGATGGCTCAACAGTCAAGCTAAGCCAAGTGCTGAAAGCTTCTGGCGATACGTTACTCTACACCTATGACTTCGGCGATGATTGGTCACATAAGCTGATCCTAGTTGAAGTACTCCCCTATAAAAAAGGTAAAGCACCTACCTGTGTAGATGGTGGGCGTGCATGCCCTCCTGAGAACATTGGGGGCATCTGGGGGTATGAGGTGCTAACTGATCCAAGAAACCCAAACCACAGGCAGTATGTTGAGTGGCAAGGTGGTAACTTTGATCCAGAATCGTTTGATGTGGTTACCATCAACCGAAAACTACGGAAACTTGCTAGCCCCAGGCGTTAAGGACAACAATCGAGGTCACGGATGGACTTTTCTCCTATCTACAATCAAGTATTCACAATGCTCTGGTACTTCGTACCGTTAGCACTGCTCATTGCTTTAACCAAGTCACCCTGGTTCAAAGGCTACATTGGTGAGGTTATGGTCAACCTCGCCGCTAAGCTAATGCTCGACAAAAAGCAGTATCACCTGATCAAGAACGTCACTCTTCCCACAGAGGACGGTACCACTCAGATTGATCACATCATCGTCTCTCGATTTGGTGTCTTCGTTATCGAGACCAAGAACATGAAGGGCTGGATCTTCGGGTCAACTAATCAGTCCTATTGGACACAGCAGATCTTTAAGCACAAGTCGAAGTTCCAGAATCCTCTACGGCAGAACTATAAACATGTGAAGACTTTGCAAGCGGCGCTAGAGGTAGATCCTAGTCATTTCCATTCCTTGATTGTCTTTGTAGGTGACAGCACCTTCAAAACGGATATGCCAGAGAATGTTACCTATGCCGGTGGGTACATCAGATTCATCAAGTCGAGACAAGATGCAGTCCTGTCCGATGCGCTGGTTCGCTTGATAATCCAGAAGATAGAGAGAGGGAGGCTTACCCATTCAATCAAGACCCATGTTGAGCATGCAAAGCATGTTCAGGCAATCGTTGAGCAGAAGGGATCAGAACCTAGCTGCCCCAAGTGCAGTAGCCCCATGGTGTTGCGAGAAGCCAAGAAAGGACAAAACATCGGTAAAAAGTTCTGGGGCTGCAGCCAGTTTCCAAAATGTCGTGCCGTGATGCAGAAGGCCTCCTAAGTTTATGGATCAGAGCAGCATCGATACCTACAACCGAGAGTCAGACAAGCTCATAGAACAGTTTGAGTCGAAGGCTTTCGAACAGGTGCATGAGCACGCACTTCCTTACTTGCCCGAACAGCCATCTACAGTCCTGGAAGTCGATGCTGGATCTGGTCGTGACTCAGCGTGGTTTGCATCTAAGGGGCATCAGGTAATAGCTGTTGAGCCTGCTTCAGTGCTTCGTATCAAGGCACAAGAAATACACACATCACCGTCGATCCGGTGGATAGATGACTCATTACCCTCACTCGATTATGTTGTATCTCTATATATGACCTTCGATCTGATGGTTTTACCTCGATTACTCGGACGGTACGCTTAACTATTCAGATAAAAGAATCAAGATATGACTAATTCTCGCCCATCAGCATTACCGTTTTCTGTGCTGTGTAGGTCTTTAAGTGCTGCCAAACCTTGTTGACCTGAGCGAGCTTTTTTTGCTCGGGGTGAATTGCAACCCAAAACGTACGGGTGATGCTGGTACTGCCCTCCAAAATGGGAATAAGGTTGGGATCCTGACGAGCCAGAAAACAAGGCAGTATAGCCAGACCTAACCCCTCCTTCACACCTACATATTGGGTGATAACGCTGGTGCTTCGGTAGACGGGTTTTGAATCAGGTATCAGGCGCTCAAGGTAGGATAATTGATCACTGAAAACCAGATCATCAACGTAACCAATCAGTGGGTGTGAGTAAACCTCGTCTAGACTTCGTATCGGCCCCTCTCGATCAAGGTAACTCCGAGATGCGTACATCCCCAACCGATAGTCACACAGCTTGCTCACTATTAATGATGTGTTGGGCGGTTTTTCAATGGTTACCGCAATATCCACCTCATGTCGGGACCACTTGACGCTGCGCTGCAACGGCAGCAGGTCGATGGTTATTTTTGGGTTATTCTGACAAAACCGTGCCATTTCTGGGGCGATGAAGTAATTCCCAAAGGCTTCGGTGACCCCTAACCTGACGTTACCCTGATCCTCCAGGTTTTTGCCGTGAAGTATATCGATGGCCGCTTGAGCGCCTTTGTCCATCTTCTTTGCCGTCTGCAGTAATCGCTGCCCGTGCTCGGTGAGTGAGTGACCATCCACGCTTCGGTCAAAGAGCTGTGTAGCCAAACGGTCCTCCAATCGATGCAATCGGCGTGACACCGTCGACGCATCAATGCCCAGTTTTTTTGCCGCGTGAGACAACTTCTCAGCGCGTGCGACTTCAAGAAAAACCTTCAAGTCATCCCAATTCATGTCCATATCATCACCAAAGTATAACCTTGCATTAATGCAAGAACGCATTGCTGCTATGCCTATTGTTTGAACACTAAACGACAAGATATGCTCTCTTCAAGCTATTTTTCATGTTGCAAAAATGCAGCAAATTACTAGACCGGAGGCGTCGATGAGTATCCCTACCATCCCAATGATAATTAATGGTGAAAAGGTTGAATCCCAAAGCGGTAACCTGGTTGATGTATTGAACCCAGCGACTCAAGAAGTTGTTGCCCAGGTTCCTTTTGCCACGCTAGACGAAGTTGATGTAGCGGTTGCCAATGCCAAAGAGGCCTTTAAAAGCTGGCGCAAAGTTTCACTGGCCAAACGTCAGTCTATTCTACTCAACTTCCAGCAGTTGGTTCGTGAAAATACCACTGTACTGGCCGAGCTAATTAGCCTGGAGCATGGTAAGACCCTGCCCGATGCTGAGGGTGAAGTGGGACGTGGCTTAGAAGCGATCGAAAACGCCTGCATGATCACCAAACTACAGCAGGGTGAGATCTCCGATAATGTGGCCGGTGACGTCAACGTTTATACTCTGAACAAGCCACTGGGCGTTGGTGTCGGCATCACCGCTTTTAATTTCCCGATCATGCTGCCTTGCTTTATGTTTCCGATCGCAATCGCCTGCGGCAACACCTTTGTCTTGAAGCCTTCAGAGCAGGATCCATCCTCGACCATGCTGCTGGTAGAACTCGCGCACAAAGCGGGTATTCCGGCTGGCGTGCTAAACGTCGTCCATGGTGGTGCTGATGTGGCCAATCATCTGGCCGATCATCCGGATACCAAAGCCCTGTCTTTCATCGGTTCAACCCATGTTGGAACGTCGCTGTACCAACGCGCTAGCAATGCCGGCAAGCGAGCCCAGTGCATGATGGGTGCAAAGAACCATGGCGTGGTCATGCCCGATGCCAACAAGGACCAGGCTATCAATCACATGCTGGGTTCCTGCTTCGGCGCAGCTGGTCAGCGCTGTATGGCTAACTCGGTCATTATCCTGGTCGGTGAGGCACGCGAGTGGCTACCCGAGATGGTCGAGCGGGCTAAAGATATGATTGTCGGCCCGGGAAGCAACCGCGAGGCCGATACTGGTCCGCTGGTATCTCCGCAAGCCAAGGCACGGGTTGAAGGCCTAATCGCCTCAGGTGTTGAGCAAGGTGCGAGCCTTCTGCTTGACGGCCGTGGTGTCGAGGTTGAAGGCTACCCGAACGGTAATTTTGTTGGACCGACTCTGTTCAGCGACGTCACCGTCGATATGGATATTTACTCTCAGGAGATCTTTGGCCCGGTCATGTGTGTCATGCTGGCAGAAGATTTAGAAGAAGCCACCAACATCATCAACGCCAACCCGAACGGCAACGGTACTGCAATCTTCACCAACTCAGGTTGGAATGCGCGCTGGTTTGAAAACAACGTCGATGTGGGCCAGATTGGTATCAATATCCCCATCGCGGTACCAGTTGCTTATTATAGTTTCACCGGTTCACGCGCTTCCAAGCTTGGAGATCTGGGCCCTAACGGCCAGCAAGCGGTACAGTTCTGGACCCAAACCCATACCGTTTCAGCACGCTGGTTTGCGCCGGGTACCACCTCGAGCAAAGTCAATACCACGATCTCGATGAAGTAGCCCTCAGTTCATTGATATAGCACTCGCAAAGCCGCAGTCCGGATTCACCGGCTGCGGCAAATTCAAATAGCCCCATTAGTACTTTTTGATACATTAAAGAATAATATTGGCGTGTTTCATCTTTATTGGCCAAGGTTAAAGATCTATTCAAATACTTCTTAGCATTTGAAGCGAACATCCAGAAGCGCTCTGCAATAACCCATCTGTATTCATCAAATTTGTTCCCTTGGCATTACCACTCCTAATCGACTGGACCTAGTGGTGTATTCTTGGCGTGCTATGATTCTTAATCGCGGAATAGCGCTTAGATTTAAGACTATTGGATTATCAGTAGAATGATGGATATGAAACAGGCTGTTCAGGCGTTATTTTTACTCGAACCCTCAACTTATCCCGACATACTAGAGACTCGATAGCACTTTGAAACCCAGCGATAGACAATCGATACAGAACTCCCAAAGCTGGTTTAGCCACTGGCTGCCCTTTTTAATTTGGGGTAAATCACTCAACCGTCGCTCTCTATCTGCTGATCTGTTAGCTGGATTGACTGGCGCGGTGGTGGTATTGCCACAAGGTGTGGCCTACGCGCTGATTGCTGGGCTACCACCCGAGTATGGTCTTTACACTGCTATTATTACGCCAATAGTCGCCGGTCTATTTGGCTCATCGTTACATCTGATTTCCGGCCCTACTGCTGCCATCTCAATCGTTGTCCTCAGCGTGGTCAGCAGCGTTGTTCCGCCCGACAGTAGTGGATTTATCCCTGCCGTTTTAACACTGACCTTATTGGCAGGCGTTATCCAATTTGCGCTGGGGATTGCCGGCCTGGGCACCCTGGTTAATTTTATTTCCCATACGGTGGTTATCGGCTTTACGGCAGGTGCTGCGATACTGATTGCTACCAGTCAGTTAAAGTATGTACTGGGTGTCGATGTGCCTACGGGCGCCTCTTTTGCTGGCTCCTGGTCTGCGTTGCTCAGACAGCTGGATGTCACAAACACCTATTCCTTGATCATTGCGGTCAGCACTATTTTCTCTACCCTGCTGCTGAAACGTATTAATCCGAGATTACCGACCATGCTATTTGGCATGGTAACCGGAGCCGTAGTCTGCTGGGTGATCGACGGAGCCAGTCATGGAGTGCCTCTGGTGGGCGCTCTGCCCGGCAATCTGCCAGGCTTTTCATTGCCAGATCTTTCCTATGGCACAGTCACGGAGATTATACCCGGTGCTATTGCCGTGGCTATTCTGGGATTAGTCGAGGCGGTTTCTATTGCCCGAGCAATCGCCATACGATCCGGCCAACGTATCGAAGGTAATCAGGAATTTATCGGCCAAGGATTATCCAACATAGTCGGTAGTTTTTTCTCCTGCTATGCAGGCTCCGGATCCTTCACTCGCAGCGGCGTCAACTACGACTCCGGCGCTCGCTCACCCATGTCGGGAATTTTTGCAGCGCTGTTCCTGGTAGCAATTCTACTTCTGGCACCGGAAATAACCGCCTTTCTTCCACTCCCAGCTATGGCGGGTGCGATCCTACTGATTGCTGCTAATTTGATCGATTTTCATCACATTAAACAGATCCTGCGGAGCAACCGTCAAGAAGCTACTGTACTAGCGGTTACCTTCTTTTCAACCCTCATCGTTGAGCTAGAATTTGCCATCTACCTAGGTGTTATTCTCTCTTTGACGCTATACCTACGCCGTACCTCCAAGCCTCGTGTGATGGAGGTGGCGCCTAAATCCTTCGAATACGGAACCGATCTTCGCAGTATCCAGCGCTTCCAATTGGAAGAGTGCCCGCAGCTGAAAATCCTTCGGATCGACGGTTCTATTTTTTTCGGCGCAGTCGACCATATTCAGCGAACCCTGCAAAAACACAGCACAGAATGGGGTGAAGACAAGCCCATTTTACTAGTCTGTTCCGGGATCAATTTTATTGATGTAGCCGGCGCAGAGATGCTGATTCAGGAATCTATCCGGCTGAAATCCACCGGTGGCAAGCTAACTCTTTGCGCGCTCAAAAACACGGTCAAAGATGAGTTGAAATCGGCGGGTTATCTGTCCCGTTTAGGAGAGGAAAGTTTCTACGCTACTGTGGATGAGGCCTTATCGGCTATTGTCGAAGAACTGGTACCCGCTCAGTGTGCCATCTGTACGAAACGGGTTTTTCAACAGTGTCCACCAGCGCCGATGAAACTCGACAGCGCATAACCACTGAAATCTAGTTAAGACAGCTCAAACAGGTCTTCCATCTGGATCAATGTGAGATAACCCTTCTGCTTTTTTATCAGCCCAAAAAAGCGTTTACTCTGCAGACAAGCACCGGTATCGATATAACAACTGTTATGGCGGCGCTGAGGAGTGGATACGATGGTATGGCCGTGCACCGTAAGATCAATATTTTCGATGGTAGCCCCGGCCCCTGGATCTTTGGCGGTGCGAGACCAGAGTGCATCGTAGCGAGCCACTTTGCCGGACATGTCTGAGTTTGCCAAGGTGGATTCCAACTGCTGCCAGTCCTTACAGGGGCACTCGGCATGTACCAAGCCGATCCGGCGACCATCCGGAAGCGCCACTTCAATGCTCCAGGGCATCCGTAAGGCCTGGTCTTCAACAAACCGGCAGAATTCATGGTGAGTCTGGCAAAACTGGTCAAAATCGTCGATCCATCTCCGACCACCACTGTTCATCCACATGCCGATCTCTTTCGGGTCTCGATTCAGATAGGCATTAAACATCATCGCTTCGTGGTTTCCACGTACGGCAAAGAACCAGCTTTCATGCAGTAGCTCGAACGCCCTCAAGGAATCTTCCCCTCGATCAATCAGATCACCCACTGAAAAAAGCCTATCTTTGGCGGTGTTAAACCGAACCGACTCCATTGCACGGAACAATTGATCCAGCTGCCCATGGAGATCACCGATGACGAAGTCTCGGCCCTGGGTATTGGCATCAAAGCGTTTAAAGTAGATCGGTTGGTCCACTGGGGTCTCTCAAACAATCACAAAATCGTCTCTAATATATACCTTCCATACCGCTTCATCACGGCTTATCTCTGAATCCAATTCATCTAAGTGCTATTACTCAATTCAGCCAATTTAGATCAACGTCAATATTTCATTGATTCTGAAACATTAAAAACCGAACTCTCAATTCGGACTGAAAAAACTTCATCTGCACCAAACAAAGCTCAATCTTTATGGATTTACGGCCGATAACCTGACAGCTAACCCTGTAGACGCCGGGAGGGTCTCAAAATGTACATTTCATTCAACAGCAATGAATCCTTTTTTCGCCAGCAAAACTTTCTGTTGAGTTCCAACGGACACGCCGATGGCCGGGACAATGGCGGTCGCTCCGTTGCCGCCACCGACAGAGTGCTGGACAAGTTGGCCGAGAAGATTCCTGGCATGAGTGCCGGCGAAATGCGAGGGCTTAGCGCCGAACAGTTCTCTCCCGAGAAAGTCTCCAATCGGATCGCAGACTTCGTCTCCCAAGGTCTGGAACAAGCCCGTCGTGATGGCAAATCTGAAACTGAAGTTCAGAAACTCTATGAGCAAGCCGTCAAGGGAATCGAACAGGGCTTTAACGAAGCTCGGGATATCCTAGAAGATATGAGCCTGCTCAGCGATGAGCTATCTGAAACCATCGATACCACCTTCGACCTCACCATGGAGAAAGTGGATGCGCTGGCTCCGATCGCTGACGAAGAGGAGCAAGGGTTGACCAGCACCAGCATGCTGGCGGCTGAACGCTACCAGGAGTCCGAAAGCTTCTCCCTCAAACTACGCACCCAAGATGGCGATAAGGTAGTCGTTAAATTTGATAGCTCCAGCAGCTACGAAGCCAGCTTTGGCGCCTACAGTGACGATGAGGCAAGCGCTGTATCCTTCAGCATTGACCGCTCTCAGAGCAGTAATTATCGCTTTAGCGTAGAAGGTGAGCTTGATGAGGGAGAGATTGATGCAATTCAGGAGCTGATTCAGGACGTCAGTCTGATCGCCGATGACTTCTTTGATGGCGACGTACAGGCAGCCTTTGATCAAGCCAGCCAATATCAAATGGATAAAACTGAACTAGCATCCATGCACCTTCGTCTGACCCAATCCCAAGAGTACAGCTCAGTTGCCGCCTATCAACAGGTTCAGGATATGGGTGAGCAACAGCAGCCTGGTCGCAAGCTGGGCCATATGCTACAAGGCTTGAGAGACGGATTTAGCAACCCTGCACTGGGCTTCCTGCAATCTCCCTTCGGATTTGGTCAGGATCTGCTTAGCAACCTGATTCCTCAAGACAACCGCTACCAACAGGCCGAGAGAGAGCAGCAATCACTATTCGATCAAAATTTAAATAGCCTTAGAGATATACTGGATACCTTCTCAACTTCGGAAGTTGAATCTGACGATAATGATTAGTCCGATAAAAAGCTAATCGAATAACTACAATCCCTGCCCTATAAACAAAAACCTATAGGGCAGAATTATTCCCCGCCTCTTATCTTTTGTTTTCCATAAAGCCATCGGTCAATGATTATTGACCAGCTACTGTCTCAGGAGAAAATAGCGTCGCCCTGTTGGTCGATAGTCATTTTTGCCTTATAAAGCGTTACTTCAACGCATTCATCAAAGCTCATCACCAGATCACAGCGAATAAATTGGTGTTCGCGATCGTCCTTGCTGATAACGGCCGCAATACGATACTGACCCTCCTCTTCCCTTGGGGCAGGAGCTATGGAATAACCTTTGTATTCCACTGGCTCAACCGGGTGAGCGCTTTCTCCGCTGCCTGAAAATAACGATTTGAAAGAATCAAAAAAGCTCATGGATTATTCCCATTTTCAGTACTGGACGCCGTTGCCGATTGGGCCTTCAGCTTTCGCTTGATAAAATCACCGTGGGAAACATAAATCAGGTCTGCCACCCTGCGAATCAAGTGATCCTCATATTTATCCAGCTCACCGTCGGCAAAGGCAACCTGCCACATAGACTCAATCAAAGCCAGTTTCTGATCGTAGTTATATGACTCATTCACCAGCGCCGTAAACTGGTGCATTGAAATCGACTCCTCAACCTCACTGTGGGCCAAGTTCACCAGCTCCTGCAGCTCCTGTTCAGGAATGCTAAATTGACGACCTAAGGCATCATAGACGGCTTTCAGCTCCTGGGAGTCCATCTCAAAATCAGCTCTGGATACCTCTATTAACAATGCCGCAGTAGCTAGTTCCAAGGCATGAATTCGCTGTTCCGGTTTTTGCTCTAAAGCCAATTCCATATTTGAGGAGAAGTAGTTTTTTATCTTTGCAAGCAAGCTCGTTTCCCCCTTGAGTTTCTATATCCAAATCTAGTAGTCTAACTGGCCCGGGATATCGTCAAACGGACTTGTCAGCAACATATTCCGGTAATAAAAGCGTCCTAGAATGACGCGTAAAATAATAAAGAACCACTGTAAACGGACCTACGATCATGATGCAATCTCAACAAGCCTACCAGACCAGTTTTAACCCCAGTAATGCCGACATCGCTTTAGACATCGATGCCAGCCGGAATTCAATTACATTGAGCGGTATCCAGTATCACTTTGAAAATGCCGACAAGATGGAAGCATTTCTTCGCACCCTTTGGGATGGAAAAATTCCAACTTCGCACCAATTCCATATCGATCAGTAGTCACTCTACACCTCAAGCAACATCGCAGCCTCACAACACCTGAAGGCTATTTAAGCAAAAACATATAAAACATATGCTTGAATAGCCATTCAGTCATAAATTAGGTTTCAGCATAGATCATACTAATATATAAATTGGCTAAACTAGCTTATTCGAGCCGCTACGCCTTATAATTTGCCACATCTGCCTGTTGGTTGTAGCAATGATTATCGAACGAATGCTGTCCAATCTTAACGCTGCTGAGCCAGATTGCCTGCTCAAACTACTGCGCCGCATTGCCATTAGTGCGTTCGTGCTGATCATCTCTGTTTCCGGTTTTGGTATCTATCACGTCTACGAATCATACGTCGTTCAAAACGCCGAAAAAGACGCAGCCCGTATCAGCCAACTAATCGTCGCTCAGGAGGAGGTCTACCTTTCCAGGGCCGAACTGGCTAACAATCCCAAAGCGCTATTGGATCCAGTAATTTTCAATTCTTTAGATCGTTCCCTGCGTAAATTTCTAACCCCTTTTGATATTCTGAAAATTAAAGTTTTCAATACCCAAGGCATTGTCATCTACAGTACCGATCCAACTATCATCGGCGAAGATTCATCTGCCAGCCAACAATTGGCAAACGCACTGGCAGGAAATATCGACTCAAAACTCCAAACCAAGGAATCGATCCATAACTTACAGTTTGTAGAGCGAAACCAAGTAGACGTGGTGGAAACCTACATGCCTATCTATAACCCGCAAAACCAAATTATCGGTTCATTCGAAATTTATAAAGATATCACCAGCCACCGAAGTGAGATTATGTCGGGAGTGCTCTCATCCGTTGCCATCCTGGCAGGTATTTTGATTTTAATCTTCGGATTGGTGTATCAACTATTACGCATCTCCATTGCCCAGCTACGAGCAACTCAGGTCAAATTGCAGCATATCGCCACTACTGATGAACTCACCGGATTACTAAACCGGCGGGAAATTATGAGCCGGGCCGAGCAGGAATTTCTACGTCATCAACGGGCGTGCATCTACCATCCAGACTCCTCATTCAGCGCCATGATGATCGATATCGACCATTTCAAGCAGGTTAACGACCACTTTGGCCACACCACCGGAGACGCTGTGCTGCGGCAATTCTCGGAGCTATTGCAGGAACAATGTCGTGGATACACACACGTGGGCCGTTACGGTGGTGAAGAGTTTCTCATATTGCTTCCTGATACTGATCTGGACAAAGCTTTGGTGGTGGCCGAACGATTACGGATGGCAGTCAAAAGCTCCCCCATATCCCATGACAGTAATTCTGTAACCGTGACTCTTAGCGTAGGGATTTCGACGGTTAATGAACAGGATAGTGATTTCGACCAGATTTTGGTGCGGGCCGACCGGGCGCTCTATCACGCCAAAGAACTCGGTCGTGATCGTGTGGTTACCGAATACTGTGATAAGAGCGATGATCAAGAGATTATCAACCCATCGCTATTCTGCGAATGAATTCTATAGCCGAAGCAATCAATTAATAATCGTGATTAGAAAAGATCGAAGAGCCGAAGAATTTTGCCGTCAGCAAGGGATTAGACGGAAAATAGAAGTGGACGTAAGACGCCACTAGGTTACCCAACTGATAAAGAGTTTCTCCCGGGCGACGTCCATGACGGCGATCGCTGACGGTAACAGGCTCCATGCCACTCTCCATTCTGGAGTGATGAAACACATGGCCACGAATATTCTGATCATCGATGGTGACAGAATGCATTCCCAATCCAGCCAAATGCTCCAGCATCTGCCCTCGGCCTGGCAACAATCCCACCATCCTTGATTCGATGCCGTGGCGATCCACCAGACTACCCAGCATATACATCATGCCGCCGCATTCAGCGAGAATATGTTTGCCTTCGTTATGAAATTCACGGATGGATGCCTTCATGGTGATATTGGCAGCCAACTCTTCCATGTAAAGCTCGGGATAACCGCCAGGAAACCATAAGCTATGAACGTTGGGCAGATAACGATCATGCAGAGGGGAAAAGAATACGACCTCCGCACCCAGGTTTTTGAGCAGTTCGAGATTAGCGTGATAGATAAAAGCAAAGCCTTCATCTCTGGCAACACCGATACGTACACCTTCGAGTAGAGGCGGAATTTGCGCCTGAGGTATCTCCTGAAAGCTTACCGCGGCTGGCAGCTGGGTTATACCCGCTTTGGCCACCAGCTCCGCAGCCCGATCAAACTGCTGATCCAGAGCCTGCTTTTCCCGTTCAAGCAACAGGTCTTGATGACGATCGGTAATCTTGAACACCTTATCGTCGGGAAGATGACCGTAATATTCGATACCGTCCTGCAGGCGAATCCTGACCGGCTCGGGATTAAAGTTATCGCCAACTCGATTGACCAGAACACCACTGATAGGCAGATCAGAACCAAGACTAACTAGATCATCAATAAATTCATCGCTACCCGATTGAATTTCAGAACCGTCCACCACCAACATGATGGGTAGACCGAAGCGGGAAGCTATCTCTGCACAGACGGGATTGGTATCGTAGAGACCAGTGCTGCATTCAACCAGGATAAGGTCAGCCTCTTGAGCGGCACTGTAAAGCATGTTCTGACAACGGGTTTCGCCCACCATCCAGAGGTCGAGATTATCCACCACCTGGCCGCTGGCGCATTCATGGATTAGCGGATCAAGAAAATCCGGCCCCGCTTTGAATACCCGTACGTTTCGGCCCTGATTGCGATGGTATCTTGCTAAAGCTGCCGTGACAGTTGTCCTGCCCTGATTGTAACCGGAAGCGGCAATCAGAAGAGCCGGACATTGCAGTTTGCTTTGATCAGATTCCATCAACGTTCTCCATGGCGCTGGTTTCCAAGTGTAGCAACTTCATCTCTAAAGAAAAGGTGAATATCAATCCAAAAAACGCAGGCCTATTGCTGCTGTGATTTGAAACTATCGACGCAGCGACGGCAAACACAGACTTTTCCTCGTTGATGCGGCGGTAACTGCTTTAGCAAGGCTTCAGGTACCTTGTCGCTGAAACACCAACAGGGGGTCTCTGAATTGCTGTTATTGCTGGCCATGGCACAGCTATTTTCCTCACCACATAGAGGGCAGCGCTGAGGACTCAGGTTATTCATTGTCATCGGCTGCTCCGTGGGAGTGTTGACACAATTGGTGATCTGCCAAAACCGACATCACCTGGCAGCTGTGATTATCTCCGGATTTACAGGCATTGATCATCATTTTCAGTTCGTCTCGAAGGCCGCTGAGCTGATCAATTTTGCGCTCGATCCGATGCAGATGCTCAAGGGCTATTTGATCCGCACGATGGCAGCCATCCTCTGTGGATGCACGACTATCCTGCTGAAACTGATCAAGCTCCAACAATTCACGGATCGCCTTGATGGGAAAGCCCAGCTCCCGGCCATGACAGATAAACCGCAGTGTTTGTAGATGATGAGCATTATAGCGGCGCTGCCCACCCTCAGTGCGGGGGGGATTGGGTAGTAGTTCGATCCCCTCATAGTATCTGATTGTAGGAACCTTGCATCCAGTCTGCTTCGACAACTGACCGATAGTAAATAGTTGCAAATCCATACTTGAACCTCTAGCTACTATAGGTTTTATACTGCAACCGTAATCCGAATTTTGCAAGGCTGAAACCATGAGCTGCAACTGTTCAGAAAATCTAAAATTCAATGGTCTGTCGCCAACCTACAAGCGTATTTTGTGGATTGTGATAGCGATCAACGCAGCCATGTTCGTAACTGAAATCAGCGCTGGTTTTATCGCCCAATCACAATCCCTAAAAGCCGATGCCTTGGATTTCCTGGGAGATTCGATCACCTATGCCCTCAGTCTCTACGTGATCGGCAAGTCGTTGCAGCTACGCACCAAGGTGGCGTTATTGAAAGGCTACAGCTTGGGCTTGCTTAGTCTCTGGGTGCTGGCCAGCACTTTGTATCGAGTGATGGTGTCACCGACGCCGGAACCACTGATCATGGGAAGTATCGGCCTGATGGCGCTAGCCGCTAACCTGATCAGCGTGCTGTTATTAATGAGGTATCGGGATGGCGATGCGAATGTCCGTTCGGTTTGGCTGTGCAGCAGAAACGACGCTATTGGTAACGTTGCGGTGATGTTAGCAGCCTTGGCAGTTTGGAAAACCGGATCTCACTGGCCCGACCTAGTGGTCGCCTTTTTGATGGCTGCACTGTTTCTCAACTCAGCACTGCAGATTGTTCGCCAGGCCCGCCAGGAGCAGGCAGAAGCAGAGGCATTGAAAGGTCAATCATCCTGCGCTAAATAGGCACTAAAGATCGAACGGATCTCCTGCATGTTTTCGTCGATGGCGAAAGGCATCAAGTTAGTAAACATATCCAGGATGACAACGGCATTAACCGAAGAATCCTTCTCGGAAGCGTGACGTAAACGTTCGGCGATGCTTTTGTTCATTTGGTGCAGATCCTCATAGATCTGCTTGAGACCGTCCAGCTCCAAACTGGGCTGCTGCCCCTGCTGTTTTCTCAGATATTGCGCCAGCAAAAACATCCCCACCGCCCGATACAAGGTCTCGTCTTCGGTGGCCAATGGCAGGTGAAAACGGGCCATGGGTTTAAGGTAATTGGTATAGGGGCAACCACTGGTAGCGATCAGCAGGCCCAATAACGAACTCAACCCCCGCTGTGCGGTAGTTCGTTGACTGATACAGCGCTCTTCAGTCTGCACCTGCAGTTCAATCTCTTCATAAGAGCAGATATCGTTAAACAGATTTACCGCAGGGATTAATTGCAGCGCCACCGGGCAATAGGGGTGCTGTTGTGGCTGCAAGGGGCAATGCTGGCATTGATTGAACTCGAGTCGGGTCCAGTCAGGGTGAGGTTCGTTATCCCTGTTTACCACTTCCAGGGTTTCGGCGTTGAGCACCAACTCATAGTTTTCCCAACGCTCATTATTGAGCAGAAACTGATAGTGAAAGACGAGTGCATCCATAGTCCAGGCTCTTTCCTTATTTACCTCACTCTTTCCCTCACTATAGATCAGAAAGGCAGGTTACCCGGTTCAACCCTCGCAATACCACTCCAAAGATAGGGAGACCGAATCGGCAAAACGGAGCGCATGGGGTTTATCAATGGTAACTTTAGCGTACTGCACCCACTCGTGATCACTGCAGATCTCCAACACATCGGACACCAGCTTTTCCAGCAGCAGAAAACGCCCCTCCTCCACATGCTGAATAATATTTTTGGTAATCACCTTGTAGTTGAGGGCATTCTCAACGTTGTCAGAATTGCAGGCCTTTTCGGCGGGGTAATGGATCTCGATATTGATCACTACATCCTGAAGTTTGGTCATCTCTTCGGGGTTGAAGCCGATATAGGTGCGTAAACGCAAGTTACTGATATTGATGATGGCGTTACTGATCGACATCCAAACTCTCCCTGACTAAATTGCTATTACCTTAACCCAACGATCCCTGCATGCAAATCGCGAAATCCACAGGGTTTGATTTAGCCACCTGCCGATGAACTAGTAGAGGAACTGGCAGCATCACTCGCGACAGCAGCACCCGGTTGCTTCAGGGACTCCTCACAAATCGCAGTCTTACAAGAGACGGTTTCTGAAGAGATCGACTGCAGCAGTCGATTTTTCTCAGCCAGTAGCTGACTGGAGAGCCGGTAGGCGGTGTAGTATTTGAAGATTCGGCTAACATAATTAACCGTCTCTTTACCCACCACCTGCATTGCAGCCACCTCCACCTGGCCAAACCAACGGTTGCGATCTAACCCCAGTTTTTCCGCTCGGCGCCGCATCTTTCTGACATTACCCGGCCCGGCGTTGTAGGCCGCCCAGGAGAAAAACAGCTGATCCGCCTCGCTGATCTTAGGATCATCAAAGTAACGGTCACGCAAAAACGCCAGATATTTAGCTCCCGCATGAACGTTGTTTTCAAGCTTGTCTATCTGTTTGATAGCTACCTGCTTGTCTGCCGCAGTGGTGGGTAACAATTGCATAATCCCTACGGCCCCACGATGACTCTTTAGACTCTGATCGAAACGGGATTCCTGATAGGCCTGGGCAGCTAACGCCAAAGGATCGATACGATATTGCTGACCGTAGCGAGCAAACAGTGGCAGTAATCGATTGAGCTTATCCCGCTCACCGCTGATCAGCGGGTCCTTAATCCAACGGGTGGTTCCCAGATATCGCTTAGTCAACATATTGCCCAGCAGGGTACCCTTTTTGGCGGTTCCCTTGATGAACGATGTCAGACTGGCGTATAGCTGCGGATTATCTTTGCGCACCGCCCATCCCAGTTGGTTAGAATCGCTGACCACAGCCTGCTGCTCAACCACCAGATTCGTCAGCACCTGGCTCCACAGGTCGGCCTTGTAGCTGTCCACCACCGTGTATTTCATCACCCCGGCATTAACCAACTCCAGCAGATCTTCGCTGAGTAGCAATGGATCTGCCTCGACAATATGTATCTTCTTTTCAAGCAGCCCCAGGCTACGATTAAAAGCCCTCAAATGTTCCGCATAACTGCTGCCATTAAGCAGATAAACTGTCTTTCCTTGTAGCTCCGGCAATGTTGAAATCGGTGCAGCATCCTTGTGGCGCACCACCAACTCCTTCACCAGCAATTTGCCGCCACTGGCAAACAACACCTGCTTTTTTCGCTCAGGGGTCACCGTTAACAAAGCTGCAGCAATATCCCCCACTCCCTCGTTCAAGGCAGGAATCAGCCGATTAAATGGAACTGGAATGTATTTAATCGATAGCTTCTGATCGGCCCGAGTGACTCCGGCATTGAGCTGCTTCTCAAAGGCCCGCAAGGCGTCTGCCTGGAGCCCACGAATATAGCCGTCATCAAGAAAGAAATCGGTCTGGCTGTAGGTGACCAAAGCCCGAATCACCCCACGCTCACGCAAACCATCAAGATCATCCCGATAACGCCCAACGGAAAGTGCTGACAGCAGCTGTTGTTCGATTTGGTCACGGGACTTTTCAGTTTGAGAATCAACGCCAACGGTGGAAGCCGTCTTAGCTGCTGGTGGTTTCGGCGTGGATGCAGTCTCGGTGTCCGACTTGCCACAACCAACACCGAATGCCGCCAAACACAGCAACAAAAGGTACGCGCAGGCCGGTCTTAATCCTGTAGCCCTGTTGTAATTGTTGTTCAGCATAGATCGAACTCAAGTAAGTTATTGCTCTCAAAGCAGTTAGTTACCCTTTAGGGATAAAAACATCTAATCTTTATAGAAGCAACATCGGAATAACGGAAGCAACACATCCTCAGAAGGACAGATTTTCAATGACAGCCACACCCTTTAATTGGCAGGACCCGTTCAACCTGGATTCACAACTTGGTGAAGAGGAACGCATGGTTCGCGACAGCGCCCGCGACTACGCCCAAGACAAATTGATGCCACGCATCCTTGACGCCAACCGCCACGAACAATTCGATCGCAATATCATGCTGGAGCTGGGCGAGTTGGGCTTGCTAGGCGCTACTCTGCCAGAGGCCTATGGTTGCGCCAACGTCAACTACGTCTGCTATGGCCTGATTGCCCGTGAGATCGAACGGGTGGACAGCAGTTACCGCTCCGCCCTCAGTGTCCAGTCATCCCTGGTAATGCACCCCATACATAGTTACGGCAGCGATGAACAGCGAACCAAATACCTGCCAAAACTTGCCACGGGCGAATGGGTAGGCTGCTTCGGTTTAACCGAGCCCGACTCTGGTTCCGACCCCGGCAGCATGCGTACTCGTGCCACCAAGACCGACGATGGCTACTTGCTCAACGGCAGCAAGATGTGGATAACCAACTCGCCCATCGCCGATGTGATGGTGGTCTGGGCCAAGCTCGACGGAGAGATTAGGGGATTTGTTCTGGAAAGAGGTATGACCGGACTGAACACTCCAAAAATCGAAGGGAAATTCAGCCTCCGTGCCTCGGTCACTGGTGAGATCGTAATGGACAACGTCGAGGTGCCAGAAGCCAATCTGCTTCCCAATGCCAGTGGTCTCAAAGGTCCATTTGGCTGCCTGAATAAAGCGAGATACGGCATTTCTTGGGGGGCGCTGGGAGCAGCCGAATTCTGCTGGCAGCAGGCTCGGCAATACTGTCTAGATCGCCAGCAGTTTGGCCGCCCCTTGGCTGCCAATCAGCTGATCCAGAAAAAGCTGGCGGATATGCAGACCGAAATTAGTTTAGGCCTACAGGGCTGTCTGCAAGCCGGTCGGCTGATGGACGACGATGGCTGCCCGCCTGAACTAATCTCGCTGCTAAAACGCAACTCCTGCGGCAAGGCTTTGGAGATTGCCCGCAACGCCCGGGATATGCACGGCGGCAACGGCATCAGCGATGAGTTCCATATCATCCGTCACGTTATGAATCTGGAGGCAGTCAATACCTATGAAGGCACCCACGATGTTCACGCGCTGATTCTGGGGCGGGCGCAAACGGGAATCCAGAGTTTCTGCTGATGTTCAGTAGAAGTGCTTAGGAGCAATGATCGATGGCTAGCCGCGCTGAAATTCTCGACCAGAACTTCCGCTCTCGACTATCCAGCCAGCAACTTCCGAAGGTAGATCTGGCGTTAACCCCGGATCAGTTTGGATTAAGCGCTAATCAACTGATTGAGCTATTCCAATCTCAGCTCTTAAGCCGCCATCTGGATCTGGAATCTCGCCGCCTTCAAGCCCAGAGATTGGCCTTCTACACCATCGGCAGTTCAGGACACGAAGGCATGGCAGCGGTAGCCGCTGTCTTCAATCACACCGATATGGCGTTTCTGCACTATCGGGACTGTGCCTTTCTGATCCAGCGCGCTAAGCAGCTGGAAGGTCAGACAACCCTATCCGACCTGCTGCACTCCTTCTGCGCCTCTCGCGATGATCCAATCTCGGGCGGTCGCCATAAGGTGCTTGGATCGAAATCGCTCTATATTCCGCCCCAGACCAGCACAGTTGCCTCCCATCTACCCAAGGCTGTGGGTGCAGCCTATAGCATCCCGCTATCGAAGCGGATGGGCATTGAAGCCCCCTTGCCCACCGATAGTGTAATTCTGTGCAGCTTCGGTGATGCATCCGCCAACCACTCCACCGCCCAGGGGGCGATCAATACCGCAGCCTGGATCGCATACCAGAACATGCCATTGGCCCTGGTTTTTATCTGTGAAGATAACGACATTGGTATCTCTACCCCAACCCCTGCGGGATGGATCGAAGCCAACTTCAGCCAACGCCCTGGGCTGCACTATCTAAGCTGCGATGGCCTCAACCTGCTGGAGACTTATCAGGCTGCAAAAAAAGCCGAACACTTGGCCCGACAACTTCATCAACCGGTGTTCCTCCATCTACGAACGGTCCGCCTATTGGGGCACGCTGGCTCCGATGCCGAAATTGCCTACCGAAGCCAACAGCAAATCGAAGAGATTGAGGCTCAGGACCCTCTACTTTTCAGCGCTGCTTTATTGACCGGCCATAAGATCCTCGATCACCGGGAAGTTCTGGATTTCTACCTAAAGACTGCAGACAAGGTCCGTAAGGCCGCACAAAAGAGCGACAAGTTCGAGCATTTAAACAACGCTCAAGAGGTCATGGCTTCACTGATCCCGTCTACAAGGCCAAAGCCACCAGTAAAGGCATCCAAACAGTGCCGAGAGGCGCTATTTGCCGAACAACCGCAAGCACTGCAACAATCTCAACCCCTGGCGCGGCTGATCAACTGGGCGCTGACCGATCTGATGCTGGAGAATCCCAACATCGTGCTGGCTGGCGAGGACATCGGCCCCAAAGGCGGGGTCTATAACGTCACCCAGCGGCTATCGAAACTGTTCGGCGGCCACCGGGTGATCAACACCTTGTTGGACGAACAAAGCATTCTGGGGCTGGCCATCGGCTTGGCCCACAACGGTTTTCTACCAATCCCTGAGATTCAGTTTCTCGCCTATATTCATAACGCTGAAGATCAGCTAAGGGGAGAAGCCGCCAGCCTCAGTTTCTTTTCCAACGGCCAGTACACCAACCCGATGGTGATTCGAATCGCTGGCCTCGGTTATCAAAAAGGCTTTGGCGGCCACTTCCACAACGACAATAGCATCGCCGTTTTTCGGGATATTCCCGGCCTGATTCTAGCCTGCCCCAGCAACGGCGCTGATGCCGTAGCCATGCTTCGGGAAGCGGTTCGGTTGGCCCGCGATGAGCAGCGCATTGTGGTGTTTCTGGAACCCATCGCCCTCTATATGACCCGAGATCTCCATCAACCAGACGATAACCTATGGAGCCACCACTACCCTTCTCCATCGGAAGAACAGACCATTTCACTGGGAGAATTGGGACAATACGGGGACGGTACAGAACTGGCGATTATCAGCTACGGCAACGGTTACTATCTCAGCCGACAGGCCGCAGAAAAACTTCAAAAACAGGGAATTAAGCTTCGGGTGATCGACCTGCGCTGGTTAATCCCTCTCAATATCGAGGCGATCATGGCGGCCATATCATCATGCCAACAATTGCTGATCGTCGATGAATGTCGCCGGTCCGGCTCGGTCAGCGAGGAGCTGTTCACCCTGTTACGAGAAAACGAGTACTCAGGTCCGATCAAACGATTGACCGCAGAGAATAGCTATATTGCCCTTGGGCCTGCCTGCACCGCCACTCTGCCAACACAGGAGTCAATCCTGGAACAGGCGCTATCGATGGTTAAGGGTCACTAGTACCGAGTACCTGACCCGTCGCTTGTCGCCAACCCTGCCACAATCGATCTCGTAACTCCGCCTGCATTTGCGCATCAAACCTATGCTGACGTCTCCACTGCTGCTGAATCTGTTCCAGGGATTGAAAACAGCCCAACTGCAATCCTGCAAGGTAGGCCGCACCCAATGCCGTGGTTTCACTCACCTCTGGCCGATCCACCGGCAATTCACAGATATCCGCGAGAAACTGCATCAACCAGTTGTTCGTCACCATGCCACCGTCCACCCGTAGTTCTGCGATGGTGCATCCATCCTGTCGCATCGCCTGGAGTAGATCCTGGGTCTGATAGGCTACTGATTGCAGCGCAGCACTGGTAATCTCTGCAATACCGCTATCTCGAGTCAGGCCAACAATGGCACCCCGGGCGTCCGGCTGCCAATAGGGAGCCCCCATACCAGTAAACGCCGGAACCAGATAAACACCGTGATCCTGGGGTAACGACTGCACCAAAGCTTCGCTGTCGCTGCAGTCTTCCATTAGCTTGAGTCCATCGCGCAACCACTGCATGGTCGCGCCAGCCATAAAAATGCTGCCTTCCAGTGCGTAGGTCACTTTCCCCTCAAGCTGATAGCCAATAGTGGTGAGCAGCCGACAACTGGATTGCAGCGCCTGTTCGCCGGTATTGAGCATTAGAAAAGCGCCAGTACCGTAGGTGCTTTTCAGCATTCCCGGTTCCAGACAGCCTTGGCCAATCAGAGCTGCCTGCTGATCCCCCGCCACGCCCAAAATAGGCACTTCAGCACCTAACCAGTGATCGCCGCAGGTTCCAAAATCGGCACCGCTGTCCATCACGTCCGGCAGCAACGCGTCAGGAATATCGAACAGTTTCAGCAGCTCCGGATCCCAGCAGTGTTGGTGGATGTTATACAGCATCGTGCGACTGGCGTTGGTGGCGTCGGTACGGTGAGACTTGCCGTCTGTTAGATGCCAAAGCAAAAAGCTATCCACGGTACCAAATGCCAGCTCGCCCCGTTCCGCCCGCTCTCGGACACCTGCTACATGATCGAGAATCCAGTGCAGTTTGGTGGCGGAAAAATAGGGATCGAGCAGTAGACCGGTCTTTGCGTTGACCTGCAGCTCTCGACCGTCGTCTTTCAATCGCTGGCAAAATTCAGCGGTACGGCGATCCTGCCAGACAATAGCGTTGTAAACCGGCTCACCCGTTTGCCGGTCCCACACCAGAGTGGTCTCACGCTGATTGGTAATCCCAATAGCAGCAATCTCTTTAGCTTCCAGACCCGCTGCCGCGATGGCTCCGCGACAACTAGCGATCACCGTATCGAGGATTTCCTTAGGGTTGTGTTCAACCCAACCGGACTGGGGAAAGTGTTGCTTGAACTCGAGCTGATGACTCCCCAGCACCTGACTGCCCTGATCGAACACCATAGCCCGGGAACTGGTAGTTCCCTGGTCGATAGCCAGCAAATAAGTCCCCATATAACCAATCTCTGATCGCTGTTGTTGGGAAAAAGTATAGATGATGGCTGCCGCCCGGTTAGCTTCCCTCGTATCCATCCGCACCCTCTTTGATAGAGATAATCGAATCCCTACTGACAGTACGTTGTCAGTAGGGCTGCTTTAGGCTGGTGATCGTTAAAGCAACCAACATAACCGAACAAGGAGAGCTATTATGAAACCATCAGTCATTGAATTGGTCACCTATCAGTTGAAAAGTGGCGTTAATGTTCAACAACTTGCAGAAACTCACGAGGGGGTTCATGAGTTTCTAAAGGAACAGCCCGGATTTATCTATCGATCCCTTAGCCAAGACGAATCGGGACAGTGGTTTGATATCGTTTATTGGCAGGATATAGCAACTGCCAAGTCAGCGGGAGACGCCTTTATGGCTGCACCTGCCGGCCAAGCACTGGGCGCCCTGGCGGATATGGATTCGGTGGTGATGCGCCATATGGTGGCGGAAGCTGAGATGATGGGAGACTGTGAAGGGAGCGCCTGATCCAGTAAGAGGAGAGCATGCGGAAAGCGGAGCGACTGTTTCAACTTATTACCCTGCTGCGGAGTCGCCGTCAGGTAATGACCGCACAGGAGTTGGCGGAACGGCTAGAGGTATCAGAGCGTACCATCTACCGCGACATGCAGGCGCTATCGCTTTCGGGAATGCCAATCGAATCCGAAGCCGGGGTGGGCTATCGACTTCGCCCCGGTTTCAACATCCCCCCTATCATGTTCGACGAAAACGAGCTGGAAGCATTATTGCTGGGTGTTCGAATGGTTCAAGGTTGGAGTGACGATCAGCTCAGTCAGGCGGCAGCTACAGCGCTGGATAAGATACGCTCGGTGCTACCGGAACAACTCCATCACCGCCACACCCTTAAGCCAGAATGGCTTCTGGTTCCCGATTTCCACCGCACCAATCGAACCCAATACAGCAGCCGTATCCGGGAAGCCATCAAGACCCAACAGATGCTTGATCTACACTATCAACGAGAAGATAGCACCTATTCCCAACGCCGTGTCTGGCCCCTGGGGTTGGTGTACTGGGGGCAAACCTGGACGCTGGTTGCATGGTGTGAAATACGCCATGACTACCGGATGTTTCGTCTGGATCGAATACAGGAGCTGGAGGAGAGCGACTGTCACTACCCCTTGCATCCACAGCGTAATCTTCAGCATTACCTCAGTCGCTTCGACTGCGATAGCTAGCGGTTCGAGATATAGGAAATGGAAAGCGCCAGCAAAACTGAATTCCCAGAATGTTACGACCTGCTAGTCGTGGGCGGAGGTATCAATGGCTGCGGTATCGCCGCCGATGGATCGCTACGGGGGCTGAAAGTGCTTCTTTGCGAGATGAACGACCTGGCTTCCGCTACCTCCAGTCGCAGCAGTAAGCTGATTCACGGAGGCCTGCGCTATCTGGAATTCTATCAGTTCGGGATGGTCAGGAAGGCGCTGGAGGAACGAGAAAACCTACTACGGATAGCTCCCCATATCATCCATCCGCTACGTTTTCGATTGCCCCATCAACCGCAGCTGCGCCCAGCTTGGATGATACGAGCGGGCCTACTGCTCTACGATCATCTTAGTCGGCACAATACTCAACCCCGCAGTCGATCAATCCGTTTTACTGAAACTGATCCAATCCGGCATCAATTTAAAAACGGCTACGAATATTCAGACGCCTGGGTAGATGACGCCCGATTGGTCATCCTTAATGCCCGTGCCGCGGCTAACCATAGCGCGCAGATACGCAACTACTGTCAGGTCGTTAATGCCCAGCGATTGCAGGATCACTGGCAGGTAACTCTCAAAGAGCGGGCTACTGGAGCCCAAAGCCAAGTCCGCTGCCGAGTGCTGGTAAACGCTACCGGGCCCTGGGTGAACCTCTTTTACCAATCGTCTTTATCACAACCATCTCCCCACAGCATGCGCCTAGTGAAGGGCAGCCATATCGTCGTTCCCCGTATTCATGATCAACCTCAAGCTTATATTCTTCAGAACGATGACGGCCGCATCGTATTTGTCATTCCTTACCATGAGCACTACTCGATGGTGGGCACCACCGACGTTGATTATCAGGGTGATCCGGGGGAAGTAGAGATCTCAGAATCTGAACAGCTATACTTGCTGGATATCTGCAACCGCTACTTCAAAGTCTCCTTAGATATCGAATCTATCCGTTGGCAATTTGCCGGCGTACGCCCATTGCTGAACGATAGTAATGAAGATGCCCATGCCACCAGCCGTGATTATCAACTAGAGTTAGAGCAGCCCCACAACCAAGCGCCGCTACTGTCGGTTTTTGGGGGAAAACTCACCAGTTATCGGGTCTTGGCGCAACAAGCGGTGGATCTGCTAGGCCCCCTTTTTCAAGAACTCCCCCCCTGTAAGACTCAGCACCAACCACTACCAGGGGGAGACTTTCAGCTATTCAGTATTCTCAAAGACTATTATCAACAGCGCTATCCCTGGCTGCCAGCTACGCTGCTGGATCGTTGGCTACGGAGCTACGGCACTATGACGGAGCAACTGATTGGCGAATGTAACTCCACCAAACAGCTGGGTACCGATTTTGGACAGGGGTTGTACCAGCGGGAGGTGGACTATCTCATCGACAACGAATGGGCCCAAAGCGCTGAGGATATTCTCTGGCGACGATCAAAGCTTGGGATAGAACGTTCAGTTGAAGAAGAAAAGCTTACCCAATACCTTAGTAAGCAAGCAATTCTATCTTGATTTTTTGCTTAATTTATCAAGTATTAAGAGGGTATTCTGGTCGGGCATACCAGTCTCTGGAAGGTTGTTCTGCCCCTGAAACAACTTCAACTGCTTCTCTGTTTCTAGGTTGAATATACCGTCCTCTTTATGGTTTGAATTCAATACTAAATTCAATTGGGACTGGATTCGCATTACAACATCTTGATACATCAATAATCGCTGCTCACCGAAGCGTACTTCCACGATCGGAGAATACTTTTCGAGACCATCTGGCTTCAGCGATTTAAGCATTGCTGAAAATGCATTGAAAAACTTTACGTTAGGGTTTTTCTTGCAATAGTTGGCTAATCCGTTAGCGAGGAGCTGAGCAGATTGCCATGGAGATACATCAAATAGGTTTTTCTGATGCTGGTTATAACTGGTTAGATAGCCATCAATCCAACCGCCAAAAACAAGGTACTCACGACCTTTGGCATTCCAAGCATTCAGGTATTGTTGGCAAGTAACCGAACCAGCCCCCTTAATTGCGAACCGATTCTCATCATCTTGTGCCAAGCAAAAGCTTGATACAAAAACAAAACAACTCGCCAACAAAACCCTATGCATAGAAGATCCTTTTCGGGATAACTAAAATCCCTTTATACAATACTTACAATATTACTTCAGCCATTGGCTACGTCGACTTACGCCGACTCCCGCCAAACCGGTCAGAAGCAAAATAAGCGTTGCAGGCAGAGGTACTTGCGTGGTGGGTGGATCAGTATCAAACGTAATAGGTGTTTGAGTGACATTAGCCGTTCCCGCAGACACAAACGTCAAACCCGTATTAAACGCCAAATCGTCGGTAGGATCCAAAGCCTCAGCAGTACTAATATCTAGAATTTTGAAACTACTGACACCACCAACTATTCCAGTTTCAGCAAAGATGTCAAAAGACACACCAGCGGTGATCGCATACTGAACACCAGCTATTTCAATCAGAAAGTCTGCATCGCCATTAGGTAGTGCAGCGGGAATCAACACAGTGGCTACATTGGGGCCAGAGTCAACTTCATACTCATAGCCGATTGCGATAATTGGGTCGATAAAGATTGGGAATAGGGTGCCCAAACCGTCTTCAAGAATCTCTAATTCGAAGGCAAATTCGGGATTTTCCGGGTCGAACGGATCAGGCAGAATAGGGAACATAGGATCAGCACCAGCAAACAGATCTACTGGCGTGTCACCAAGCTCACCAATTGTAAAGTTATCAATAATAAAGCGATCGCCGCCAAACTCACCGGAGTTAAAATCGATCAGCGCATAAGCAGCTACACCGCCAAAAGGCAAATCAACTCGGTTTTCTGGAAATACACTGACTCCCACGCCATCAACAAACTCTTCATCTATGCCGCCGTCACCAAATGGGTCTTCAACTTCCTCTCCGGTATCTAAATTGAAGTAGGCACCCGCAAAGGCCTGAGATCCAATCTGAGCGTGAGACTCGTCGAAGACCTGGAAAACACCAGTAATTGGGCTGGTGGTGGCAAAACCAAAGCCAACACTACCAATGGCGCCTTGTAGAAAATCCACCCGTAAATCAGGAGTAAACTCAGTACCACCTTCAAGGCCCGGCTCCTGAACATGAATCTGGTCGGGTCCTGGACCAGAGGTGCTGAATCCAAATGGATCTACGGTACTGAAAATAACATCCGCATTGCCATCCGAATCAGCATCAAATAGATGGCTGGTTTCGCCATCAATAGCATCATCAAAAGTAATCACTGTGGCGACAGTGGCCTGAGCACTGCCGATAAATCCTGCAAGAGCGCAGAATAAAGTCAGTTTCCTAAAATTCTTCGTCAACATTGCGTACACTCCTGTACCGTTGTTTAGAGAGTAACTCTGAAATCCAGGAGTCTTCTGCAATAATTAAGCCGTCTGGATTAACTTATTGTAAGTATGACAATTACTCTTCGCCCGGATTATCGAGATTAGTGAATATGTTAAGAAACCTGACAGTCCACTACACCTTTGAAACCAATTTATGCCCCTTGATATCTGCATTTCCAATCATTTATAACCCCAGCTCGATCAGGCCAGGGTGATCCGCAGGTCGTTGCCCCTGAGGCCAGAAAAACTTTCTTTCTGACTCATCGATAGGCCTGTCGTTAATGCTGGCGTGACGCTGTTTCATCAAGCCATGCTCATCAAACCACCAATTTTCATTGCCGTACGAGCGGTACCACTGACCACTGTCATCGCGCCATTCGTAAGCGAATCGCACCGCGATCCGATCAACGCTGTATGCCCAGAGCTCTTTTATGAGCCGGTATTCCAGTTCTCGAACCCACTTGCGGCTCAAGAAGTCGACGATCTGTTCACGCCCCTGAACAAACTCAGCACGATTCCTCCAGAGGCTATCGACGGTGTAGGCCAATGACACTCGCTCAGGCTCACGGCTATTCCAACCATCTTCCGCCATGCGGATCTTGGTTTCGGCCGATTCCATATCAAAAGGGGGAAAAGGTGGACGGGATTCTACTGCTGTATTCACGGTAAAAATCTCCAAAATAGCTTTAGATGTTTATAAGTCCAATACCAAGCGATCTCCGCAAGATCTGGACACGCAAGGAGTCATCAGACCCTCTTTTTCGTGTTCGTCATTGGTGAGGGTGCTGTCACGATGCTCTGCTTCGCCTTCCAACACCTTCACCACGCAGGATCGGCAATTACCCGCCTTGCAGCCAAAGGGCACGGCGATATCCTGCTCCAACAGGGCATCTAAGATGGTCTGATCTGCAGCCACCTGGACGGTGCGATCACTGCGTTTTAACAGCACCTCAATAGCGTGATCTTGCTCTTGAGCGGCAACTTGAAACTGTTCGAATCGTAATCGGCTCGGATTAATCCCCAGTCTATGCGCTGCTTCTCGACAATCACCAATAAGTCCTTCAGGACCACATAGGTAAACCATGGCATCCTTAGGTGCCTCCTGAAGCAGCTGCTCAATATCGAGACGCTGCTGTTGATCACCCAAGCATGTGTGGAGACGGGCGCCAAACTCCCGTTGCAATCGATCTAGAAATGCCATCTCTTTCGCCCGCCGACCCGCGTAATGGAGCTGAAACTCAACTCCGCGACTATCTAGCACCTGGGCCATCGCCTTGATTGGCGTGATACCGATACCACCGGCAATCAGAATCGCTGGACGATCGTCTTGATGGAGCGAAAAGTAGTTACCGGGCAGCGCACAGTTCAGCTGCAATCCCAATTGAAAATTTTGATGAATGGCCCTGGAAGCCCCCCGCCCCTCGGGCTCCTCCAAAACCGCAATTTCGTAGATATCACGACGCTGCGGATTGGAGCAGATTGAGTAGTGGCGGCTGCTCTGGGATCCATCTTCAAGCTGGACCGGAATTTCCAGATGGGCACCTGCACTCACCACCGGCAATGTTCGCCCTTCGATATCTCGAAGTTCGTAGGCACGGACTCTGGGTGTAAGCTGACGAATACCAGTAACCACCAGAGCCAAGGGGCCATCACCCAGCTCGGGTGGATACTGAACATCGATTGAGACTTCGGCCTTGTTCGCTTTCAGAGTCTGAAGTTCATTCGTCAACGGAGCTACCAGATCTTCAAGCTGCTCCTGACTATATCGTGGCGTAATATACTTCGGACAGTTCCAATCGAACGCCTCCACCTGGATGATAAATCCCCGTTCTACGGGAGCTCGATAGTCGTCCGGCTCCAACTCTGCCATGATCTCAATATCACCGGGATCGATTTGCCGTACCCGCCCCAGCAGCTTTAAGCGTCGCTGATTGCTGTAGTCCATAAAAAACAGAGCGACCCGATCATCCTGACAAAAATTTCCGGTACTGATGTATTGGCGGTTTCCGCTGAAATCAGCGAAGCCAATCGATCGATCTCCCAGCACCCGCACAAACCCCGTTGGCCCACCTCGATGCTGGATATAGGGCCAGCCGTTTTCACCGACGCTGGCCATATAGAAGCTGTCCCGGGCGCTGATAAATTGTGTCTCGGCCTGCCCGAGAATATGGTTGTAGTCACTGCCCCCTTCCATCGAAGCATAGCCATCACGACTACCCTGTTGGCGCTGTACATCTCGCACTGAATCAGTAAAAGCGATCTCTGCAAATCGGTGGCCCATAACAAGCTCCTTGGCGACTATGCCTGGTTTGAACAGGGGGAAATTAAAGCCGCTGCCTAAGCCACGGCTTACAGCTTTGGTTAAGATGCGTGCCGCAGCTCTACTTTCGGAAAGTCGATTTCGACTCGACTGGCCTTACCCAAAATATTAGTCAGAATATTCATCCCAACATGGGTAATAATCTCGACAATCTCTGCATCGCTATAACCGGCATTGCGGATCTCCAGCAGTTCACCACTGGTAACTTCCCCGCTATGCTCTGCCAGCGCTTTGGCAAACTTAACCGCTATCGCTGCTTTAGCATCCTGGCTACCGCCCTGTCGGTTGGCAACGATCTCCGCCTGACTTAACCCCGACTTGGCACCAATAGCAGTGTGAGCGGATAGGCAATACTCACAGGCATTGTGTTGCGCTAACGCCAGAGCGATACGCTCCTTGGTTTGACCATCAAGCTCACCGTCACCGGCAACACCGTGCAGCCCAAGAAAAGCTTTGAGAGCAACCGGCGAGTTGGCAAATACTTTTAGAAAGTTGGGCACCATGCCCAGCTGAGATTGAATGGCATCCAACAGTTCTTTCTGTTCAAGGTTGGCGGATTCGTGCTCTACCACATTAATGCGACTCATTGTTTCGTCCTCTGTATCGATTGATGTTCGTTTGTGTAAATACAGAATGACAAATTCCCTTTTATTTAAGAATACCTATAATTAGCAATTAATAATTCCACTTTTAGAAATAATTATATGGATCGCTTCCATCAAATAGGCGTCTTTGTAGCAGTGGCCGAAACAGAAGGTTTTGCAGCGGCCGCCAGGCGACTGAAGATTTCGCCACCAGCAGTAACCCGTGCAGTAGCTGCTCTCGAACAACATCTGGGCGTTAAACTACTGCAGCGGACCACCCGCCATGTGCACACCACTGAAGCCGGCAAACGCTATCTGCAGGATGCCAGACGCATCCTTGCTGAATTGGAAGCCGCCGATAATGCTGCCGTTGGAATTAACGCTATTCCCCAGGGACACTTGGTGGTCACGGCACCCGTTCTATTCGGTCGACTGCACGTAATGCCGGCGGTAGTGGAGTACCTAAATCGCTATCCGGAAACCAGCGTCGAGTGTATTTTTGTCGATCGGGTGGTGAATATGCTTGAAGAAGGTATCGATGTGGGAGTACGAATTGGCGAGCTGCCAGATTCAAGCATGCATGCTCGCACCGTCGGTAAAGTTGGTTTGACTGCCTGTGCTTCACCCTCCTATCTAGCCGAAAATGGCTGTCCAGAATCCCCGCAAGATTTGAGCAAACACCAACTAATTGCCTCCCGAGCCGGAAACAATGCTATCCATTGGCGTTTTGATGATCAAAAAAATCCGCCCCTGAGAGTGCACCCTCGCCTGACAGTATCCACCAATGATGCAGCTATTAAAGCCGCCGTCGATGGCTTTGGAATCACCCGGCTACTTTCATATCAGCTTGCACCCTACCTGGAATCAGGAGAATTAGTGGCTATACTCGAAGACCATGCGCCAGCAGCCAAGCCGATCCATATCGTTCACCGTGAAGGGCATCAGGGTTCCGCCAAAGCCCGTGCCTTTATCGACCTGGTTTCAGAGCAACTGAAGAAAAATCCGTCGCTACAACAATTCGGCTGACCAGGCACAAAATCATCGCATCTGGAACTGTTTAGCCGGATTAGGACACTTCTGATCGGCTTTAGCCATCACTTGATCCTGAAGTTCTGGACTGCGATCGATATCAGGGTACTTTTTCGACAATCCTTCAAAACAACGACCCGATGCGCTGATCACCCCCATCATATCTCCCTGCGCCGCCATCAATTGCGACATATCACCGGACGCCTGGGCCTGTTGCACCAGCGCCATCGCTTTTTCTGCTTGGGCGTAAGGAGCTTCCAGACATTTGCAGACGTCATTGGCCGCCTCATCGAGATTCGAAGCAGCCAAAAGGGATGGGGGAAATGGGACAAGCAATAGCAGACTACAGAGCAACCGTTTCATCATGAATCTCCCTGTTCCATGGATAATTGGTTAACGCATATTAGTCCAGTAACAGAGAAGCTGCTGTATAGGGGATGTTGAATTCTTTTGATAGAAAAGATGGAAATTGGTGGAGCCTAGCGGGATCGAACCGCTGACCTCAACACTGCCAGTGTTGCGCTCTCCCAGCTGAGCTAAGGCCCCATAGAATCTTCACCGCAAATTTGCCATCAATGAAGAGAAAAGGTGGCGTCCCATAGGGGGTTCGAACCCCTGTTACCGCCGTGAAAGGGCGGTGTCCTAGGCCACTAGACGAATGGGACGCAAAGGACTGTTTTGAGTAACAAACCACTGCTGTGCAGTGGCATTTTGGTGGAGCCTAGCGGGATCGAACCGCTGACCTCAACACTGCCAGTGTTGCGCTCTCCCAGCTGAGCTAAGGCCCCGTCTCAAAACGTGGGCGTATTCTATAGGCAGCCCCTTCCTTGAATCAAGATTTTTTTCGGCTTTTTTAGGACCTTTTAACAGTTCACTGAAAGGACCAGCTGTTAAGCCTTTCTGCAGGGAAATCATCAGCCTTAATCTCATTAAAACTTGGATTTCAGTTCCTTTAAAAGTGATGATTGAATCTGACTGAGCTTGGGCTTATTACCTTCATCAAACGGTAGTGGTCGACACAGTTTCACAGCCTCCAATCCAATTCGCGCCGTTACCAATCCGGCCCCAAGACCTTGACCGATACGAGCGGTCAACTGACCAGTCACCGAACCGGTAAGCAAGGTACCGCTGTTGTCGATTGCCAGTTCACTCAATCCAACAAAGGCCAAATTATGAAGCACCTGGCGTAATAGCCTCCACTGCCCGGCAATACCCGGTGCGATGCCATAACAATCGGCGATGCTGTTCAACATTCTCCAGTTCCGCCAGGCCGCCAACAGGATATCGAAACTGGCAAAAGGGCTCACCGCCACCAAGGCTGCCGTGTCAAAACTGCAACGACTGATTTTGTCTATCGCTTTCCGGTCCGCCTCGACAAAGCCATGATTGGAAACAAAGCGGATCACTTCGCCGTCCCGATAAACGGAATCCACCTCGTTGATGCACTGCTGAAGCGGTACAACCAGCGCAGTCCCCTTCAGTTGCTCGGCCATCTCATCCAACAACGGAGCAGCCTGCTTGTATTGGTTAGAGGCAATCATCTGGCTAGCCCGCTGTTGCAGGGGTTGCCGACGGCGCAATTGGCGCATCCCTTTGAGGGCCCGCAACGCCAAAACAATGGCCATCACCAATACGCTGACAATTAGCAGCGACAACAGCGTACCTAGACTCCAGTGCTGTTGGTAACCCCAGCTGACCAACCGATAGCATTCAACAATAATAATTAGTTTCACCAGCAACGCAGAGATGGCGACAAAGATTCGTGATAAACCAGCGTTTTTCTCAGACTTATCTGTATCTTTTTTATCTTCGCCAGAATCCACCTGTTCAACGGCAGCCTCTTCTGTATTCGGCAAATCACGCAGCTGCTCTGGATTAAGCTCAATCGCCGGTTGCCAATCCTGGCGCTGTTTCTCATCACCACTCATCGAAGCTTATCTCCCAACAGATATTGAATGGCCTGATCCATACGAATATGGGAAGCCGGCGTATCGCGAACCTTCTTTAGATCTGGTGGAGCAAAGTCAACGAATCGAAAACGCTGACCACTCCAATCTTTATCTTGCGGCAACGCTGTTGGCACCTCTCCCGGAAACAACACCACCGGCTCATGATTCTGCTTTCTAAAACCCTTGAGGCAAGACAGCACCTGCCCATCTACTTCCGCCTCGGCGGCCCCCGTTGCTCGGTAGCTGGCAATCGCCATGCAGCGGGTCTCCAGCCCTTCGAACTGAATATCCCGTCGCGCTTGCTGAATTATCAGTTCCAGGAACTGCTCCAAATTATGATGTTGATTAGCGGTAACATGATCAGCCTTGGTACTGGCAAAAAGGACTCGGTCGATCCGCGGCTTAAACAATCGCCGCAGCAACCCAGACTGGCCGTATTGGAAACTCTGTAGAATCCCCGCCACCGCCTCCTGCATATCATCAAAGCATGCTCGTCCATTGTTGAGGGTTTTCAGGCAATCGATCAGTACCACCTGACGATCAAAGTGACAGAAATGGTTGCGGTAAAACTCCTCCACCACCTGCTGTTTGTAATCTTCAAAACGCTGCTCCAACTGAGCATACAAACTACCCTCCTGGGAGGCTTCAGAATTGGTTTTAACGAGGGGGAAAAACTGCAGCAGTTCGCTGCCTTCAAGATTCCCAGGCAAAATAAACCGACCGGGCTGAAGTAAGCTCAGGCGCTGCTCATGGCGTCGAAAACCTTGCAGCAATCCTCGGTACTGGGCGCTAAATTCGGTAATCTGACTTTGATCTGCCGGCGCCTCCCCATCCAATTCAGCCGCACCGTTCAGCCAGGATTTAGCCATGCTCTGGCGAGGTTCCTGAGCCATCAACCGATATTGCTGCTGGCTCCAGCTATTAAAATTCTGCTGCAGCATCGGCAGATCCAGCAGCCATTCACCGGGGTAGTCGATAATGTCCAGATAAAGGGTCGCAGTTTCGCTGACCATTCGTTGAACCTTACTTCCAGGGCGATAGCGGATCGCTAAACGGATGCTGGAGAGTTTATCTGTCGATGCCGGCCACTGGGTCGGACTAGCATTCAGTTGATCCATACTTTCGCGAAAGGGAAACTCCTGGCCTCCCTGGCTTGGCAGCAGTTTCACTCCCAGTAAACGATCCTCGTTGCAGAGGCTGAAAAAAGGCAGTCCATTACTGTCGCGGGCACTGAGCAAGTGGTCCAACAACGATGTGATAAAGACCGTTTTACCGCTCTGGCTCAACCCTGTGACCGCCAATCGAACATGACGATCCAATGCGGTGCTGGCAAATTTCTGTAGCTGATCGCCCAGTTCTTGCCTTTTTTCCGGTGGTACCAAGCGATCAATTCTTGCGCGTAAACTCATGAAAAATCCAATATTAAACAGCGGGTAAACTTCCCTGAAGCCCTCTATATTCGGGCCTGTAAAACCACACACAACCTACAAAAAGTTGAGTTTTTTAGCTAAAAAAGGTATAACTGCCCGCTTGTAGCAAACGCTCATAGCAGGTCCGAAGCATAATAGAGCTGTCACAAACCTAACGGACAATGTTTGCTCGCCACAATTAGAAGTATGTCGTTAGAACATACCGTTTCATCACACCAGCACAACGAAACTGTAGGGTTAGGGAGCTTCACCCGCATGCTTCAGACTTCTTTGTGCATGCTTTTTATCCGCTCCTCTACTGGCTGATTGTTGCTGCTTGCCTAACCCATTGAGAATAACAGACCATCAATTAGGGTAAACAATTCAATGGCAAGCAATATTGATGAGGATGCGCTGGTATATCACCGTGCCGCACCTGCCGGTAAACTGGCAATCGTCGCCACCAAACCTATGGCCACCCAGCGTGACCTGGCATTAGCCTATTCACCTGGTGTAGCAGCCGCCTGTCAGGAGATCGTTAGGGATCCGGCTGAAGCATCCACCGTCACCGCACGCAGCAATCTGGTGGGAGTAATCTCCAACGGTACGGCTGTGTTGGGCCTCGGAGCCATCGGCGCCTTGGCTTCCAAACCGGTCATGGAAGGAAAGGCCGTTCTATTCAAAAAGTTCTCCAATATCGATGTCTTCGATATCGAAGTGGATGAAACCGATCCCGAAATGTTTATTGAAACCGTCGCTCGCCTGGAGCCCACCTTCGGCGGCATCAATCTGGAAGATATCAAAGCCCCTGAGTGCTTTATTATCGAAAAAGCCCTCAAGGAACGGATGAACATCCCGGTCTTCCACGATGATCAACACGGTACCGCCATCGTCGCCGGCGCTGCGGTCTACAACGGACTGCGGGTTGTAGAGAAAGATATCTCCGAAGTTAAGCTGGTTGCCTCTGGCGCTGGTGCTGCCGCCCTCTCCTGTCTGGACCTGCTGGTCAATATGGGTGTGCGTAAAGAGAACATCACCGTCACCGATATCGCTGGTGTTGTCTACGAAGGCCGTACCGAACAGATGGACAGCTACAAGGCCCGTTACGCCCAGGTTACCGATGCTCGTAGTCTCAATGATGTTATCGAAGGCGCAGACGTATTTCTCGGTCTATCCGCTCCCGGTGTGCTCAAACCGGAGATGGTCGCTAAAATGGCGGACAAACCGATTATCCTAGCGCTGGCCAACCCCACACCGGAAATCATGCCGGAAGAGGTCAAAGCGGTACGTCCGGACGCGGTGATTGCCACTGGTCGATCTGACTACCCTAATCAGGTTAACAACGTACTCTGCTTCCCGTTTATCTTCCGCGGTGCGCTGGACGTTGGTGCAACCAGCATCAACGAAGCGATGAAGGTTGCCTGTGTTAAAGCCTTGGCCGATCTGACCATGGCTGAAACCACCGACCGGGTTCAGAAAGCTTACGGCGGCGAACCCTTAAAGTTCGGTGCTGAATACCTGATCCCTAAACCCTTTGATCCACGACTGATCAGCCGGGTGGCTCCAGCGGTAGCTAAAGCCGCCATGGAAACCGGTGTTGCAACCCGCCCCATCGAAGACTTGGAAGCCTATCGCTATAGTCTGGCGCGCTACGCCTACCGCTCCAGCCAGGTGATGAGTCCTGTGCTTGAGCGCGCCAAGGAAGCCCCCAAGCGCGTGGTCTTTGCCGAAGGAGAAAGTACCCGGGTCTTGCGTGCTGCTCAACAGGCAGTTGATGAAGGTGTTGCCCGCCCCATTTTGGTGGGACGTCACGAAGTGATTCAAGAGCTGATCACTGAATTGCAGCTGCGAATTCGCGATGGAGTCGATGTAGAAATCATCAGCCCCTCCGGTGGCGATTGGTTCGACGATTACGTCACCGATTACCTGTCCGTCATGGGCCGTAAAGGGATATCCCCTGCAGAAGCCAAGAGCATTATGTCTTCGCAGAATACTGCTATCGCTGCAGTTATGTTGAATAGAGGTGATGCCGACGCGATGATCTGTGGCGCTTACGGTCGCTTCCGGGTCAATCTCAAACACGTTCGCGAAGTGATCGGTCAGAAGGACGGAATTCACGATCTGTCCACTGTTACAGCACTAAGCTTGCCCACCGGTACCTTCTTTATCTGTGACTCTCACATCACTCCCAACCCCACAGCTGATGAGATTGTTGAGATGACTGTGTTAGCGGCTGAAGAGGTGGGTCGCTTCGGCATTATTCCGAAAATCGCTCTGCTCTCTAATTCCAATTTCGGCACCAACGACATGGAATCAGCACTTAAGATGCGGGAAGCTCGTGACAAGCTGAAGAAGCGTCTGCCAGATCTGCAGATTGAAGGTGAAATGCATGCCGATACAGCCATCTCCGAGGAGTTACGCCAGCGGGTATTCCCAGAATCCGAACTGACCGGTCAGGCCAACCTGCTGGTTATGCCGAATCTGGAAGCCGCTCATATCTCCTACGGTCTGCTGAAAACCCTGGGTGGAGGTATTTCAGTGGGTCCTATCCTGGTAGGCGCCCGCAAACCGGTACACGTACTCACCGCCAGTACCAGTGTTCGCAGTATCTTTAACATGGTGGCTGTTGCCGTCGCGGATGCACAGATGGCTAACGAATAGTCGCTCTGTAACTCTACAACCACAAAAAGCCCGGCCTTAACAGGTCGGGCTTTTTGTGGTTCATGTTGCTTTCTGGATTTTCCACTTCTCCCTTTTTTCTCCACTTTCTTTCCTTTTTAGCTCCAATCACTTTCTTCTGTTGATTGTTGTAATAGCCCTATCAACCCTCTGATTAGGCGATTTACAATGCGAAAATTCCCTACCACGGCTCTTCTTGGCAGCCTGCTTCTAACATCTACATCTGCTCTCTATGGCGCAGATAACGATCCATTGCTTTCCGATCCTCCTCCACAGGTAGCCGAACAACAACTCAAGGGGATGGGGATTGGAGCCCTGCTGGGTACCCTATTAGCGGGCCCCGTTGGCACTATTGCCGGTTCCGGTTTCGGTAGCATCGCCGGCTGGGGTGAAGGCATGGAGCAAGCCTACCAACAGCAAAACAAACAGCTCACCCAGTTGCAGCAACAAGGCTCACAGGATCAACGACAGATTGCTCAACAGAACACAGAACTGAATCGGCTCAAAAAAGACTATCAGGCACTGAAGAACAACTCGCCACTCAAGCCGCTGCTTCAGGCACTGACTTTGGATATTCATTTCCAAACCAACAGCGCCGTGGTTGAACCCCACTACTACAAACGACTGCAAACAATGGCAGAAAAGCTGCAACAGCTGCCCCAGATTCATCTCAAACTAACCGGTTTCGCCGATCACCGTGGCGATAGCCAATACAACCTGAATCTAGCCCGCTCCCGAGCAGAAGCGTTGGCATCGCTGCTGAAAGCCAAAGGGCTCAGCGCTGACCAAATCTGCATTGAAATGAAAGGCGAGAAAGAAGCCTTGTCCCGTAACAACAGCGGTCTTCTGCCTTTCGACCGGAAGGTATCGATCCATTTCCAGTTTAAAAACAACGCCCAACATTAAGGAGCCTAACGATGAAGTACTTTGTCCCCCTCAGTGACGAAATGCTGTTCAGCGACAGCGACATGAAGCGTTATCGCTTAGTGCCCTATAACCCGGATTTTATCCATATCCGTTCACGAAAACGTTGCAATGAAAAACCGGCCACGGCCACTCATATCGGGAGGAAGCAGCATGCCCAGCGCTAAAGGATTAATTCTATTCTGCCTATGTAGTTTGTCTTCGATGCTGATGGCGAACGAATCAAAGGAAAACGCCAACCTAGAGCTTAAAATCGAAAACGGCTCCTCCTATCAGGCGCTGCTACAGCACACCGACGTGCATTTTGATATCACAGGATTATTGGTGAGAACCCGAGTGATACAGACATTCAGCAACGGCAGCAGCCAATGGGCCGAGGGTATCTATACCTATCCGCTACCGGAGAACGCAGCAGTTGATCGTCTACGAATGAAGATCGGCGAGCGGGTTATTGAAGGCCAAATCAAGGAACGCCAACAGGCCCGAAAAACCTATGAGCAAGCCAAGCAGCAGGGACAACGGGCCAGCCTGATCGAACAACAGCGGCCCAATATATTTACCACCTCGGTAGCCAATATTGCTCCTGGCGATGCGGTTATTATCGAGATCGAATACCAACAGCAAGTACAGTTCGACAGCGGCCAGTTCCGACTTCGTTTCCCCATGGTGGTAGCACCGCGTTATATCCCCGGTACACCTTTGATGGCCATGGAACTACCGACGATGGAACTATCAACTAAGGAGCAACCAATCAAAGACCAGCCTGCGCTTGAGGCAGCCAGCCAAGCTACTCAATCTACCCCCATCACTATAGGCCACAACGGATTCGGTTGGGCTCCAGCCACCGACCAAGTCACCGATGCCCCTTTGATTACGCCTCCCGTAGCCAATCCCGGTGATACCCTACCTAACCGGGTAAGCATCAGTGCCGACTTGAAAGCTGGGTTCAATATCAAACAGATTCTCAGTAGCTATCACCGGATCGATATCCAACAGACAGATGCTTCCAAGGCCACCATCAATTTGGCTGATGGGCCGGTAAAAGCGGAACGGGATTTTGAGTTGGTATGGCTGCCGATGGATAGCGAATTACCTCAAGCCGCACTGCTAAATCATCACCTGGAGGGCAACGAATATGGACTGTTGATGGTGCTGCCACCGACCATCAAACAGCAGGGTCAACAGCTGACAAAAGCGGTCACACTGGTGCTGGATATCTCCGGATCCATGCACGGAGAATCCATTCGTCAGGCCAAACTCAGCCTACAGCAAGCAGTGAACAAACTGCGTCCCGAAGATCGCTTTAACATTATCGTTTTTAACAATCAGACCCGCAGTCTTTTCCCGCAACCGGTAGCCGCATCCAACAAAAACCGTCAACGAGCATTGGCCTACGTCACCGGATTGGAAGCGGGTGGGGGCACCGAAATGGCCGCAGCCATCAGCCAGGCCCTGTCACAACCGCCACAAACCGGCTTTGTTGAACAGGTGCTGTTTATCACCGACGGCGCGGTGGGTAACGAAGATGCCTTGTTTAGATTGATCCGCTCCCAACTCAGCAATCAGCGCCTTTACACCGTGGGGATCGGTTCGGCTCCCAACAGCCATTTTATGACTAAAGCGGCACAGATGGGCAAAGGGACTTTTACCTTTATCGGCGATACCCATGAAGTGCAGGCAAAGATGGATCTGTTGCTAAACAAGCTTTCCTCTCCACAACTCACCGATATCGAACTTCATAGCACCGTCGTCTTAGATCACTACCCCCAAAATATCCCCGACCTCTATCGTGGCGAGCCCTTGATGCTATCGTTCAGAACCGATCAACTTCCCAAACAGGTGGATATCACCGGCTATCTGGGAGAAAAGCGCTGGCAACAGCGGTTCAAGTTCCAGCCCGGCGTCGATAACCCAGCAGTTTCGGTACTCTGGGGGCGATCAAAGATCGCCTCGCTAATGGACAGCTACCGACTGGCAGATGATGCAGAAAAGCGTTCAATCCTGAAACAGCAGGTGATTGACACCGCGCTTATCCATCATCTGGTTTCCCGTTTTACCAGCCTGATTGCGGTGGACGTTACTCCGGCTCGCCCCAGCACCGATGTATTAAACACCCAAGCAGAAAAGACTGAGCTTCCTAAAGGCTGGAGCCATCGAAAGGTGTTCGGTACCGCTAAAACCGCAACCCCTGCTCAACAGCAGATGATGACCGGATTGGTACTGCTAATCATCGCAGGACTGTGCTGGCTCATTGGCCGACGCAGCTACCATTTAACCGGCCTCGTAAACAGCCTCCCAACTCGTCTCTCATCTCAGCTATCAATCAGCGTCTAGAGGAGCTTTGCCGTGATACGCATTCTGATAATGGTTCTGGTGCTGGCGGGAGGCTGGCAGATGGGCAGCGGGAGCTGGATATGGGCCAAAGCGCAACTGGCACAATGGCTATTGGAGCAAAGTTGGCATTCGATGAAGATTCAGGACTCCAGTTCCCAACCCAATCCAGTAAAGCCCTGGCCCTGGGCAGACACCTATGCCACCGCCCGCCTGCGAGTACCCAGCTTAGCTGAGGATATGATTGTATTGCAGGGGGACAGTGGCCGGACCCTGGCCTTTGGCCCCGGCCACAGTGCCGATAGCGCCCAGCCGGGTCGACCAGGAACTACGGTTTTCAGTGGTCATAGAGACACCCATTTCGATTTTATTCGTGATCTTAAGCAGGGGATGAAAATCGAGGTGGAGACCCTCAACCAATCTATCCAGTATCGGGTCAGAGCAATGCAGGTGATCGACAGTCGTCTAGGCGGGGTAAGCACCCCCGAAGAGGGGCATGGATTGCTGTTGGTCACCTGCTACCCCTTCGACAGTATCGAGGTCGGTGGCCCACTGCGTTATCTGGTTTGGGCAGAAGTGGAGCATCACCAGCCAGGGCGACACTCCACTGTGTTAGAAAAGGAGATCAGACCTAAGCCCGGAATCGTCCTATAAGCTCTTCAAGTTGCGAGGCCAGGCGTGCCAACTGTTCGCTACTGCGAGCGGTACTATCAGCCACCTCTGAAGTGCTTTCGGCAGCGCCATTGATCGATGCAATGCTGCGTTCAATCTCATGGGAGACAGCACCCTGCTCCTCAGTGGCGCTGGCAATCTGACGGTTTTGATCCAGGATCTGAGTGATCGATTCGACGATCTGCCGCAAGGATTCACCGGCGCTGGCAACCTGATCCACACTGTTGGTGGCTTGGCTGCGACCGCGCTCCATCACTTCAACTGCGTTGTCGGTACCCTGCTGCAGGCTAACCATCATGTCTTGGATCTCTTTGGTGGAAGCCTGAGTCCGGCTGGCCAAAGAGCGCACCTCATCGGCAACAACCGCGAAGCCCCGACCCTGTTCACCGGCGCGGGCAGCTTCGATCGCTGCATTCAACGCCAACAGGTTAGTCTGGTCGGCAATACTGTTGATCACCTCGACCACGGAACCAATGTTTTCGGTTTCACCCTTAAGGATGCCGATAACGCTGGACGCTTCTTCCACCTCGGAGGCCAGACTACGGATAGATTCCATGGTTTTGGATACCACCTGCTGTCCTTCTCCAGCCGCTTGATGGGCAACTTCCGCCGAATCGGCAGCCATAACCGCACTTTGGGCAACCTCTTGAATGGTAGCCGACATCTCGTTGATAGAGGTGGCTACCATGTCAGTTTCCTGACGTTGGCGGGCAACACCTTCTTTCGCCTGGTTAGTCGAGCTGTTCATCTGACCGGCCAGATTAGCAACCTCATGGCTGGCATTGGAGGCCTGCTTGATGATTTCTCGAATCTTACCGACAAAGGTATTGAAGCTGGTCGCCAGATGTTGGATCTCGTCGTTACCAGTGAGCTTCAGCTCGCGCGTCAGATCACCTTCGCCCTCGGCGATATCATCCATGGCAGCATTAAGCTGGTCGATACGTGAACCGATGGTTTTCTTAAAGACTAGGAATATTGCCAGCATAATCAGCACCAGCACCGCCATCAATACGCCGACAATCTTATAACTGGTCAGGCGGCCGGCGGACAACTGCTTTTCAATATTGGAATCAACCTGCAAGACACCTCGGACATCCCCCAGTTTCCAATCGTTTTTAGGAGTATCGGGATGACCGTTATGACAGCCAACGCAGGCATCAGCTACCATCAGGTCAGCGATAGCCACACTAACCACCTTCTCACCGTTCTCGATTCGCTCACCCACGTGAACCTTGTTGGCATCCTGAGTTAACTGATCCCAGGCTTCACTTTGAAATTGGTTGAGCTGACGACTTTCACGATTTGGGAAAGGGAACTTACTGTACAACTGCAGACTCATCCCCTGCTCACCCAGAAGTGCACTCAGATCATGGATCATAGTAGCTGGCAAAGGTACTTTACCCGCCTGCCCTGAGTGATTAATGGCCGGTCTGATCTCCTGGCCTGCCAGAACCTTTTTGATAATATTCTGGGTGTAGTACTTCCGTAGCGTCTTGAACTGTTTCACGGTTTGCTGTGAAGAAAGTACAACACTATCGATAGTATTTTGTTCCATCTGGCGGGGAATGAAGATGATCAATACGATGATTGCAACGGCAAATAATGCCAGCACCGGAAGCGACATCTTCCAAAACAGACCATGGCCTTTCATAGTGAATCCTTAATCACGGTATTTTCGTAAAGTATAGCGGTTGATATTGGTCTATTTGTGATAAAAATTAATTGATCTTAAACAGGTTTCGTTTCTATGAAGCGACCAGGCTCTCCTCGACCAGCAACCGCTTCACCTGTTCACCAATTATGCTGATCGCAGTTTCTATTCGCGAATCCGCCACTTCAGTGAAATTCAGTCGCATGCAGTTGCGGTACTTACCCGATGCAGAAAACAGCACCCCAGGCGCAATACTGATCTCCTGCTGCAACAGTCGATCATTTAATTTCACTGAATCAAAGCCTTCTGGCAACTCAACCCATAACAGAAATCCACCCTGGGGATAGCTGACCCGGGTGGACGAAGGGAAATAGCGACGAATCCAATCCAGCATCCGATCCCGCCCCTGTTGATACTGTGCCCGCATCTTACGCAGATGACGCTCGTACCCCCCCTGAGCGATAAATTCCGCCACCGCCCGTTGCGGCAGGGTAGCACTGGCTGCGGTGGAGACGTACTTCATATGCAACAACATCTCACCGTAACGCCCCGGAGCCACCCAGCCAACCCGTAGCCCGGGAGCCAGGGTTTTTGAAACCGATGAACAGAGCATCACGCGACCATCGTCATCAAAGGATTTAATGGTTCTGGGTCGAGGGTAGTGGTAGGCAAGATCACCGTAGATATCGTCTTCGATGATCGGAATATCGTTCTGCTGGGCCAAATAGAGCAATCGGCGTTTACGTTCATCGGGCATGGTGTAGCCCAGGGGATTGTTGCACACCGGTGTCACCTGAATCGCCTTTACCGGCCACTGTTCCAACGCCATCTCCAGGGCTTCAAGGCTAATCCCAGTCTCCGGATGGGTGGGTATCTCCAGCGCTTTCAAACCCAAGGCTTTGATGGTCTGCATCGAGCCGTAGAAACTGGGGGAATCCACCGCTACGACGTCGCCCGGTTCGGTCACCGCACGCATGCTACAGGAGAGTGCTTCCTGACACCCCGTGGTGACCACAATATCATCCGGGTGCAAGCGGCAGCCTGAATCCACACTGAGGCGGGCAATCTGCAATCGTAGCTCATCGGAGCCACGTAAGCTGTCGTAGGAGAGGCTGCGCAGATCACTATGACGGTTAAGATCAGAGAGAATTTTTAGCAAGGGTTTCAACGTTGCCGCGCTGACATCCGGCATCCCTTTGCCCAGTGCGACCAAACCTTCTCGCTCATGACTACAGAGTAGTTTCAGCACTAGCTCCCACTGGGAAACTTCCAGAGGACGCTGAACCGGACGACTTATATCGGGCAGCGAAGGAGTTTCGCTGGCTGCCAACACGTAATACCCAGATTTAGGCTTGGACTGAACCAAGCCGTTGGCTTCCAATAGCTGATAGGCCTCTTGTACCGTAGAAATGCTAACTTCATGCTCCTTGCTCATGGCTCGGATCGAAGGCAGCTTATCTCCCACTTGATAGTAGCCTTGCTCAATGCGGCTACTCAATTCTTCACAGAGTTGCTCATAGAGCTTCATGACAGATCACCATAACAACCACAATATCAACCACATCAACCATCACAGATAACGACAAAAACAGCATCACAGTTCTAATCAATCAAATCTGTAATGGTGCATATTTTTTTTTACTGAATCTGTATCGAACACAAAACCAAGCATAAACTGTTCTCCTATCAACTACCACCGGTTATGACACGACTTCGTCAGGGCCTTGTTAGCCGCTGCGGAATCGACATCAACAACCGTGATAACCAAGGAGAGATCAAGATGCTTGGAATTGAACTGATCCGTCGAATACTGGATTTCATACAACAACTATTGCGTAGATACCGTACAAGGAGACAACTGCGCGATTTGGACGACCACCTACTAAAGGACATCGGTATCAGTCGTCATCAAGCGCAACTTGAATCTGAAAAGCCGTTCTGGCGTGCCTGACCGGAGCAGCAACAAGGTGACAGACACCATACAAGAACCTATGCGCTGTCGATCTGATGCCCGCAGTATCACGCTGGCGCTTATAGCCGTTTCAGCCTTTGCGCTGACGCTACCGGCGACGCGCATCGCCCTTGAAGGTCTGTCACCCTGGTTTGTAGGGTTCAGCCGATCTGCCATTGCTGGCGTGGTAGCGGCCCTGTTGCTGAAGAGATTTAACAGCCCATTGCCCAAACCCCGCCAGGTTGCTCAGTTGCTGATGATCGCAATAGGTATCGTTTTCGGATTTCCCCTCTGCACAGCCCTAGGCATGCAAACAGCTCCCGCTGCTCATGGCGGCATCTTGCTCGGTATTTTGCCATTGCTGACTGCCGTGTTTGGCAGCTATCTGACTAGAGAAAACAGCAGTCTGATTTTTTGGCTGTGCAGTTTGGTTGCAAGCTGCGTAGTTATCATCTATGCAAGCAGCGGCGAGAGCAATCATTGGCAAGCCGGAGACCTTTGGCTGACGGCTGCAGTAATACTGGCGGCCTGGGGGTATGCATTCAGCGGCCGTCTTTCTGTGGAACTGGGAGGCTGGCAGGTAATCTGCTGGGCACTGGTTTTTAGCCTACCCATATCATTGCCAGTCAGTATCTATTTGATCCCCACAAACACGGTGACCTTTAGCAGCTGGAGTGCCCTGCTCTACCTGGCCTTGATTAGTCAACTATTTGCTTTTTTTTGCCTGGAATCAGGCGCTTGCCGGCGGAGGAATCGCCCGTATCAGTCAAATCCAACTGCTTCAGCCTTTTATAACCCTGCTGGCTTCAGCAATCTTTTTAGATGAACACCTTGATCAAAACATGCTGCTGACGGCAGCACTGGTATTCACCTTGGTTGCCTTGGGTAATGCCCATCGATATCAAACCAAACGGCAGCTAACTATCTCATAACGCAGGAGCGACTATCATCATGCAACCCTTGGATTTCTATACCCTGGATGTTTTTACCAACCAGGCTTTCAGTGGCAACCCGCTAGCAGTATTTCCCGACGCGGAAGGGCTGGAAAGTACCCTGATGGAAAAGATCGCTCGGGAGATGAATTTGTCAGAAACAGTATTTATCGGCCAATCCACCGCTCCCAACCGATTCGCCATGCGGATTTTCACCCCAGCGCAGGAGATGCCTTTCGCCGGTCACCCAACAGTAGGAACGGCCTTACTCCTACAGCAACTCGATATGTTATCTGCCAACACGGAAAATCCCCACACCGTTGATCTGGTATTGGAACAGGGTATCGGGGACGTCAAAGTCAGTATCGATCTGGACAGTCACAGCGCTCGTTTTGAAACGGCACAACTGCCGCAATTACAGAGTTCTCCACTAACCACAGAAGATGCAGGCCAGCTGCTTGGCTTGGATAGTTCTAAAATCACATCCTTGCCTTTTATCGCTTCTTGCGGATACCCGTTCCATATCATCGAACTCAGCGATCCAAACGCCCTGGCCGCTGCCAGCTTGGATACCGGCGTCTGGAAAAATTTACTAGCCGAGCAGCCTGCCCCAGAAATCTACCTTTATTGTCGAACCCCAGACAGCAATCGGCTTAGAGCCCGGATGTTTGCTCCTGCAGCAGGAATCGGAGAAGACCCAGCCACCGGCAGCGCTGCTGCAGCCCTGGCCGGAGCCTTGGCGACGAAGCTGCAGGGGGATGGCATTCAGCAACTTACCGTTGAGCAAGGAGTGGAAATGGGGCGAACCAGTCTGATTGAAACCAGTGTCTGCTACCGCAACAGTTCGGTGCAAGCGGTCTACATCAGCGGTCAAGCTATCCTGGTTAGCCGGGGAAGCATCGTCGCACTGTAACAGTCGCAGTATGATAAACGCGATGTAATCGTCACAATCTAATATAACCGGGGTTGCCATCTTTTCAAATTGCTCACATTATGGCTAAAACGGAAACTGTCACGGTTGCAGGTCTATATTGTAAAACGCCTGTGACAAAGGCCAATGGATGCCCCGGAGAAAAAGATGAGTCTAACCCTTAACGACACTTCACTCCTTAAACATCAACTCTATATCGATGGCCAATGGAGAGACGGAGAAGCAGGCGAAACCTTTGCCGTACTTGACCCTGCCAGCGGCGATACGGTAGTTCATATGGCCAGCGGAGGCACCACTGAAACCCGAGCGGCAATTGAATGTGCCCATCAGGCCCTAGAAGGCTGGAAGAAATTAACCGCTAAAAACCGAAGTCAACTACTACGCCGTTGGTACGACCTGATTATCGAAAACCAGGAAGACCTGGCCCTGATAATGACTGCCGAACAGGGCAAGCCGCTGGCCGAATCTCGAATGGAGATCCTCTACGGCGCCTCCTTTATCGAATGGTTTGCCGAGGAAGCAAAACGCGTTTACGGCGACGTGATCCCGACCGTCGCCCACGACCGCCGACTGATCACCATCAAACAACCGGTGGGCGTGGTTGCCGCCATTACTCCCTGGAATTTTCCCAGCGCCATGTTGACCCGAAAAGCAGGCCCCGCACTAGCAGTGGGATGCACCTGTGTACTAAAGCCCGCCGAAGAAACTCCATTGTCCGCCCTGGCGCTGGCTGAACTGGCCCACCGTGCTGGTATCCCCCCAGGTGTCCTGAATGTCGTGGTGGGCAAAGATCCGGTACAGATCGGCAATGAGCTCACCAGCAACCATAAGGTAGCGAAGGTAACCTTTACCGGGTCAACAGCTGTCGGCAAGCTCCTGATCAAACAAAGCGCAGAAAGCGTCAAAAAGGTCTCCATGGAACTGGGAGGCAACGCTCCGATCCTGGTGTTTGATGATGCCGATATCGATAAGGCCGTCGATGGTGCTTTGGCTTCCAAATACCGCAACGCCGGCCAGACCTGCATCTGCGCTAACCGCATTCTGGTTCAGGACGGTATCTACGATCAATTCGTGGAAAAGTTCTGCGCTAAGGTGGAAACCTTTCAACTGGGTAACGGTCTAGACCAAGGCGTGACCATAGGCCCAATGATCAACAGCCGCGCCGTAGCCAATGTCACCTCCCTGGTGGAGGATGCGCTGGCCAAAGGCGCTAAAGCGCCCACCGGGGCGAAAAACTCTGAACTCGGTGCCTGTTTTTATCAGCCAACGGTACTGACCGACGTTACAGCCGATATGCGTGTTTTTAACGAGGAGATTTTTGGCCCGGTGGCTCCGGTGTTTCGTTTCAGCGACGAGGCGGAAGCGATCGCCATGGCCAATGATACCGAGTACGGATTGGCCGCTTACCTCTACAGCCAGGACATGGGCAGGATTTGGCGAGCAAGCGAAGCGCTAGAGTACGGCATGGTGGGCTGCAACGAAGTAGCCATCACCAGCGAGGTGATCCCGTTTGGCGGTATCAAGCAGTCAGGGCTGGGTCGAGAAGGTTCCAAATATGGCGCCGATGAGTATCTGGAAATAAAGTATATTTGCATGGGCGGCCTTGATAGCTTGTGATAGAAACAATTCGCGGCTGTCAGTCTCAGGGAATACAAACGATAACAACTAGGGAAAAAAATGAACAATCTTTGTCGTCAAACATTATGCCAACTAATGCTGGCGATGTTGTTTAGCTCCTCAGCAGTCATGGCCTCAGATCTTTACCAAGAGGCTAAAAATTATCATGATAACGGCGATACTGCAGCAGCCGTTATTCAACTGAAAAATCTGTTACAGCAATCACCCGACCACCAGCAAGGCCGCTCACTGCTGGGGCAATTAATGGTAGAGCAAAAACAGTATGGCGCTGCCCAAAAAGAACTACACCGGGCACTATCCTTAGGTGCGGATAAAACCAAACTCTTGCCCCTATTGGTGGAAAGTCAATTACAACAGGGGAAAGTGGATCTGGCCCTAGAAACCATTGAAACCCGCTGGGATCAAACACTGCTACCATCACAGCGCTGGAATATGCTGGGACACGCCTACATCGGCTTGAAAAAACTGACCGATGCAGAAAACGCCTTTTACCAATCACTGCAAGTTAAAAACAACCCTAAAGCCACCTATGGTTTAGCCTTGATAGCCCGCCTGCGGGGTTCAATGGAGGAAGCCCTAGGCACTCTAGAATCCGTTATCGACGCCCCTGAAATCCGCTTGGAAGCCTATTCCTTAAAAGCAAACTTGTTACTAGAACTAAAACGTGCTCAAGAAGCCGTGGATATTCTTGATACCCTGATCAGCGAAGATAAGAGTCGCATTGCTCTGTTGATTCCCCGAGCCCGTGGCTATATTTTGCTTGGTCAATTCGACAAGGCTAAAACAGATATCGTCGCTCTTCCTACTAACGTTCAGGAAGCTCCTCGGGTTCTATTGCTGTCAGCTTTGATTGCTATGGGTGAGCAAAAGTATGAGCAGGCCTATAACTACGCTTCAGCTATTTTACAGATGGCCCCCAACAGCCCTCGCGCCTTGTTGATCGCTGGTAGTTCGCGCTATATTTCCAAAGACTACCCTGATGCTCTAACCCATCTTAAAGAGTATGTTGCCTTGGTACCGAGGGATCCCAACGGTCGCCGTATCTTGGCGGCCACCCAACAGAGTCTAAAGCAATCCAGCGCCGCATTGGAAACCCTGCAACCCATGTTGCAGCAGTCAAACGTTGATCCCAGAGCTGCCGCCATAGCCGGCTACGCCCACATCTCTCTTGGTGACTGGGAGAAAGGCCAGGAGCTGCTGGCCTCGGCTTTAGAAAAACAACCAGAGCTTTCCAAGCTTCAAAATCAGCTGGTGCTGAGCCAGATTATGTCTGGCCGGGGTGACACCGCACTGGAATCCATCGAGAGTGGCAACAGTCATGACTTTCAGAGCGACTCCCTGAAAGTTATCGCTTATATACAACAGCAAAAATTTGATCAAGCTAAAAACTTTATCGAGCAGCGAAAGCAGGAGCAGCCAAAGGAGCCCTCTTATCATATTCTCGATGCCATGTTATATATCCGCCAAGGAGATATGAAAAACGCTCGGAAAAGCTATGAGCACGCTTTGGAAATTGACAATCAATTTATTCCCGCCCTGCTGGCATCAGCCCGTCTGGATCTTCAAGAAAAAAACTACGAGAAGGCCAATGGGCGGTATAAGCAGGTATTGGCTATTGATGACAATTCTCTCGCTGCCTTGCTTGGGTACGCTAAAATAGCCGAGCTCCAGAACGATGAGACGGGCATGCTGAGGTGGTTGTCTGAAGCCCGAGATAAACATCCCAACAGCCTCCAACCCGTAGCCTCTATTGTGCGCTACCACGTTGCCAAGAAAGAACTCAAGAAAGCCCGAAATATTGCTCATGCGTTCCAGCTAGACCATCCAGAGATGCCAGAAGCAAAGGTCATTTATATCAGCACATTGAAAGCCTCGGGTAAGTTTAACGAAGCCGAAAAGCTGGTTGATCCATTATTAAACCTTTATCCTGGTCGAGACCTTTACCAGCGTCTCAAGGCTGAACTGCTAAGAGATTCTAAAAATCCAAAGGAAGCTTTAGAGTACTCCAAAAAGGCGCTGGAAATAAAACCAGAGAATCCTCAAAACCAACTTCTGCACATCGACCTGCTGCTGTTAACAGGCGGCATCGAAGCCGCTGCACCGCTAGCAGAGAAACTCTGGGCACAAAGCCAGCATCCCGCTTCTGCACGAATGCTAGGACTGGTGAGGCTGGCCCAGCGTCAACCTTCCGAAGCAGTTAAACTGCTTGAGATTGCTTCCGAATCCAGTACCGACGCCCTGTTAACCAGCGCACTTTCAAACGCTTACCAGCAGAATAATGAAGCACCAAAAGCGATAGCATTGTTGAACAAATGGCTTGAGCAGCAGCCCGACGACTATAGAACACGCTTCCTACTAGCCACAACCTACCAAGTTCACGGCTACTATCCGGAAGCGATTCAAGAGTATGAACAACTCAGAGACCAACAGCCTAAAAACCCCGTCACCTGGAATAACCTTGCCTGGCTCTACCAGAAGAGCAACGACAAACGTAGCCTAGACCATGCTCGAGAGGCCCTACGCCTGGCTCCGGAGCGCCCAGACATCAAAGATACGCTTGGATGGATACTGCTGGATTATGGCGAGGTGGATGAAGCCATATCCCTACTTCGGGACGCCGCTAAAGGACTTCCCCAAATGGACGAGGTGCAATACCACCTAGCAGTAGCGCTGGTTAAAAAAGGCCTCCATCAGGACGCACGCAAGATCCTCGACACCCTGAGCAAAGGCAAAGGCTCCTTCAAGAAAGATGCCCAGTCACTACTCAATCAGATCGCGGCCAAATAATCCGCCGCAGTTCCACCTGCCCCGGTCTGGCCGCCCAGTCCGGGGGACAATCCCGCCCTCTTACCTCCTCTATCACCCCATCCGCTAAAACACCTCACAATCGAGCATTTCAGAAAACCAGTAATTGCCACTACACCTTGCGCGCTGCAACAGTTTTTATTTCTAGATAAATATTTAAATACAGCTTATTTGACCGTATTAATTAAAATTAAAGAAACATATTCTCGCCACATCGATATAGCATAGAAAATATACAAACTCAGAAAAACAGGAGAATAATAATGCTTATCGGTGTACCAAAAGAGATTAAGAATCACGAGTATCGTATCGGTATGACCCCTGCTGGCGTACGGGAACTAGCGGCCCAGGGTCATCAGGTAATGATTCAGGAAAACGGCGGCAAGGCTATTGGCCTCACCGATGAGATGTATCAAGCTGCTGGTGCAGAGATCGTTGCTACCGCCGAAGAGATCTTCGAGCGTGCCGAGATGATCGTTAAAGTCAAGGAACCTCAACCCGATGAGTGTCGCATGCTACGCAAGGATCAGCTGCTCTTTACCTATCTGCACTTGGCTCCAGATCCCACTCAAACCGAACTTCTGATCGAATCAAAATCTATCGCCATCGCCTACGAAACTGTAACTGACGACAAGGGCACATTGCCTCTGCTGGCTCCTATGAGTGAAGTCGCCGGTCGTATGTCCATTCAGGCCGGCGCTCACGCCCTGGAAAAAGCTCAAGGCGGTAACGGTGTTCTGATGGGGGGCGTTCCCGGTGTTGCTCCAGCCAATGTTGTCGTTATCGGCGGCGGTGTTGTAGGTGTCAATGCGGCACGTATGGCTTTAGGTATGGGTGCCAGCGTCACAATTCTGGACCGTTCTCTGAACCGACTGAAAGAGCTGGACAATCTGTACGGACCTGGCTTGAAAACACTGTACTCCACTGCTGACGCGCTGGAAGAATGTGTAGCCAACGCTGACTTAGTCGTCGGCGCGGTATTGATCCCGGGCGCGGCGGCTCCCAAGCTGGTGACCCGCGAAATGCTCGGAAAGATGAAGCCTGGCGCAGTATTGGTGGATGTTGCCATCGACCAGGGCGGTTGCTTCGAGACCTCCAAGGCCACTACCCATCAAGAGCCTACCTATGAAGTAGATGGCGTCGTTCACTACTGTGTAGCAAACATGCCCGGTGGCGTAGCTCGCACCTCTACCTTCGCGCTGACCAATGCGACTTTGCCTTACGTTATCGAGCTGGCTAACAAAGGTTACAAGCAAGCATTGCTGGACAATCAACACCTGCGCAACGGTCTCAACGTCCACTGCGGCCAGGTAACTTACGAAGCAGTAGCCCGTGACCTTGGCTACAACTTTGTTTCCGCTGAAGAGATTCTGCAGGCTTAACCTCCTGACAGAACATTCTTAAAAATAAAAAGGAGCGCTGAAGCGCTCCTTTTTATTGCAGTAGTCTTTAACTACCAAACATAGCGAATTAGCTTTTCCCTAAGACTGAGCTTTTATCAAGGTTTTCAACTCTTCAATCTGCCGAGAGAGATCTTCGATAGTGGGCTTCCCTTCCAGTGCCTCCGCCTCTTCACGCTCTTTGGCATGCTCGTCTTCAAGCACACTGACAACGATACCAATCACCATATTGAGGAAGGCAAAAGCGGTCAAAAAGATAAAGGTCAGGTAATAGATCCAGCTGAAGGAATAAACCGCCATGGTTTCGTACATCACATCGGTCCAGTCTTCAAAGGTCATCACCCGGAACAGCGTCAACATGGAAATAGCGATATCCCCCCAAAGCTCCGGATTGATCTTGTAAAAGATGGTGCTACCGATGGCTGCGTAAATATAAAAGATGATGAACATCAGCAGCACCACGTAACCCAACTGCGGTAATGCCTTCAATAGCGAATTAAGCAATAGCCGTAACTCTGGAACGATAGAGATCATCCGCAGCACCCGGAAGATCCTCACCAGACGCCCCACAAAGGCTAACTCGCTATCTTCAATAGGAATCAGACTCACCACCACAATCAGGGTATCGAAGATGTTCCAGGCCTTGGTAAAGAACAAACGTTTCTGCTCTTCGGCCAGATAACGGACAACAATCTCAAACAGGAAAATAAAAGTGATTAACCAATCCAGATATTTAATCACCTCAATAACGCGCGAAGGAATAGAATAGGTTTTGGCACCGATTAACAATGCCGACAAGATAATCACCGCAACTACAAAGAGTTCGAACATTTTGTTATTGCGAAGATTTAGAGAGAACTGCTGTAAAGACTGGATATTCATGATGCTTTGCTATCGGTTACAGTTTTATCGGTAAATGGAAGACGCCGGCGATTTCTTTTCTAGACCAGCGAGATCGACGACTACTATTCAGCCGCCAGTAAAACGCGCTATTTTGGCATAGCCCTGACGCTATTGGGAACCGCAATGAGGGGATATTACACCAAGGTGTGATTCTGAAAACGATACCTAGCAACCGACAGACTATCTAAGTCAAAAAGATCTTTATCCATCCGGGTCATAGTTCATTCACATCAATTGCTTAGGATTTAGCAAGCACTTTGGGTAAGCTACCCCTAGCCAGATAAACCATTCTGCGCCAAAATGGTTACACTCGTCCAAGTCGCGTATTAGAAGGGCAACTACATGTTTATCAAAGTCAAAAAGAACTGTGGCATTCTGATGGAACACAATGGCATGGAAAAAGGTATGGTCATACCAGTCACCAGCCATTTTCTTCTGAACCTGAGCGAAGTTGCGGAGATCTCGTTCTACACCATCAAAGAAGATAAGATCCGTGAAAATGTGGATCACGGAAAAATCACTATTCCAAAGAGCACTCGGGTCATTCACCTTACCATGAGCTACCGCTACTCCAGCTATCAGGAAGATCAGCCCGGGCTGGCAAACCGGATGGTCAACCAGCGTGCTTATTACAAGCTGTTTTTCCTACCGGAATGTCCGGGCGAGTACGAAATCCTGCGCACTCACATCGAGCGCCAGGTTTGCAATATCTAAGCTGATATTAACAACCTGCCCAGGTTGTACAGGCAGCCTGCCCCGATGCGGGCTGTCTGATAAGAGCAATAGCAGATAATGCTCTCGGGCAAACAACTGATCGTTAATGGGAGTGACCATCATGAAACCGGCTGAACCCGCAAACCCATCTCCGCTATCCAGCGCCTCCCCTAATTCTGTATATATTCCCAGCGCTAAACAGTTGCTGGCTCTGTCCGGCATAACACCGGCTGACAACCCCTTGGACTTTAAAACCGCCATTCACTGGAAAAGTGATCTCAGCGCGCTATGGCTGCAAGGGGTTTACCATTGGCAACGTTTATGTGATGACGCCGAACACTCGCCTTGGCTCCCTAGCACGTGGGGGCATTGGGCCAAGCTCAGTCAGCAGTGGGCCGATCAATGCCTGCTTGCACCGATCCGCCAACAACTTCAACAGGCCGCTCACAATGCCACCCAGCCAGATATGTTTCGGCTACAAAATGACGAGATCGAACGTCGCTACGCTAATCTACTGAAGCAGCTCTGTGAACTGTGCATGGAACAAGGACAGTTTTCCACCTCATCTGCAAAACGAGTTTTTTCTGACGCCACCCGCTCTATGCAGTTACTGCAGGTGATTTTCCAACTGACCCTATTGGAACAAAATTACAATTCCTTGGGATTAACACGACTAACCGCCCTAAAGGAGCTCTACAAAACACTGTTGATGGTCATCACAGCTTCACCACTGGACCATCCCCATCCCTATCGCCGTTACACGGCGGAAGGAGAACCCAAAGATAGTTTCGAAGACTATCTAGAAACAGCCCGTCAGCGGTTTCAATGCCTGCTGCAAGCAGACGCTTTCGATCTGGTACTTTTCTCCGAACAACCCTGTGGCAAGATTGGCTGTCGCGACTATCAATTAGTTACTCCCTCGGATGCGGATTCTGATCTACACGGCGTCCGTTTAAGGTACTACCCGGCTCAATCCAACAACCAGGACAGCCCCAACACCAATGCAGTGCTCTACCTCAACAGCCCGCTGATTAACCAGCCTGAAATCTATGACCTAGCACCCGGTAAGTCGGTCGTTGAAGGAATGACCGATGCCGGTTTCGATGTCTATCTGGTGGATTACAGTAACGCTGACGGGGGCAGTAACAAGCTGGGGCTGGATTTCTTTGGCAAAGTGGTACACGACCACTTTATCTCCGAAGTGAAACGCCGGCACCCTGAGCAGCCGCTTCATATGATGGGCTATTGCATGGGCGGCACCCTGATCCTTCCTTATCTCGCTCGGCGAGCTGAGGAACGGGAAAAGCAGGGATTGGACATGGACATTCAAAAGGTGTTGCTGATGGCAACTCCGGTTCGTTTCGACGATGAATCCAGCGGTCATAAGCCCATGCGCGATCTGATCCGTACCTGGTATGACCCAGATATGCTCAAGGATCTATTGGGCGATGAAAAGGTCCCGCCACAACTGATCGAATCAGGCATGAACCAAATCCAGCCTGGGGTTCGCTACACCGTGACCAAAGGCTTCTTTGAACGAGCGAATAATCTGCAGTCTATTCGCGACGCAGCTCCATTTCTAAATTGGCTCAACCATGGTACCAGCTTCCCAGCCCAAGCCCATCGACAATGGATCGCCAATCTATTTATGGGCAACCAACTTTGGCAAGGAAAGTATTGCCTGCCCTCCACGGTGGAGCAGCTGGATGGTCAACCGGTGGATATGAAAGCGCTAAAACGGGGTCAGGTAGAGATTATGGATTACCGTGGCGAACGGGACCCCATCTCCCCCATCGGCTCCTGTGTCGCCAGCGAGACTTGGGGTTGCAACGGCCATCGTCGCGCAAAGACTACCGGCCTTAACCGTACCATTGAAAAGAATATCGGCCATATCTTTGTCGTCAGCCACAAACATCTAAGCGACTATCTGGAGATCGCCGTCGACTTCTATCGCGATCAAAACCAGCCAAAGCTAAACGATTAAAGAACCTCACCGGGCTCCCTGAATGGATAACCAAGGGAATCTGCAACTCCTGGGTGGGTAATCTCACCCCCGTAGACGTTGAGCCCCGCTCGCAAATATGGATCGCTCTTCAGTGCTGTTTTGACGCCCTTATCCGCCAGCGCTAAAACGTAGGGTAAGGTTGCGTTGGTCAACGCCAAGGTTGAAGTACGGGCCAAAGCCCCAGGCATATTGGCAACACAATAGTGGACTACCCCCTCCTCCACAAAGGTCGGATCGGCATGGGTAGTGGGTCGTGTGGTTTCAAAACATCCGCCTTGATCCACCGAGACATCAACCACCACAGCACCATCTTTCATCTGCTTTAACAGTTCCCGCGTTACCAATTTCGGCGCTGCGGCCCCCGGTATCAATACCGCCCCCACCACCAGATCTGCTTCAAACACCAACCCCTCAACCACTTCATTGGTGGCGTAACAGGTTTTAAGATGAGGACCATAAATCCCATCCAACTCTTTAAGGCGCTCGATACTGCGATCGACGATGGTGACATCGGCACCCAACCCCAGAGCCATTCTGGCAGCGTTAATGCCCACAACTCCGCCACCCAGTACCACCACCCTGCCCGGTGCCACTCCGGGGACGCCGCCCAACAGCGTACCGCTACCTCCTTGGGAGATCTCCAAACAATGAGCCCCGGCCTGAATTGACATCCGCCCGGCCACCTCACTCATGGGAGCCAACAGCGGTAATCGTCCATGGGCGTCGGTTACGGTCTCATAGGCGATGGCTGTGCAGCCACTTTCCACCAGGCCCTTTGTCTGATCAGGATCAGGAGCCAGGTGCAGATAAGTAAACAAGCACTGATCCGCCTTTAAACGTTGGTACTCCTCCCGTTGCGGCTCCTTGACCTTAACGATCAGTTGCCCCCAGTCGAACAGCGCTTCTACCAAGGCCTCTATATCCGCTCCGGCGCGGCGATAATCCTGATCGGAAAAACCGATTTCAGCACCCGCATCCTGTTGAACAAGCACCTCGTGACCATGGCTAACCAGTTCACGCACGCCAGCTGGAGTCAAACCAACGCGGTATTCGTGCACCTTGATCTCTTTGGGAATCGCGATACGCATAGGGATCTCTCTTTTCACCACTGATACATTCAGTTTAGAAAACCATCCACTGCTTGCCAGCAAGAAGTCCACGAATGGATAGAGAAATCCATCGCAGAGCTGTTAGCAATCAGTCTGATTTTGTGAAATTCTGCTGCGGATCAAAGTAGTTTTTGCGCTTGATCCAAATAAAGCCGTCGCCCTTGGAGATCACCGCTACATCCACCGGGCCACCAACGGTTTCAGACTCTGTGGACATCTTCTTGCGCAGTGACGTCAGGGTCACCAAGGACTCCGCCAGATGGGACAATTCATGCTTAGGCAGGAATGCCACGGCATCCACCACCGGATCGATATATCTCTGCTGCGAATACTGACCTAAGGAGGCGTTTAAGCTCTCCCCCTGCTGCCCAGCGTATTCCGACATCGCAGAAACCATCTCAGCAATTTGACCTTCCGGCACCTTCTGCTCAGATAACACAGTTTGTAGCTGCTGAATAAAACCACTTCCGTAGTTCTGCATTGACTGCTGAATTCGAATCATAAAACCGGGATCGATCCCCTGGATAAACGCAGAGATCTCATCCCCTTGGGCGAACGGCGTAATGTATGAGCGGCAATTGTCGTCTATTTTCGTCACCTGGTAACGACCGTATTTTAGTTTATCGAACAGAAACCCTTCGAAGTTACAACGGACCATCACCGGGTATAGCTCCTCCTCGCCAAAACCGGCGATGACGACGCCGGAATCGTTTTCCGAGAAGAAAAATTCCTTTTCTACCGCATCCACCATCAGCGCCAGCAACTTCTTTTTCTGACTGGCCGTTACTGGCAGATCATTAAGCACCTCAGCCATCACCTGATCGACCCAGGACTTATTGACGGCCATCAGCTCCTTCGCCTGATGGCCCTCCATATACTCAAGATTTTCCAGGCCTTCGACAAACTTACCGAAATCGCTAATGGCAGCGGTCATCGCCTTCCGCAGCAGTTTTTTCTGCTGATCTTCGGTTAGCGTCTCGGATTTGTCACCTGATTGGGTCAGCAAGCCTTCAAGCTGATGCTGAGTTCGTTGCCGAAAAGCCTTCAAGAAACGGATAATATGCCACTGTTCCACAAAGTTAAGATCACTGCCCTGACGGCGATTCAGCCCCCCCAGAAACCCGATAAAACTGACCGCATAGTCTTCCAGATGAGATTCGTCCCGATCACCGAGCTGCCGCCGGAACTGCTTAATCAGTGTTTCCCAGGGAATTCGCATCAGACTGGCCGAACCATAGATCATGATTCCCACTGGCCGGGATTTGGACAGCATGAACAACTTGTCCACCGAGTGGAAAATCTTCGGCGCAATATCTGAGGACACACTGATAGTCACGGCGCTATCTGCCGCCAACGCCACCGCGTGCTTATTCATAACGGAAACTTCCGTAGTCATAGAGACTCCCCTTCTGTGACTGAATCTGAGTCGTACCCCTGTAAGCCTAACAGAGAATCGGGAAAACGATGGCCCAGGCTATTCACGACTACACTTACAACACTCTGGTTGCATCAGGGCTACAACACAGGCCCTAAGGAGTACGCCATGCATCCCCGCCACCCATCGATCCTGGGTACCGTTGGTAACACCCCTCTGGTACGCATCAACAAACTGGCCCCGAGCAGTGTCAATCTGTGCGTCAAACTGGAAACCTACTCGCTATTAGCGAAGTGGCTACAGCCTCGTTAACTCACGAGTCAGTACTTTTTCTACTTGGAGGACAGATCGATACCAATAGACAAACACATAAGAAATACCTACATAAGTGCATTCTTGACTTTAAACAAGGTATCCAACAGACTTGCCGCGCAAGCTGAGCGCGCATTGTTTGCTCCGACATTCTGGCGGTGTGTCGACCACCTTTTTTCATCTGGCTATGAGTTTCCCGTGCTCTTAAAAGCGATCACCGGTCTTCATCGAAAGTCATCACGACCATCAACGGTAACCGCTTGGCTATTGGTTGCATTGTTTGTGATGCAGCCAATCGTTTCATTTCTTGCGGCCCCGGCCCTCGTCAGTACCAGCCAAGGCGAATACATTTTCGTCTGTACCCTAAAAGGAATCACACAGGTACAGCTGGACGGCAACGCTGAGCATATCGACAGCAGCGACCCTTGCCCCGCCTTACAACTGATTCAACAGCTGGCATCCGGCAACCTTAACAGTCAGGATCAAACACCGGCTGTTGCTCCGCAACTTGTTTCCAGTAATCTATTTCAAATCCCTCTTCCCCTACAACAAAACTACCAGCACTACAGTTCCCGCGCCCCACCAAGCTTTTCCTGAGATCTTCTTTTCCAATCTCGTTCACGCCTCCATTCGGCGGGCTTCACCTTGCTTTATAGGTGGCCTGATTGATGGCGAGAAAAAATTTCAAGTTCTACAGGAAATACAAAATGTATCGTTTTAAAAAGCCGTCCGATAATTGGATGCAGTCGTTGCCACTCAGCTTGGTATTAGTGCCTTGCCTCCAGACTATTTCAATCAATCACGCTTATGCCGAAGAAACCACATCGGCAACAGCTCTCTCACCGATAACAGTCGAAGCAACATCTGAATCGGAAGTAGTGCCCGGTGCCTCCCATATCAGCCTTGAAGAATTAAAGCAGCAGAACCCAACAACCAGCGACACCGCAAGTTTGCTCAGTAACGTACCGGGTGTCAGCCTCAACGGTGCTGGCGGAATTTCCAGTCTGCCTTCAATTCGTGGTTTAGCGGACGATCGATTGCGAATCAAGGTCGATGGCATGGACTTGATCGCTAGTTGCCCAAATCATATGAACCCGCCACTGTCCTACGTTAACCCCAGCAATATCAGTGAGATTAAAGTCTTTGCCGGTATAGCACCGGTCAGCCAAAGTGGCGACAGTATTGGTAGCTCCATCGTTGTAGAAACGGCTGAACCAGAGTTTGCCCCTGAAGGACAAGACAGCCTGGTTACAGGTGAAGTGGGGACTTTTTACCGCAGCAATAATGATGCTTTCGGTGCCAATGCCTCGGCAACTTATGCCTCAGACTCCTTTAGCATCAAGTACAGCGGATCCTGGAGCAAGGCTAACAATTACAGTGCCGCAGATGATTTTAAAACCTTCACTGCTTCAGGACGGACCGGTCACGAATTAGCGTTGGATGAAGTAGGTTCTACAGCCTATGAGACTCAAGATCATAGTCTCTCGTTTGCCGCAGTAACAGAAGCTGGTCTTTTTGAAGCCGGTATCGGCTACCAGAAGATGCCCGAACAGCTTTATCCAAACCAGCGCATGGATCTACTCGATAACGAACAGATTCGGTTAAATTTTGGTCATACTGGAGAGTTTGACTGGGGCATGCTTGAAACCCGCGTTTATCACGAGAAAGTCGATCACTATATGAATTTCGGTGGCGATAAACAGCTGATTTATATGTAAGCGTAACCCCAACTACACCTATGCGGCGGTTGGCTGAGCCGATAACGTCACATTCCAAGGCAGTAGGTATTCCAGGCTATCATCCGGCGCAAGCTTGGGAAGCTCAGTGAACAGATGTGCCAGGTAATCAAAGGGCACCAGACCGTTGGCCTTAGCGGTTTCAACCAAGCTGTAAAGGATAGCGCTAGCTGTTGCTCCCTTCTCAGTATTACTAAACAGCCAGTTCTTGCGACCGATGACGAAGGGTTTGACGGCGCGTTCGGCTCGATTGTTGTCGATACCAAGGCGGCCATCGTCCACATAGCGCACCAGCTTGTGCCATTGCCCCAACGTGTAATGGATCGCTTTACCCAGCAGCGACTGAGGCGGCACGTGCAGCGCGGACTTGTCCAACCAGGCTTTGAACTGGTCGAGTAACGGGTTGGCCTGTTGTTGGCGCCGTCGGTGGATTTCGTCCGGCAGCTTGCCCTTGGCTCCCGTTTCAATACGGTAGAGCTTTTGGATATGGTTAAGAGCCCAGTCGGCCTTACCCGTCTTGCCCTTGGGCTGAGCCACTTGAGCTTCTTTGAACTTGCGCCGAGCATGAGCCAGGCAGCCCGCCAGAGTCGCCTCGGTTTTCTCATATCCCGCGTAGCCATCGACTTGCAGATACCCCTGATAACCGTTGAGGAAGCTGGCTGGGTGGCGGTGCTCACGGCTGCGCTGGTATTCATACAGGACGATATTTCGGGGGCCGCCCTCGGCGGGCTGGTCGCCGCCACTGCCGTAGACCCACATATAGCTTTTGCTTCTGTTGTCCACCTCGACCACCTTGAGGGTCGTCTCGTCAGCCCAGATCACCGCCTGCTGCAGCAGGTGCTCGTGAAGTAGTCGCCATACCGGGGTGAGCAGATCGGCGCTACGCAGCATCCACTGGCTCATGACCTTGCGGCTCAATTCGATGCCGTACTGCTTGAACAGGGACTCCTGACGGTACAGCGGCAGGCTGTACTGGAATTTAGCGGTTATGATCTGCGCCAACAGGCTCGGTGTGGCGATGCTTTTGGGGATTGGACTGAGGGCTACCGGCGCGATGTGAATCTTGACTGCGGTTCCCTCACGTTCGCAGGTACGACAACTGTACTTGGGGCGCACCTGCTCGATCACTTTAATCTGGGCCGGGATAAACTCCAGCTTCTCGCTGGTCTCCTCGCCCATTGCATGCAGCTCACCGCCACAGCAGGTACAGGTCTTGTCCTCGATATCCACCACCACCCGCTCTCGGGGCAGGTCTTCCGGCAGGCGTGACCGACGTCCTTTGCTGCGGGTGTAGGTGACGGTTTCTTCGACCGCGGTCTCATCCTGAATGGTTTCCGCTTCCTGCTCGGCTTCATTGAACAGCTCGCCCTGACCCGGCAGCGCCTCGCTGCTGGCACCGAAGCGCTGGTGCCGCGACAGGCGCCATTGTTCCAGCAATGCCTGATACTGATCCTACCAATGCGCTTCGCGCTCCAGCAGCAATTGCTTGAGCGTTTCGGCATCGTCGGGCAGAGTATCAGGGAGCGTTTTCATGGCGGGGATTATACCAGACGCACCCGTTCATCTCATTGTTTTGAATGAGATAATCGTGCATAAGACGGCCGCTTTTCAGCAGTCGTGATAGTGGTACTGCAAGATCGAATGGGCCTGGGGGAGCTGCAACGGCAGGCCATCGAGCAGCCAGTTGAGCTGGCGCGTGCTGATGGTCAACCCCAGCGCCTCGTCCTCGATACCCGGCCACTGGAAGACACCCTTCTCCAGGCGTTTATAATGCAGCCAGAAACCGCTGCTGGCCCACTGGAGAATTTTGATCTTGTTGCGCTGCCGGTTGCAGAACACGAACAGCAGCTCAGAACAGGGCTCTTTCTCCAGTTCGTAGGCGACGATATTGCTTAAGCCGTCGATGGCTTTCCGCATGTCGGTCGGCCCGCAGATCAGGATCACGGTCTGTTGGTTGGCAGTGGCGAACATCGGAACTCCGGCACAATTGGTCTGGAGCTCAGCCTGCCTGTGATCCGACGGGATAAGAAGGTGGGGTTCTAACGACGCTTACATTTATATGACCGCTGTAAACGGCATGCCGATGTACTCAGAGAGCGATAATACCGGCTTCAGCATCCATGCCACCCTTGAGGTGAACGATTCAGACATTTTGCGCATTGGAACCGAATTGCAGCGCTATCGACTGGATGATTGGTGGCCAGCGTCAGGCACCGGCATGATGTCTCCAAATACCTTTGAAAATATCGACGACGGTGAACGAGATCGCTACGCAGTCTTTGCCGAGCTGGAAAGTCAGGCCGTTGATAACTGGCAGACGCTGGTGGGTGTTAGGTATGAGCGGGTCAGCATGGATGCCGATGAAGTCAATGGCTATGCACCTACCAATATGATGATGAGCAATCAATTGCTCGATTCCACCACCTTCAATGTTCAGGATCGTAGCGTTGACGACGACAATATAGATGCCACCTTGCTTGCCCGCTACAGCCACAACGAAAATCTCGATATTGAATTTGGTTTGGCACGCAAAGTACGTTCCCCAAATCTGTATGAGCGCTACACCTGGTCGACCTGGACTATGGCTGCAGTCATGAACAACACCGTGGGTGACGGAAACGGCTATATCGGTGATATCGACCTAGATCCCGAAAAAGCCTACACCGTCTCCGCAACCTTTGACTGGCATGCAAGTGATCGCAGCTGGGAACTACAGGCAACACCTTACTACACCCGGGTTGATGACTATATCGATGCTGCCAAGCGTGCTGGTTGGGCAGCTAATCAGTTTAACGTGTTGCAGTACGTCAACTCCTCGGCACGTCTCTACGGTATTGATATCGCCGGTAAGATGCCCCTGGGAAGATCAGAGTTGGGCAGCTTTGGCTTGCAAGCATTGCTTAACTACACCGATGGTGAGAACCGGGACACGGGGGACAATCTCTACAACATTATGCCCCTGAACGTTACTTTCACAGTGACTCAACAGGTTGGCAGCTGGGACAATGCCTTGGAGTGGAAGCTGGTTGACAGCAAAGATGACGTCAACGAAGTTCGCAACGAAACCCAAACGCCAGGATACGGATTGGTTGACCTTCGTCTGTCCCATAGCTGGAAAAAAGTTCGGGTAGGTTTTGGTGTTGATAACATGTTCGACAAGTTCTACTACCTGCCAACCGGTGGGGCTTACACTGCCCAGGGATCGACCATGGGCGTTAACAATATACCCTGGGGGATTGGCGTACCAGGAACAGGCCGCTCTTTCTATGCCAGCCTAAACGTCTCTTTCTGATGAAATAAAACTGCCGGTGAGCATCAAGCGTCGCTGGCAGTTTTCAGCTTTATGGCGGCGGAAGTATGGGCGGCGACCATATGTACAAGCACTAACACCGTCTTGAATCGATTTACCTTCCTAAAAGAGCCCCCAGTGACCTTAGTCTCTGGGGGTTCTTTTTCTAATCTTCAAACCTATCTAAATTAGACAGGACTATTTATGGAATCAATGCGCTAATTGAACTACCTTCAGCACAGTAGCTTAAAGAATTTTGTACGAAGAGTATCCGATAACTGCAACAGCTAATTAAAGGTAACTCAGTTCGCTCAGCGTCCTAATTCTCTGTTCAAATCCAGAAAGGAGTTCTCGGATGACAGCAGCCAAAGACTGGCCCAGATGGATTCAGGCACGGAGCCGAACCTTGCTGATATTGATCAGCCTAGCTACGGCCAATCTTACTCATGCCTCCGAAACACTGGTCATTCTTAACTGGCAGGACTATTTTGATCCGCAACTGATCAAGCAATTTGAGTCGACACAGCAGGTTCAGATTCGCCAGGTTTCCTTTAATTCCAATGAACAGCGTAGTGAACGACTTCTGGAAACAGAGGGTCGAGGTTACGACCTAATTCTTGTCTCGGGTATCGATCTCAAAGCCTATACCAAGCGTGGCTGGCTGCGCAGATTGTCATTAAAACAGTTAACCCATGTGAGCCTGAGCAGTTTAAATGAAGTTAATTCTGCGGTAGATGGCTTGTTCTGAGCAACTTAAGTGATGGTCAAATAAAAAACCCCCTCAAAAAGCTTGATTAAACTTCGTGAGAGGGCTACCTCTGTTTTCACCATAAATACAGAGACTCTCAGAATGTCGCACACTTGCT